>NZ_SMKY01000030.1 GCF_004349235.1 Actinomadura darangshiensis | reverse complement strand
CCCCGGCGCCCATGGACGCATGCCTGTGCCTGGCCGTGCTCTTCGCCCTCATCCTCCTCGGGGTGGCCGCCGCAGGGCGCAGGCCGCTCCGGTCCCTGTCTCCGCGTATCGGCTGGACGCTCGCGCCACCGGCCGATGCCGCCCCCGCACCCTCGTTCGCTCCCGCACTCCAGGTTCTCCGGCTGTGACGGACCGGCCGTAAGGCCGCGCACGCCCGTATCACCCTTGCCGGGATACGGCGCTGCGCTCATGTCCGTGTTGGACCACAGCCCCTGAGAGGACCGCTCTCATGTCCAAGAGCGCCCGTAACAAGACCGCCAAGAACGTCCTGACCCAGCGCGAGGTCCCGTGGGGAGGCATCGCCTTCTTCACCGTCATCGGCCTGGTGGCGGTCATCGCCATCGGCTACGCGTACCTCCAGACCAGGCCGTCGTCCGCCGACGACTCGATCAAGGGCCTGGTGACCAAGGACGGGCTCGGCCGCGGCCACGTCGCCGGGACCGTCGAGTACGACACCGATCCGCCGATGGGCGGCGACCACAACCCCGTCTGGCAGAACTGCGACGGCCACGTCTACGACGCGCCGCTCCAGAACGAGCACGCCGTCCACGCCCTGGAGCACGGCGCCGTGTGGATCACCTACAGGCCCGGCCTGGCCGCCGATCAGCTCGCGTCCCTCAAGAGCAAGGTCAGCGGCACCGACTACACGCTGCTGAGCCCCTACCCGTCCGAGGACTCGCCGGTCACGCTCACCGCCTGGGGCAAGCAGCTCAAGCTCCAGAACGCCTCCGACCCCCGCGTCGACGAGTTCCTGCGCGCCTTCGTGAAGGGCCCCCAGACGCCCGAGCCCGGCGCGGCCTGCTCGGGCGGCAAGGACACCCCGTGAGCGGGGACGCCGTGAGCGCCGTCCCCGCGGCACCGCGGGGACGGCGCGTCACCGTCGTCCTCGCGGTCCTCGTCCTGCTCGCCAGCGCCGTCCTGGTGGGGCGCGCCGCCTTCCGCTCGGAGGAGCCGGGCACGGACGGCCCCGAGGCCGGGTTCGCCCGCGACATGAGCTCGCACCACGCCCAGGCGGTGGAGATGTCGTTCATCGTCCGGGACCGCACCGGCGACCCGGCCGTCCGGCTGCTGGCCTTCGACATCATCAACACCCAGTCCGCCCAGATCGGCATGATGACGGCCTGGCTGGACGAGTGGGGGCTGCCGAAGACCGACCCCTCCGGGCACATGCGCTGGATGTCGGGGCACGGGGGCCGCCACGGGGGCGGTGGCGCCGCGATGCCGGGCATGGCGACGCGCGAGCAGCTGGCGGACCTCAAGCAGGCCGCCGGCCGTGCCGCCGAAGTCGGGTTCCTGCGGCTGATGATCGCCCACCACCGCGGCGGCGTGGGGATGGCCGAGGCCGTCCTCGCCCGCACCGGCCGCGACCGGGTGCGGCGGCTGGCCCGCACGATGGTGGAGGGCCAGCGGGCGGAGATCACGCAGATGAACGCGATGCTGCGGGAGCGGGGCCGCCCCGCCGTGTGATCCCGGGCGGCGTGATCCCGGGCAGGCGAGCTTCGCGATAGCGCTTGACAGCGCGGTCGGATCGCGGGTCACTGACCACCATGGCTCACAACCTCAGCGGCTACCACCGGGCCCTCGACCTCTTCGAGGGCCTGGTGGCCGGCGTCCCCCGCGACGGGTGGGACGCACCGTCGCCCTGCGACGCGTGGACCGCCCGGGACGTCGCCGGCCACGTGACCGGCGGGCAGTCCCTGGTCCGGGCGCTGGCCGCTGGGGAACCCCAGCCGGACGTCAACGGGGACCCGGCGCGGTTCGTCGAGGGCGACGTCCTGATGAGCTGGCGGACGGCCCGCAAGGAGTGCGCGGCGTCCCTCACCCCGGACGCCCTCGGCCGTCTCATCCCGTTCGGCGGCCTGGGCGAGCTGCCGCTGGGCGACTACCTGGAGGCCTACATCCTGGAGCCGCTGGTGCACGCCTGGGACCTGGCCCGCGCGACGGGCCAGCCGTCCCGCCTGGACCCGGACCTCGTCCACCACGCCTTCGCGACCGCCCAGGTGGTCGCCGCCCCGCTCCGGGCCAAGGGCGACCTGGCCCCGCCCCTCCCGGCCCCGCGCGGAGCCGACGAGCAGACCAGGATGCTCGCCTTCCTGGGCCGGACGGCCTAGGGGGTCACGAGAACTCGGCGAGGGTGCGTTCGGCCTCCTCCAGCCACGCGCGGCGGGCGCTGAGGGCCTCTTCGGCCTCCTTGGCGTCCTTCTCGCGGCCGGCGTCGCGGGCCTTGCCGAGGCGCTTCTCCAGCTGCTCGATGGAGCCGCGCAGCTGGCCGACCGTGGCCTCGGCGCGGGCGCGGGCCTCGGGGTTGGTGCGGCGCCACTCGTTCTCCTCGGCGGAGCGGACGGTCTCCTCGATCTTGCGGAGCCGGCCTTCGAGGCGGTCGCGCTGGTCGCGGGGGACCATCCCGGCGGCCTCCCAGCGCTCCTGGACCGCGCGCAGCGCCTGCCGCGCCGACCGGACGTCGCGCACCGGCAGCAGCCGCTCCGCCTCGGCGAGGATCTTCTCCTTCTCCTCGGCGTTGCCGCGGAACTCGGCGTCGCGCTCGGCGAACGCGGCGCTGCGGGCCTGGAAGAAGGTGTCCTGGGCGCCCTTGAACCGGGACCACAGGTCCTCTTCGGCGTCGCGGGAGGCGCGCCCGGCCAGCTTCCAGCGGCGCATCAGGTCGCGGTAGGCGGCGGCCGTCTCGCCCCAGTCGGTGGAGCCGGACATCGACTCCGCCTCGACGACGAGGCGCTCCTTGTCCCGGCGGGACTCCTCGCGCTGGTCGTCCAGGGTCGCGAAGTAGACCTTGCGGCGCTTGGTGAAGGCGTTGCGGGCCGACGACAGCCGCTTCCAGAGCGCGGTCTCGGTGGGGCGGTCGATGCGGTCGGCGGCCTTCCACTCCTCGACGAGCTGGCGCAGCCGCTCACCGCCGTTCTTCCAGTGCGTCTCCTCGGCGGCGATGCGCTCGGCCTCGGCGACGATCCGCTCCTTGACCTCGCGGGCCTCGTGGCGGTGCTGCTCGCGCTGCGCCTTGACCTCCTCGCGGCGCTGCCCGACCCGCTCGGTCAGGCCGTCCAGGCGGCGGCCGAGGGCGTCGAGGTCGCCGACGGCGTGCGCCTCGGAGACGGCCTCGCGGAGGCGGTCGATGCTCTGCTGGGCCTGGGCGGGCTGCAGGTCGGTGGTGCGGACCCGCTGTTCGAGCAGGCCGATCTCGGTGACGAGCGCGTCGTACTTGCGCTTGAAGTAGGCCAGGGCCTCTTCGGGCGCACCGGCCTGCCAGGACCCGACTACCCGCTCGCCGTCGGCCGTCCTGACGTACACGGTGCCGTCCTCGTCCACCCGGCCCCAGGGATCGGTCGCGCTGGACACCCTTGCCTCCTGAATCGCGGGTCCGGACGACTCGCGCCTTCCGGACCCTCCACACCTTAGTATCCCGTTCGCCTATTTCCCGGCGATCGTGACGTCCTGGATCTCTACCTTCTTCTTGGGCTTGCCGTCGCCCTTCGGCTCCGAACCCGCCTTGGCGATCTTCTGCAGCACGTCCAGCCCCTTGGTGATCTTCCCGAAGACCGTGTAGTCCGGCGGGAGCTGCGAGTCCTTGTAGACCATGAAGAACTGGCTGCCGTTGGAGTCCGGCTGGCTGCTGTGCGCCATGGCGAGGGTGCCCTCGGTGTACATGGCGCCGTCGGTGTTCTCGTTGGCGAACTGGTAGCCCGGCCCGCCCGACCCCGACGCGGTCGGGTCGCCGCACTGCAGGACGCTGAGCCCGCCGCTCGTCAGCCGGTGGCACTCGGTCTTATCGAAGAAGTTCTTCTGCGCCAGGTAGGTGAAGGAGTTGACCGTGCACGGCGCCTTCCCGCCGTACAGCTGCATCTCCACCTCGCCCTGGCCGAGCTTCACCGTCGACTGGACGATCCCCGTGTGCGCGGGCTTGGCCGGCGGAGTGCCGATGCTCTTGGGCGCCCCGTCCTGCTGGGCGGCCTTGTAGGTGCACTTCGGCCCGGCCGCCGTGGACTTGTCGTCCTTGCCGGTCACCACCATGAACACGGCGCCGCCGACGACGATGACCGCCACCGCGGCGGCCGCGCTGATGATCTTGAGGCGGCGCGCCTTCGCCGCCTCCTGCGCCTGCCGCTGCTGCTGGCGCTCGTAGCGCCGGCGCGCGAGCTGCTTCTTGCGGTCCTTCCCCGCCACGTGCTTCGCCCTTCCGGTGTGATCAGGTGAACGTGCAGCGCATAGTAGCGGTACCCGCGAGTAAAAGCGCCGCCGCGTTCAGGGAGCGCTTTCCCGCGATCGCGGCGCCCGGCGCGACACGGCGAACGCGCTATCTCGTTCGCGGTGGCCGCGGCCGCGCCGGTACCCTTCGGACACGCCCACCCGAGATGGCTCCAAGGAAGGACGACCGTGCTCGTCGCCGGGTTCCCCGCTGGATCGTTCGCCGCGAACTGCTACGTCGTGGCGCCCGCCGCGGGTGAGGAGTGCGTGGTCATCGACCCCGGCCAGGACGCCGAGGCCGGAATCGAGGACATCCTGCGCGAGCACCGGCTGAAGCCGGTCGCGGTGCTGCTCACGCACGGCCACCTCGACCACGTCTGGTCGGTGGCCCCGGTCTGCGGCGCCAAGGACGTCCCCGCCTACATCCATCCGGACGACCGCGACCTGCTCACCGATCCGGCGAAGGGCCTGTCGCTCGGCGCCGGGCAGCAGATGTTCGGCGGCCTGGAGCTGTCGGAGCCGGACGACGTGCGGGAACTGGCCGACGCCTCGGTGCTGGAGCTGGCCGGGCTGAGCTTCACCGTCGACCACGCGCCGGGCCATACGCCCGGGTCGGTGACGTTCCGGACGCCGCAGGCGCAGCAGGTCCCGGACGTGATGTTCACCGGCGACCTGCTGTTCGCCGGGTCCATCGGTCGCACCGACCTGCCGGGCGGATCGTACGAGGAGATCCTCGCCAGCCTGTCCCGGGTGTGCCTCACCATGCCCGACGAGACGGCCGTCCTGCCCGGGCACGGCGAGCAGACCACAATCGGCCGCGAGCGCGCGACCAACCCGTTCCTCGCGGAATTGGTTCCCGCGGACGGGCCCACCAAGGGATTCTGACCAGAGAGACCATGAGTTCGAGCTTCCGGGCCCCCAAAGGGGTCAGTGAATACGTCCCGCCGCGCGCGGACCTCTTCTACGCCATCAGGGAGGCGTTCGCCGAGCAGGCGCGGCTCGCCGGCTACGGCTACCTGGAACTGGCCGTCTTCGAGGACACCAACCTGTTCCGCCGCGGCGTCGGCGAGTCCACCGACGTGGTGTCCAAGGAGATGTACACGTTCGAGGACCGGGGCGGCCGGTCGCTGACGCTGCGCCCCGAGTTCACCGCGTCAGTGCTGCGCTCCGTCCTGGAGAACAACCTGCACAAGGGCGCGCTGCCGGTGAAGGTGTGGACGACCGGTGCCGCGTTCCGCGCCGAGCGCCCGCAGCAGGGCCGCTACCGGCAGTTCTACCAGCTCGACCTGGAGGCGATCGGCAGCGAGGACCCGCAGGTCGACGCCGAGACGATCGCGATCGCGTCCCATTGGTACCGGTCGCTGGGCCTGACCCGGGTGCGGCTGCTGCTGAACTCGCTCGGCTGCAAGGAGTGCCGTCCGGCCTACCGCGCCCTGCTGCAGGACTTCCTGCGCGCCCTCGACCTGGACGACGACACCCGCGCCCGCGTCGAGATCAACCCGCTGCGCGTCCTGGACGACAAGCGCCCGAGGGTGCGCGAGCAGCTCGCCGGCGCGCCTCTGATGGCCGACCACCTGTGCCCCGCATGCAAGGCGCACCACGACCGGGTCCGGGAACTGCTCGCCGACCTCGGCATCGCCTGGGAGGACACCCCCACCCTCGTCCGCGGCCTGGACTACTACACCCGCACCACCTACGAGTTCGACCACCCGCTGCTCGGCGCCCAGTCCGGCATCGGCGGTGGCGGCCGCTACGACGGGCTGTCGGAGGACATCGGCGGCCCCCCGCTGCCCGGCATCGGGTTCGGGCTCGGCCTGGACCGCACGATCCTGGCCCTCGAAGCCGAGTCGCAGGAGGCCGAGGGCGCCGCGTTCACCGTCCGGCCCCGCTGCGAGGCGTTCGGGGTGGCGCTCGGCGACACCGCCGAACGCCGGATGTTCGCCATCGTCGACGGGCTGCGCCGCGCCGGGATCGCCGCCGACATGGCGTTCGGCGGCAAGAGGCTGAAGGGCGCCATGAAGGACGCGGACCGCTCCGGCGCCCGCTACGCCGTGATCCTCGGGGAGCGAGATATCGCGGACGGCGTCGCCCAGGTCAAGGATCTGGCCGAGGGCGGGCAGACCGCCGTCCCGCTCACCGACCTCACCACGACGTTGAAGGAAAGGCTCTCCAAATGATCCGCACCCACGAGGCGGGCGCGCTCCGCAAGGAGCACGCCGGGCAGCAGGTCACGCTGGCCGGCTGGGTCGGCCGCCGCCGCGACCACGGCGGCGTCACGTTCATCGACCTGCGGGACGCGTCCGGCACCGCGCAGGTCGTCTTCCGGGAGGAGGACGCCGCTCACGACCTGCGCGCGGAGTTCTGCGTCAAGGTCGTCGGCGAGGTCCGCGTCCGCCCCGAGGGCAACGAGAACCCCGAGCTGCCCACCGGCGACATCGAGGTCGCCGCCGCGCACATCGAGGTGCTGTCGGACGCGGCGCCGCTGCCGTTCCCCATCGAGGGCGACGTCAACGTCAACGAGGAGATCCGGCTCAAGTACCGCTACCTCGACCTGCGCCGCGAGTCCGTCGCCCGCGCGGTGAAGGTCCGCTCCGAGGCATCGTTCCTGACGCACGAGGTGATGCGCGAGCACCGCTTCGTCAACGTCGAGACGCCCACCCTCACCCGGTCCACCCCCGAAGGCGCCCGCGACTTCCTCGTCCCCGTCCGGCTCAAGCCCGGCCACTGGTACGCGCTGCCGCAGTCGCCGCAGCTGTTCAAGCAGCTCCTCATGGTCGGCGGCCTGGAGCGCTACTACCAGATCGCCCGCTGCTACCGCGACGAGGACTTCCGCGCCGACCGGCAGCCCGAGTTCACCCAGATCGACATCGAGATGTCGTTCGCCGACCAGGACGACGTCCTCAAGGTCGGCGAGGACCTCGTGGCCCGCCTCTGGAAGGACGTCGCCGGCTACGAGATCCCCCGGCCGATCCCCCACATCACCTACGCGGACGCGATGGCCCGCTACGGCTCCGACAAGCCCGACCTGCGCTTCGGCAACGAGCTGACCGACATGACGGAGTACTTCGCAGCCACGTCGTTCCGCGTGTTCCAGGCCCCTTACGTCGGCGCGGTCGTCATGCCCGGCGGTGCGTCCCAGACCCGCAAGGAGCTGGACGGCTGGCAGGACTGGGCCAAGGCCCGCGGGGCGCGGGGCCTCGCCTACGTCCTCGTCCAGGAGGACGGCACCCTCGGCGGCCCGGTGGCCAAGAACCTCTCCGGCACCGAGAAGGAGGGGCTCGCCGCGAAGACCGGCGCCGCCCCCGGCGACGCGATCTTCTTCGGCGCCGGCAAGCGGCACGCCACGCAGGAGCTGCTCGGCGCGGCCCGCCTGGAGATCGGCCGCCGCCGCGACCTGATCGACGGGTCCGCCTGGGAGTTCGTCTGGGTCGTGGACGCGCCGATCTTCGAGCCCGTCGAGGACGGCAAGGGCGAGCAGATCGGCTGGACGTCCGTGCACCACCCGTTCACGGCGCCGAAGCCGGAGTTCGCCGACACCTTCCACGACGACCCCGGCGGCGCCCTCGCGAACGCCTACGACCTCGTCCTGAACGGCAACGAGATCGGCGGCGGCTCCATCCGAATCCACCGCGCGGAGATGCAGCAGCGCGTCTTCGACGTGCTCGGCCTCTCCAAGGAGGAGGCGGAGTCGAAGTTCGGGTTCCTGCTGGAGGCGTTCAAGTTCGGCCCGCCCCCGCACGGCGGCATCGCCTTCGGCTGGGACCGCGTGGTCATGCTCCTCGCCGGCCAGGAGTCGATCCGCGACGTGATCGCCTTCCCCAAGGCAGCGTCCGGCTACGACCCGCTGACCGCCGCCCCGACCCCGATCACCCCGCAGCAGCGCGCGGAGGCCGGCGTGGACGTGATCCCCGAAGAAGAGGACGCCCCCACCGGGAACTGACCCGCGTATCCAAGGGCGGCCGCCACCCGGCGGCCGCCCTTGCCGCGTCACCACCACGGACGTCGGGTTTCCGCCGGCGACCGCGGCGGAGGGCGCCGGTCTACGTCGTGGCGCCGCTGGTGGTGCGGTAGACGTCGTAGACACCGTCGATGGAGCGGACGGCCTTCAGGACGTGGCCCAGGTGCTTCGGGTCGCCCATCTCGAAGGTGAACCGGCTGACGGCCACACGGTCGCGGGTGGTGGTGACCGACGCCGACAGGATGTTGACGTGCTGGTCGGAGAGGACGCGGGTCACGTCCGACAGGAGGCGGGGGCGGTCGAGGGCCTCGACCTGGATGGCGACGAGGAAGACCGAGTCTTCGCCCGGCGACCATTTGACGTCGATCAGGCGGTCCGGCTGCGCCCTCAGGCTCTCGACGTTGGCGCAGTCGGCGCGGTGGACGGAGACGCCGTGGCCGCGGGTGACGAAGCCGACGATGTCGTCGCCGGGGACCGGGGTGCAGCAGCGGGACAGGCGGACCCACACGTCCGCGTCGTCGGCGACGACGACGCCCGGGTCGCCGGCGGGGCGGCTGCGCTTGCGGCGGGTCGGCAGGGCGATCTCGGCGAGGTCCTCTTCGGCGCTCTCGACGCCGCCGAGCGCGTCCACGAGCCGCTGGACGACGTGCTGCGCCGACACCTGGCTCTCGCCGACGGCCGCGTAGAGGGACGAGACGTCCGGGTAGCGCATGTCGCGGGCGAGGGCGAGCAGCGCCTCACCGGACATCATCCGCTGCAGCGGCATGTTCTGCTTGCGCATGGCGCGGGCGATGGCGTCCTTGCCGGACTCGATCGCGGTGTCGCGGCGCTCCTTGGAGAACCAGTGCTTGATCTTGTTGCGGGCGCGGGCGCTCTTGACGAAGCCGAGCCAGTCGCGGCTCGGGCCGGCGTCCTGCGACTTGGAGGTGAACACCTCGACGGTGTCGCCGTTGTCGAGGGTCGATTCGAGGGGGACGAGGCGGCCGTTGACGCGGGCGCCGATACATCGGTGCCCGACCTCGGTGTGGATCGCGTACGCGAAGTCGACGGGGGTCGCGCCCTGCGGCAGCGCGATCACGTCGCCCTTCGGGGTGAACACGAACACCTCGGAGACCGACAGGTCGAAGCGGAGCGACTCCAGGAACTCGGCCGGGTCGGCGGTCTCCTTCTGCCAGTCGAGGAGCTGGCGGAGCCACTGCATGTCGCCGGCCTTGCGGCCGCCGACCGTCTCCTCCTTGTACTTCCAGTGCGCGGCGACGCCGTACTCGGCGCGGCGGTGCATGCCCCAGGTGCGGATCTGCAGCTCGACGGGCTTGCCCTCGGGGCCGATCACCGTCGTGTGCAGCGACTGGTACATGTTGAACTTCGGCATCGCGATGTAGTCCTTGAACCGGCCGGGGACCGGGTTCCAGCGCGCGTGGATCGAGCCGAGGGCGGCGTAGCAGTCGCGGACGCTGTCGACGAGGACCCGGATGCCGACCAGGTCGTAGATGTCGTCGAAGGAGACGTCCCGCGCGATCATCTTCTGGTAGATCGAGTAGTAGTGCTTCGGCCGGCCGGTCACGGTGGCCTTGATCCGGGCCTCGCGCAGGTCGGTGGAGACGTTCTCGATCACTTCCTGCAGGTAGACGTCGCGGCGCGGGGCGCGCTCGGACACCAGCCGGGCGATCTCGTCGAACCGCTTGGGGTACATCGTGGCGAACGCGAGGTCCTCCAGCTCCCACTTCAGCGTGTTCATCCCGAGGCGGTGCGCGAGCGGCGCGAACACCTCCAGGGTCTCGCGGGCCTTCTTCTCCTGCTTGTGCCGCGGCATGTAGCGCAGCGTGCGCATGTTGTGCAGCCGGTCGCCGAGCTTGATCACCAGGACGCGGATGTCGCGGGACATCGCCACGACCATCTTGCGGACGGTCTCGGCCTCGGCGGCCTCCCCGTACTTGACCTTGTCGAGCTTGGTGACGCCGTCGACGAGCGCGGCGATCTCGTCGCCGAACTCGGAGCTGAGCTGGTCGAGGGTGTAGGGGGTGTCCTCGACGGTGTCGTGCAGCAGCGCCGCGCAGAGCGTCTCGGTGTTCATGCCGAGCTCGGCGAGGATCGTGGCGACCGCGAGGGGGTGGGTGATGTAGGGGTCGCCGCTCTTGCGCTTCTGGTGCCGGTGGTAGTGCGCGGCCACGTCGTAGGCGCGCTCGATGAGCCGGAGGTCCGCCTTCGGATGCGTGTTGCGGACCGTCTTGATCAGTGGTTCGAGTACCGGGTTCATAGTGGGGCCGCGCTGGGCGCCCAGCCTGGCGAGCCTGCGGCGCACCCGGGCGGCGGACGGCGGGATCGTGGCCGGCGTGGGCCTGGACGGAACGGCCTCATCGGACTCCTCGCCGGAGGATGGGCCAGGGGCGGTGGCGGGGGAAGCGGGCGTCTTGCCGGCGGGCCGGGTCTCGGCGGGCTCGGCCTTCTCGGCCGGATCGGGCGGCGGGGCTTCGGACGGTGACGCGCGCCGTTCCTCGGCGGCGTCGTTCACCGCGTCGGTCGATACCACCTCACCGGGCACCCAGCCTCCTTAGCCGTCCGGGCGCCGTGGCCGCTGCCCCGCGGGTCGCGCCCGTCCCCGTCGGACCCTGATGGGTGCCAGTGTATCCGGCACCCATTTCCTACTAGACCGTAACCAGGGAATGAACGTCCAGATTCCCCAGCTTGCCGCGTCCGTGCAGGAACGAGAGTTCGAGGAGGACCGACAGGCCGACGACCTCGCCGCCGCCGCGGCGGACGAGTTCGGCGGCCGCCCGCGCCGTCCCGCCGGTGGCGAGGACGTCGTCGACGATCAGCACACGGTCGCCGGGGTCGAACGCGTCGAGGTGGATCTCGATCGTCTCGCTCCCGTACTCGAGATCATAGGTCTCCGCGTTGGTCGCCGCGGGCAGTTTCCCCTTCTTGCGCACCGGGACGAACCCGGCGCCGAAGTGGTAGGCGACGGGCGCGGCCATGATGAAGCCGCGCGCCTCGATCCCGACGATCTTGTCGATGGTGCCGCGGCCGTAGTGGTTGACGATGGCGTCGACCACCCCGGCGAACGCGACGTGGTCGGCCAGCAGCGGGGTGATGTCCTTGAAGACCACCCCCGGCTTCGGGTAGTCGGGGATGTCGCGGATCCGCTCCTGGATCAGCTTGCCGAGGTCCACGTTCGAGAATCTCCCGCTGCTACTTGCCGCCGCGGCGCTGCTGCCGCGATCCGCGTTTCGGCTGCTGGCGCGACCCGGTCTGCATGACCTTCCGCACGGTGACGGTGTTCCTGACGTCCGGGACGTCGTCGTCCGGCTCCTCGCGCGAGCGCGCGTCGCCGGGCCGGTCGTCGCCGGACGCCCCGGCCCCGGCCGTCACCTTGGCGGTCTTGGACTGCCGCTTGGCGCTGTGCTCGCGCCGGGCGATGTTCTCCCGGATCTGCCGGTACTTCGGCTCGCGCTCCTTGAACTGGACGAGCAGCGGCGTCGCCACGCAGATCGACGAGTAGGTACCGACGATCATGCCGACGAACAGGGCGAGCGACAGGTCCTTCAGCGTGCCCGCGCCGAACAGCGTGGTGCCGATGAACAGGATCGCACCGACGGGCAGGATCGCCACCAGCGAGGTGTTCAGGGACCGCACCAGGGTGCTGCTGAGCGCCTGGTTGGCGGCCTCGCTGTAGGTGGTCTTGGAGGTCGGGCCGAGCGGCTTGGTGACCTCCTTGATCATGTCGAACACGACGACCGCGTCGTACAGCGAGTAGCCGAGGATCGTCAGGAAGCCGAGCAGCGTGGCCGGGGTGACCTCGAACCCGGACCAGGCGTAGACGCCCGCCGTGATCACCAGGTCGTGGACCAGCGCGACCACCGCGGCCACGGCCATCCGCCACTCGAAGGCCACCGACAGGTAGGCGATGATCAAGATCATGAAGACGGCCAGCGCCTGCCATGCCTTCTTCTGGATCTGGCCGCCCCAGGAGGCGCCGACGACCTGGGTGCTGACCTTGTCCGCGGAGACGCTCAGCTCGCCGGCGATGCTCGACTTGACCTTCGTGACGTCCGCCGAGGGGAGGCTCTCGGTCGTCACCCGCCAGTCGCCGCCCGCCTTCTGCACGATCACCTGGTGGACGCCGCCGTCGGTGGCGGCGCTGCGCACCTGCTCGATCGAGGCGTTGGGAGCCTTGAAGGTGAAGACCGAGCCGCCCTTGAACTCGACGCCGAAGTTGAGGCCCTGGACGAGCAGCCCGGCGATCGAGAACGCCAGCAGCAGCCCGGAGATCGTGTACCAGATCTTCGGCCGGCCGACGATGTCGGCGCTGATCTCGCCCCGGTAGATCCGGGAGACGACCGCACGCGTTCCCATGTCAGGCCTCCTGGCTCGTCGTGCGGGCGGCGGTGGTGCTCTGCGCCGGCTTGTGCAGCCGCCGCGGGTCGAGCCCGGACAGGGGATGCCCGCGGCCGAAGAACCTGGTGCGCGACAGCAGCGCGACCATCGGCTTGGTGAAGAAGAACACCACGACGATGTCGATGAGCGTGGTGAGGCCCATCGCGAACGCGAACCCGGCCACGCCGCCGACCGCGAGGAAGTACAGCACCAGCGCGGCGAGGAAGGTGACGGCGTCGGCGACGAGGATGGTGCGCCGCGCCCGCTTCCAGGCGTTCTCGACCGACGAGCGCAGCTTGCGGCCGGCTCTCAGCTCGTCCCGCAGCCGCTCGAAGTACACGATGAACGAGTCGGCGGTGATGCCGATGGACACGATCAGGCCGATGATGTGCGGCAGCGACAGCCGGAAGCCCATCCCCTCACCGAGGATCACCACCGCCTCGTAGGTGATGGCGGACGCCACGACCAGGCTGGTCACCGCCACCAGGCCGAGGCCCCGGTAGTAGAACAGGCAGTACAGGACGACCAGGCCGAGGCCGATCGCGCCCGCGATCAGGCCGCCGCTCAGCTGGTCGGAGCCCAGCGTGGACGACACCTCGTCGATCGAGCTCTGCGTGAACTCCAGCGGCAGTGCCCCGTACTTCAGCACGTTGGCGAGGTCGGCGGCGTACTGCTGGTTGAAGCTGTCGGGCGGCCCGTCGATGCTGGCGGTGCCGCCGGTGATCGGGCCCTCCCGGATGCTGGGGGCCGAGACGACCTGCCCGTCCAGGACGATCGCGACCTGCGCCTGCGGGGACGAGGGGTTCTGCTGGTAGGCCTGGGACGCGGCGGTGGTGACCTCGCCGAACTGGCGGGTCCCCTTGCCGTCGAACTTCAGCGAGACCGACCAGCTGGCCTGGCCCTGCTGCGAGTTCGGCGGCATCGCGTTGGCCGAGTCGACGCTCTCGCCGAGGACCCGGACCGGGCCGAGGATGTACTTGGCGACCTGGCCGCCCTCCTCGTCCTGGTCGCAGGAGGCGACGAACTGGCGCTTCGGGTCGTTCGCGCCCGCGGCGTGCCGGTCGCCGCTGTAGCAGTCGAGCGCCTCGAACTGCTTGATGACGGCCTTGTCGGTCACGCCCGGGTAGGTCTGCCCGGGGTCGGACGCCTGGCCCGGCGGCTGGCCGGACGGCTGGGTCAGCGGCGACGAGGCGGACGGCTTCGGCGTCGGGGCCGTCAGGGCCCCCGACAGCGCCCGGCCGCGCGGGGTGGACGACGCCGACGGGCTCCCGGACGGGGACGCCGACGCGCTCGGCGACGGGCTCTTGCCCCCGCCGGTCTTGCCCCCGCTCTTCTCGGACGGGCTGGCGGACGGCGACGGGGCGGCCCCGTTGGAGGGGTGCCCGTCGGCCACCGCGTACACCTGGCGGAACTGCAGCTTCGCCGTCGTGCCGATCAGGCTGACGACGCGGCTCTGCCCCTCACCGGGGACGTTCACCACGATGTTGCTGCTGCCCTGCTTGGTGACCTCGGCGTCCGACACCCCCAGACCGTTGACGCGCTGCGTCATGATCTTGACGGCCTGGTCCATCTGCGAGGCCGGGGGGTTCTTGCCGCTCGCGGTCTTGGCCGTGAGCGTCACGGTCGTCCCGCCGGCGAGGTCGAGGCCCAGTTTGGGCTTCGTCTGCCCCTGCCAGACGGCGAGGCCGGCCAGGACCACCATGATCGCGAAGAGCGCGAGGAGCGTGCGCCCGGGCTTGGGAGCGTTGTTGGGCGGAGCCACTTGTCGTCGTACTTCCCGTCTTTGTCGTCGCCTTGGGGAGGGTCAGGCGGACTTGTCCGCCTTGACCTTCGCCTTCCCCTTCGGCTTGGACTCGGGCTCGCCGTCCTCGTCCGTCGCGTCGGTGTCCTTCACCTCCGCGTCCAGCGGCTCGGCGTCCTCGGTCTCGCCGTCCTTGGACAGGTCGACCTCGGTGTCGTCCTTGGCGAGGTCGACGCCGTCGCCGTCCTCGTCCTGGTCGTCGTCCTCGTCGAGCTCGTCGTCGATCTCCTCGGGCTCGTCCTTGAGGACCTGCATGACGGCCTGCTTGACGAAGCGCACCTCGACGCCGTCCGCGATCTCCAGCAGGAGGCCGTCGTCGTCGACCTCCACGATGGTGGCGCGGATACCGCTGGTCGTCAGGACGCGGGCGCCCGGCTCCATGGAGTTCTGCATGTTCGCCTGCTCCTTGCGCCGCTTGCTCTGCGGCCGGATGAGCAGGAAGTAGAAGACCAAGGGAACGGCGAGGAGAAGGAGCAGGTTGAAGGCCCCGCTACCGCCGCCGTCCGCCGCGAGAATCATGTCGCTGCCCATTACAGGGGCATCCTTCCGAAGTCGATTGCCAGCCTGTGACCGGATCGGCCACGTGCAACGGGACCGCCGGCTGGAGACGGTGAACCAAGTCCCGGAGTCTAGAGAGTACGCGAGACCCCGGCAACGACGTGACGATCGGCGACGCCGGGAAGTTCCCAACCCGTTATCAGATGATCACTATTCCGGCTGTTCGGTGGCCTCGTCCAGCGCGAACAGGGTCCCCGCCATCGGCGCCGTGGGCGGCTGGGCGAGGCCCAGGTGCGCCCACGCGGCGGGCGTCGCGATCCGCCCGCGCGGCGTCCTGGCGAGGAGCCCCTGCCGGACGAGGAACGGCTCCGCGACGACCTCGACGGTCTCGGGCTCCTCCCCCACCGACACGGCCAGCGTCGACAGGCCCACGGGCCCGCCGCCGAACTTGCGCATCAGCGACTCCAGGACGGAACGGTCGAGCCGGTCGAGGCCCCGTTCGTCCACCTCGTACAACGCGAGGGCGGCCCGCGCCGATTCCTGGGTGATCGTGCCGTCCGCGCGGACCTCGGCGTAGTCGCGGACGCGGCGCAGCAGCCGGTTGGCGATGCGGGGCGTGCCCCGGGAGCGGCCGGCCACCTCGGCGGCGGCCGCGTCGTCGATCTCCACGTCCAGGAGCCGCGCCGACCGGTGCACGATGATCTCCAGCTCGGCGGGCTCGTAGAAGTCCATGTGCGCGACGAAGCCGAACCTGTCGCGCAGCGGCCCCGGCAGCATGCCCGCCCGGGTGGTGGCCCCGACCAGCGTGAACGGGGCGATGTCGAGGGGGATCGCGGTCGCGCCCGGCCCCTTGCCCACGACGACGTCGACGCGGAAGTCCTCCATCGCCATGTAGAGCATCTCCTCGGCGGGCCGGGCCAGCCGGTGGATCTCGTCCAGGAACAGGACCTCGCCCTCGGCCAGCGTGGACAGCACGGCCGCGAGGTCGCCGGCCCGCTCGATGGCGGGCCCGGAGGAGATCCGCAGCGGCTGCCCCAGCTCCGCCGCGATGATCATGGCCAGGGTGGTCTTGCCGAGCCCCGGCCCGCCGGACAGCAGCACGTGGTCGGGCGTCCGGCCGCGCCGCAGCGCGCTGTGCAGCACCAGCGAGAGCTGCTCGCGCACCCGCTCCTGCCCGACGAAGTCGTCCAGCTTCTTCGGCCGCAGCGCGGCCTCGATCATCTGCTCCTCGACCCCGTCGGCGGCCCCCGACACGAGCCGTTCGGCCTCGCCGTCCGGGCTCATCGCTCCGTGCGGGGGGCGACCCCCCGGTTCGCTCCCGCTCGTCATTTGCTCAGCTTCTTCAGCGCGGACCTCAGCAGGGCGGCGACCGGGGGCGTGGCGCCGCCGTCGAGGTCGGCGGCGACCGCGTCCACGGCGCCGTCGGCGTCCTTGGCGGACCAGCCGAGGTTGATCAGGCCCAGCTGGACCTGCTCGCGCCACGGCTCGGCGCGGGCGGGCGCGCGCAGGTCGCCGGCGCCGTCCCCGACCGGGCCGCCGAGGCGGTCCCGGAGCTCCAGGACGATGCGCTGGGCGCCCTTCTTGCCGATGCCGGGCACCTTGGTGAGGGCGGTCAAGTCCTCGGTGGACACGGCGCGGCGCAGCGCGTTCGGCGTGTGCACGGCCAGCATCGCCAGGGCGATGCGGGGCCCGATCCCGCTGGCGGTCTGCAGGAGCTCGAAGACGGTGCGCTCGTCGTCGTCGGCGAACCCGAACAGGGTGAGGGAGTCCTCGCGGACGACCATGGAGGTCGGCAGCCTCGCCTCCTCGCCGACCCGCAGCCCGGCCAGGGTCGCGGGGGTGCACTGCACGGCCAGGCCGACGCCGTGCACGTCGATCACCGCCCCGTCGGGGCCGGCGGCGGCCACCCGGCCGCTGACAAACGCGATCACTGGTGGGTTCCTCCTCGTCCTCGGGCGGCGAGCCGTTCGCGCTCGGCCCTGGCCGCCTCCTCGATCCTCGACCGCTGGGCGCGGGCGAGCCGCTGCTGCGCTCCCCCGCGCCACACGTGGCAGATGGCCAGCGCGAGGGCGTCGGCCGCGTCCGCGGGCTTCGGCGCCGCCTCCAGCGACAGCAGCCGGGTCACCATCCTCGCCACCTGCGCCTTGTCGGCGCGGCCGTTCCCCGTGACGGCGGCCTTGGCCTCGCTCGGGGTGTGCAGCGCGACGGGGAGCCCGCGGCGGGCCGCGACCAGCATGGCGATGCCGGCGGCCTGCGCCGTCCCCATCACGGTCCGGACGTTGTGCTGGGAGAACACGCGCTCGACGGCGACGGCGTCGGGGCGCAGGTCGTCCATCAGCGCCTCGATGCCCGCCTCGATGCCCACGAGGCGCAGGGCGTGGTCCTCGTCGGGGGCGGTCCGCACGACCGACACGTGCACCAGGTGCAGGCGCTTTCCGGGGGCGCCCTCGACGACCCCCACCCCGCACCGGGTGAGACCGGGGTCCACCCCCATCACCCGCACGGCCGCTCCTTCGATCACCTGTTCGGCCGACAACGCTATCAATCCGCGTGGCCGGTCAGAAGTAATCCAGCGAGAACGGCGTGGCCGCGAACACGGCCGAGAGGGCGTCCGCGTCCCCGCCCTGGAGCAGGCCGGACCGCCGCAGGGTGGGCACGGGTACGCCCGCGTAGAGGGCCGACAGGCCGCGGGGCCCGAGGCGCACGGCTCCCGCGTCCTCGGCGGAGCGTTCGAGACGCCCCTCGCCGTCCTTCACCTCCAGGCGCCAGTGCCCGGAGTTCGCGGGACGCTGCGGATCGTCGATGTCGAGCGGGACCCCGGCGGTGACGCCCGCCGGGTAGCCGCGGGCGGCGATCGCGGCCGGGGCGTCCACCACGCGCAGCATCCACTGGCTCCGGTGGACGTTCTCGTGTTCGCGCTCGCCCGGCAGCCACAGCACCGGATCCATGGGCGACACGCACGCCCGGATCGTCTCGGCGGTCGACGACCCGGACCCGACGATCGCCCACAAGGCCCTCAACGTGGCCTCAGAGGACGCGACGAGCCGGTTGACCTCCAGCCCGGAGCCGCCCTCGCTCCAGCGGTAGGAGAGAAATCCGTCCTCCGCCAGGTAGGCGTAGTCGTCGCGGCTGCCGAGAGCTCCCCGCCACCTCGGCTCCGTCCAGCCCACCGGGCCGCAGTCGCGGGCCGACTCGTGGGTGCGGCCGATGACGGCGGCGACCTCCGCGGCGTCCTGCGGGCCCGCCCTGCGGACGGGGACCCGCCCGGCGGCGACGGTGCGCAGCACCTCGGCGGGGAACTCGATGTGGTGCTGCGCGCCCGCGTGCTCCCAGCCGAGCAGCCGGTAGAGCCGCGTCGTCGCGGGATAGAGCACGGCCAGCGGATGCCCGAACGCGGCGCACCGCTCCAGCACGCCGGTCACCAGGCCGCGCCCGAGACCCCGGCCGCGCTCCTCCGGCGCGACCGTGACCCCGCTGACGCCCCCCATGGACACGGCCCGCCCGTGCCACCACTGCGTCATCTCGTGCAGCGCGGCCGTGGCCACGATCCGGCCGTCCTCGAACACGGCGAACTGCCGCCCGGTCTCGAACGACGGCCGGTGCAGCGCCTCCATGCGCCACCGCCACGCCTCGTCCGACAGCGGCCCGAAGGCGCGCGCCCGGATGTCGCGGACGGCGCCGTGCTCCTCCCATGCCAGCGTGCGGATCTCCATGATCCAGACCGTATGCCATGGCGGAGACACCGAACGCCGCCGCCCGGCGCGGGCGGCGGCGTTCGCGCGGCGGTGCGTCAGGCGTCGATCGAGGCCATGACCTCGTCGCTCACGTCGAAGTTGGCGTAGACGTCCTGGACGTCGTCGGAGTCCTCCAGGGCGTCGAGGAGGCGGAAGACCTTCTTGGCGTTGTCCTCTTCGAGCGGGACGGTGACGCTCGGCAGGAACTTGCTCTCCGCCGACTCGTAGTCGATCCCGGCGTCCACGAGGGCGGTACGGACCGCGACGAGGTCACCGGCCTCGCTGACGACCTCGAAGCTCTCCTCGTCGAGGTCGTTGACCTCCTCCGCGCCGGCGTCCAGCACGGCCATCATCACCTCGTCCTCGCTCGTGCCCGACTTGGGGACGATCACGACGCCCTTGCGGGCGAACATGTAGGAGACCGAGCCCGGGTCGGCGAGGGACCCGCCGTTGCGGGTGAGCGCGACGCGGACCTCGGAGGCGGCCCGGTTGCGGTTGTCGGTCAGGCACTCGATGAGGACCGCGACACCGCCGGGCGCGTAGCCCTCGTAGGTGATGTTCTGCCAGTCGGCGCCCCCGGCCTCCTCACCGGCGCCGCGCTTGCGGGCGCGCTCGATGTTGTCGTTGGGGACCGAGTTCTTCTTCGCCTTGTAGATGGCGTCGTACAGGGTGGGGTTGGCGTCGGGGTCGCCGCCGCCGGTGCGGGCCGCCACCTCGATGTTCTTGATCAGCTTGGCGAAGAGCTTGCCGCGCTTGGCGTCGAGGGCCGCCTTCTTGTGCTTGGTCGTCGCCCACTTGGAATGGCCGGACATCTGTCAATCCTCCTCTGTCGTCCGGCGCACCAGATCGGCGAAGTAGTGGTGCACGCGGAAATCGCCTGTCAACTCCGGATGGAACGCGGTCGCCATGAGGCGCCCCTGGCGGACGGCGACGATCCTACCGGCGTTCTGGCCGCTCTCCGCGCGTCCGAGGATCTCGACGGCCGCGCCGACGGACTCCACCCAGGGCGCGCGGATGAAAACGGCGTGGTACGGCGTGTCGCCCATACCGGTCAGCGGGACGTCGGCCTCGAACGAGTCGACCTGCCTGCCGAAGGCGTTGCGCCGCACGGTCATGTCGATCCCGCCGGCGGTCTCCTGGCCGGCCGCGCCGTCCCGGATCCGGTCCGCGAGCATGATCATGCCGGCGCAGGAGCCGTACGCGGGCATGCCCGCCTCGATCCGCTTGCGCAGCGGGCCGAGCAGCTCGAACGACCGCGCCAGCCGCCACATGGTGGTCGACTCCCCGCCGGGCAGGACCAGCCCGTCGACCCGTTCCAGCTCGTCCGGGCGGCGCACGGCCAGGGTGCGCGCTCCGGCCGCCTCCAGGGCGCGCGCGTGCTCGCGCACGTCGCCCTGCAGGGCGAGGACACCGATCGTGGGCACAGCGGTCACGTGGAAACCTTCCGGGGGCACAGGGGGGCATCTCAACCCTAGACGTTGCTTACAACGCCCGACGACCTGGCCGATCTTCCCCTGGCGCTCCGCTCCGGGCGTCGGTCAGGCGTGCTTGAAGCGGCGCACGGGGAGTTCGAGCGGGAGGAAGCCGTCCTTGCCGCGGTCGGCGATGCCGCGGCCGAACATGTGCTCCTGGGCGAGCGCGAGGCCGAACTCCTCCGGGTCGAACGGCAGCGGGACGTCCGCGGCGCCCGCGTCGATGGCCCGCCAGAACGGCCGCTCGGCGGGCAGCCGCTCGCCCTGGTCGACGACGACGCCGTCCTCGGCGGTGACGAACACGTCGCGGCGCAGCTCGCCGGAGTCGTACCAGCGGAACCAGCAGCCGCGGACGACGTTGTGCAGCACGAGGACGCCGCAGTGCGCGCCGGGCAGCGCCGCCGCGGCGGTGTCGGCGATCCGGCGGGCGTCGTCGTCGAGGCAGTACAGCCGCCGGTCGCACAGCAGCAGGGCCCGCTCGAACGCCCCGACGAACAGCTCGTCCTCGTAGGGCCAGAGCGCGAAGTCCAGGACCGTGTCACCGGTCTCGGTCAGGGTGGCCGCCGGATACAGCCCGCGCGCGATCGTCGCGGCGGTGTCCGGATCGGGCACCAGGCCCGGCCGGAACACCTCGGCGGGTTCACCCGCGCTCGCGCACGCCAGCGCGACCGACCAAGCCATGCTCTCCCCTCCCGCGGCCGGGCACCGCCCGGAGGAGGAGCTCCTCCACCGGCCGCGCCGTCAGCGTAAACCCTGTCAGGGCCCGCTGTGGAGGGGGTACCCCGGTATCCGCCCGGTCACCCGGACCGGGCGGACAACGGTCACCAGCCGCGGCCGGCGAACTTCTGGTCCGCGCCGAGCGAGGCGGCGTTGATGCCGACCATCGCCTCGCCGAGCCCGCGCGACACCTTGGCCAGCACATCAGGGTCGTCGTGGAAGGTGGTGGCCTTCACGATCGCCTCGGCGCGCTGCGCCGGGTTGCCGGACTTGAAGATCCCGGAGCCGACGAAGACGCCCTCGGCGCCGAGCTGCATCATCATGGCGGCGTCGGCGGGGGTGGCGATGCCGCCTGCGGTGAACAGCACGACGGGCAGCTTCCCGGCCCGCGCGACCTCCTTGACCAGCTCGTACGGGGCCTGCAGCTCCTTGGCCGCGACGAACAGCTCGTCCTCGGGCAGGTTCTGCAGCCGGCGGATCTCCTGCCGGATCTTGCGCATGTGGGTGGTGGCGTTGGAGACGTCGCCGGTGCCGGCCTCGCCCTTGGAGCGGATCATCGCCGCACCTTCGGTGATGCGCCGCAGCGCCTCGCCCAGGCTGGTCGCGCCGCACACGAACGGGACGGTGAACGCCCACTTGTCGATGTGGTTGTCGTAGTCGGCGGGCGTGAGCACCTCGGACTCGTCGATGTAGTCGACGCCGAGCGCCTGCAGCACCTGCGCCTCGACGAAGTGGCCGATGCGGGCCTTGGCCATCACCGGGATGGAGACCGCGCCGATGATCCCGTCGATCATGTCGGGGTCGCTCATCCGGGAGATGCCGCCCTCGGTGCGGATGTCGGCGGGCACGCGCTCCAGGGCCATGACGGCGACGGCGCCGGCGTCTTCGGCGATCTTCGCCTGGTCGGGCGTGACGACGTCCATGATCACGCCGCCCTTGAGCATCTCCGCCATGCCGCGCTTGACGCGGGCGGTCCCGGTCTCGGGCGCGGCGTTGTCAGGGACGGGAGTGGAAGTGGACACGGGCATTCCTCACTGGACGGACGACAAGTCGCTTTCCATGATATTGCCTGCTCGCGTGCCCTCTCACCCCGGCAGAGTGTCAAGGCGAAGCACCGGTGCCTTACGAAGTGACGGCCGCCACAACCGCTAGCGGGCTGCCGCTACGGGGTGTACGGCTTGCCGTCGTTGACGAGGAGCACCCAGACCTGGCCGGGGTCGAAGTTCATCGGCTTGCCGTCGGCGGTGGTGTAGGTGGTCCCCTTGTCCTCCGAAGGGCGCGACCACTTGGCCTTGTAGGACTTCCCGTCGCGCAGGACGACGGCCCGCCCGGTGCCGGTGGTGTGGATCAGCGGCGTGTAGCTGCCGAGGAAGTCGTGGAACTTCGACCGGGTCGTCTTGGCGTACTGGATGACGACCGTCTTGCCGCCGAGCCGTCCGCCCTCGGCGGCGCGGTCGGGGCGCCCGCCCCAGCTGGCGAGCCACCGCTTGCTCTTCGCCGACCAGGTGAACCCCATGGTCGCGGCCGGCCACTTGGCGGTGAACGACTTGGTGGGCTTGCCGCCGTCCGGGGCGTCCCCGAAGCGGAAGCCGATGTCGCGCGGCTTCGCGGCCTTCGGCGCCCGCTTCAGCAGGTTCTTGGGGTCGGCGTACAGGTTGTAGGGGATGGGTTTGGCGCCGGACCGGAAGTAGGCGCCGCCCGCGCTCTCCTGCGAGATGTCGTACACCGGCGCCTTGCGGACGTACTTCTTCATCTTGCTCTGGACGCCGGAGAACGCGAAGGCGGGGCGGCCGAACTGCGGCAGGATGTGCAGGTCGGAGATGCGGGCGCTGCGGACGGGCCCGACCTTCTTCGGCAGCTTGGACGAGTAGACCGCCATCAGCCGGGTCTCCCCGCCCTCGACCTGCTCCACGTAGACGATGTCGGCCGCCGACACACCGCTCTGCGGGAGCGCGGGCTTCGTGTTCTCGATCTTGACCGCGAGGACCGGGTTGCCCAGCCCCTTGGTGCCGCCGTTGAACGGGTGCGCCGCCGGCTCGGACGGGCTCGGCGACGGCGCCCCCGTGCTGCGCGGCGGCGGCGCCGACTCCGGCTCCTTCGAGTCCGAGCAGGCCGGCAGGGCGGCGCCGAGGGCGAGGACGCCGACTCCCGCGGCCAGGCGGCCCCGGGTGGTGCCCCATACGGATCGCACGATGTACCCCTCCCTTGGACGGTCTGCCAGAGGGTAGCGAACGTGATCTGGTGCGCCCGCCCGTCCAGCGGTACGGCCGCGAGGGGCCCGTGTGATCAAACCCGGCGGTTCAGATCCCGGGCGGATCGTCGTCGATCTCGAAGAAGTCCGGGAGCGGGGCGCGGCCGGCGAGCGGCAGGACGCGGATGAGCGGCTTGCGGCGCGCGATCCGGGCCTGGGACACCGCGTCGTTGTAGAAGCGGCGGGCGTAGGCGACCTTCGCGGCGGCCGACGACAGCTCCTCCAGCACCGCCTTGCCGTCCCCGCCGTGGAGGGCGAGGGCGTCGACGAACCCGGGCTGGTCGACGGCCGCGCGCAGCGCCCGCGACAGGTCGCTCTCGGCGAACTCGCGGCCGTCGGCGTCGGCGGTGCGGGCCTCGTGCGCCGCGGTCGCCAGCACCAGGCTGGTGGCGGGGTCCAGGAGCCGGGACGCGGCCAGCTCCAGCGTCGCCGCGGCCCGCCTGACCAGCGCGGCGTCCAGCGCGGCGCGGGCCGTCTCGACGCGGACGTGGAGCCGGTCCAGGCGGGTGGCGCGCCACGACACGTACACGCCGACGAGGAAGACGACGGCGATCCAGAACAGGACGTCGATGATCCAGTCGTAGGACATCCAGGGGCCTCCCTACCGCCTACGGGGCCCCGAGGCCGGACTCGACGACCCGGGGGCGGCCGTCGGTGACGGTCTCGTACACGCGCAGCACGTCGCGGGCCACGGCCGACCAGTCGTAGGCGCGGACGGCGGCGCGGGCCTCGGCGGACAGCTGCTTGCGGCGAGCCGGGTCGTCGAGCAGCTCGCCGGCCGCCGCGGCGAGCGCCTCGTGGTCGCCGGCCGGGAACAGCGCCCCCGCCCGGCCGCCGCGCAGCACCCGGTCGAACGCCTCGATGTCGCTGGCGAGGATGGGCGCGCCCGCCGACATGGCCTCGGCGAGGACGATGCCGAAGCTCTCGCCGCCGAGGTTGGGCGCGACGAAGACGTCCACCGAGTGGTAGGCGCGGACCTTGTCCGCCTCGCTGACCAGGCCGAGGACGACGACGCGGTCGCGCAGCTCGGGCGATACCCGCGACACCACGTCGTCGGCGTCGCCGGGCCCGGCGAGCAGCAGCCGCAGCCCCGGCCGGCGGCGGCCGAGGATCTCGAAGGCGCGCAGCAGCACCTGCAGGCCCTTGCGCGGCTCGTCCATCCGGCCGAGGAACCCGAGCGCTCCCCCGTCGCCGCTCCCGTGCGGCGCGTCGGCGCGGCCCCGCCAGCCGGGCAGCGGCTCGGCCATCGCGTACCGCTCGGTGGCGACGCCGTTCGGGATCAGCACGGCGTCGCCGCCGAGGTGCTCGACGAGGGTGGTGCGCGCGGCCTCCGACACCGCGATCCGGCCGGTGATCTTCTCCAGCGCGCTGCGCAGGATCGGCGCGGTGACCGACACCATCCGCGACTTCTCGTAGGAGGCGTGGAAGGTGCCGACGATGGGGCCGTCCGCCGCCCAGCAGGCGAGTATCCCGAGGGAGGGCGCGGCGGGCTCGTGGACGTGCAGGACGTCGAAGCCGCCCTCGTTGATCCAGCGCCGGACCCGCCCGGCCGACAGGAACCCGAACGCCAGCCGGGCCACCGAGCCGTTGTAGGGGACGGGGACGGCGCGCCCGGCCGCCACCGCGTAGGGCGGCAGGTCGGCGTCGTCGTCGGCGGGCGTGATCACCGACACCTCGTGGCCGAGCGAGATCAGCGCCTCGGCGAGGTCGCCGATGTGCTGCTGGACGCCGCCGGGCACGTCCCAGGTGTAGGGGCAGACGATCCCGGCCCTCATCCGGCGGCCCTCATCTTCGGCCGCCGGCCGGGTCGCCGGCCAGGTCGTCCACCCAGACCTTCTGCAGCATGTGCCAGTCCTCGGGGTGGGCGGCGATGCCGTCCTCGAAGACGCCCGCGAGCTCCTGGGTCATGGCCTGGATCTTCTCCTGTCTGCCGCCCCCGGCAGGGGCGGGGATCTCCGCGTGGACCCGCGCCGCCCAATACTCGCCCTCGTACCAGAGTGTCACGGGAATGAGGGCGGCGCCCGTCTGCAGCGCGAGCGCGGCGGAGACGGCCGGCATCCGGGCGGTCGCGCCGAAGAACTCGACGTCGACGCCGCTCTCGGTCAGGTCGCGGTCGACGACGAGGCACACCGGCCGGCCGGCGCGCAGCCGCTGCGCCAGCCGCCCGTACGCGGAGCCGCCCCGGTGCGCGAGGACCTCCATGCCGAGGCTCTCGCGGAACTCGACGAACCGGTCGAACAGCGACTCGGGCTTGAGTCGCTCCGCCACCGTGGTGAACGGGTAGCCGCAGTGCACCAGCCAGGCGCCGGCGTGCTCGTAGTTGCCCATGTGCGGCAGCGCGAGGATGACGCCGCGCCCGGAGTCGAGGTTGGTGAAGATCTTCTTCTCGCCGGTGACGCGCATCCGGCCGAGGATCCGCGCCCGGTCGTACTCGGGCAGCCGGAACACCTCCAGCCAGTAGCGGAAGTAGGAGCGCAGCACCTTCTTGCTGAGGACGCGGACCTCGTCGTCGACGGCGTCCTTGCCGAGGACGCGGCAAAGGTTGCGCTCCAGCTGCCGCACGCCGGTGCCGTAGCGGTGCCAGGTGCGGTCGGCGAGGGCGGTGAACGCCAGCCGGGCCGCGCTCTCCGGCATCTTGCGGACGACCGTCCAGCCCATCGCGTAGGCGGCGTCGGTCACCTCGTCGCGCAGCGAGGGGGCGCCCTCGCCGCGGCGGGGCGTGGTCATGGACGCGGCTCCGGCGTCTTCCCGGCCCCGTCCGGCGCCCCGTTCCCGGCCCCGTTCCGCGCGCCGGCGCCGTCCTTCGCCTGGGCGTACACGGCGGCGAACCGCTGCCCGACCGTGATCGTGCTGAGCGCGGCGAGGGCCCACAGCGCGACGGCGAGGATGTAGGGGACGCCGAGCCCGTCGAACCCGGCCGCGACCAGCGCCACGATGAGGCGCTCGGCGCGTTCGGCGATGCCGACGTTGCAGGTGTAGCCGAGCCCTTCGGCGCGCGCCTTGGCGTAGGACACCACGACACCGGAGACCAGGCAGTACAGCGCGACGCCGGCGAGGGGCCCCTGGCCGTCCCGGTCCAGCCCGATCATCAGCCCGGCGAAGATCGCGGCGTCGGCGACCCGGTCCATGGTGGAGTCCAGGAACGCGCCGAACTTCGAGATCTTCCCGGTGACCCGGGCGACCGCGCCGTCCAGCATGTCGAACAGCACGAACGCGGTGATGACAATCGTGCCCCAGAAGAACTCGCCCCGCGGGAACAGCACCAGCGCGCCGGCGGCGACGCCCACCGTGCCGATGACGGTGATGGCGTTGGGCGAGACCCCGGTCCGCGCGACCGCCTGCCCGACGGGGGTGAGGACGCGCCCCAGCGCGGGCCTGATCTTGTTGAGCATCGCCGTCCGTTCTTCTGGTCCCGGGATGACGGCCGTCGCGCGCAGGGGCGGGCCGTCCGCCGTAGCGCGCCCATCGTAGTGCGGGCGCGGCGGACCGGTGGTCAGAGCGGGGTTTGGGGGCGCACCGCCCCGGACAGATCACGGTTGTTTGTCGTTCACCCCTTGTGGTCCCGGCGATCCCGGGAAAGGGTGTTGACACGGGTGTGACGTCGGTCACGCGCGATACGAGGTCGGACGCCGCACTCGGACGTCAGGGCCGGGCCCGCCGGGCCGGGCCCCAGCCGCACGCGGGCCTCCGCGAGGCCCGTCCGAGGAGGTAGTCATGGCGGACAAGGGAGGCCACCCGGGAGGCTCCGGCAGGGCACCGGAGGCCGGCGGGTGCGACAAGGTGCGCAATGTCGCGCTGGTCGGCCACTCCGGGGCCGGCAAGACCACGCTCGTCGAGGCGCTGCTCGCCGCCACGGGCACGCTGCAGCGGGCAGGCAAGGTCGAGGACGGCACCACCGTCAGCGACTTCGACGACGTCGAGGTGCGCCAGCAGCGCTCGGTCAACCTCGCGCTCGCCCCCCTCGTGCAGGGGGACGTCAAGGTCAATCTCATCGACACGCCCGGCTACGCCGACTTCGTCGGCGACCTGCGGGCCGGGCTCCGCGCCGCCGACGCGGCGCTGTTCGTGATCTCGGCGGTGGACGGCATCGACGGGCTCACCCGGATGATCTGGGAGGAGTGCGCGGCGGTGCAGATGCCCCGCGCGGTCGTCATCACCAAGGTCGACCAGCAGCGCGGCGACTTCGACGACGTGGTCATGACCTGCCAGGACGTCTTCGGCGAGGGCGTCGCGCCGCTGTACTTCCCGGCGGCCGGCGGGGACGGGCTGAAGGGCCTGATCGGGCTGCTGTCGCAGCGCTGCCTCGACTACTCCAGCGGGGAGCGCGTCGAGTGCATGCCCGACCCGGAGTACCTGGACCAGATCTCCGAGCAGCGGGCGTCGCTGATCGAGGGGATCATCCAGGAGAGCGAGGACGAGACCCTCATGGACCGGTACCTGTCCGGTGAGGAGATCGACGTCAAGGCGCTCATCGGGGACCTGGAGACCGCGGTGGCCCGCGGCAGCTTCTACCCCGTCCTCGCGACGTCGGTCCCGCACGGCGACCATCCCGGCCCGGTCGTCGGCATGATGGAGCTGCTGGAGATCATCACCCAGGCGTTCCCCTCCCCCCTCGAACACGGCATCCCCCCCGTGACCTCGGTCCAGGGCGGGCCGCCGAAGGAGATCTCCTGCAGTCCCGAGGGGCCGCTGGTCGCCGAGGTCGTCAAGACCACCTCCGACCCCTACGTCGGCCGGATCTCGCTGGTCCGGGTGTTCTCCGGGACGCTGCGCCCGGACACGACCGTGCACGTCTCCGGGCACGGCATGGCCGAGCGCGGCCACGAGGACCACGACGTCGACGAGCGCGTCGGCGCGCTCACCTCGCCCCTCGGCAAGACGCAGCGGACCGCGTCGTCCTGCATCGCCGGCGACATCTGCGCGGTGGCGAAGCTCGGCCGCGCCGAGACCGGCGACACCCTGTCCGACTCGGGCTCGCCGATGGTGATGGCGCCCTGGTCGATGCCCGACCCCCTGCTCCCCGTCGCGATCCGCGCCAAGTCCAAGGCCGACGAGGACAAGCTCAGCCAGGCGCTCGGCCGCCTCGTCGCCGAGGACCCGACGCTGCGGCTGGAGAACAACGCCGAGACGCGGCAGCTGGTGCTGTGGTGCATGGGCGAGGCCCACGCCGACGTCCTCATCGACCGGCTGCACAGCCGGTACGGCGTCGAGGTCGAGCGCATCGAGCTGCGCGTCCCGCTGCGGGAGACGTTCGGCGGGGCCGCCAAGGGCCTCGGCCGGCACGTCAAGCAGAGCGGCGGGCACGGCCAGTACGGCATCTGCCACGTCGACGTGGAGCCGCTCCCGTCCGGGGAGGGCTTCGAGTTCGTCGACAAGATCGTCGGCGGGGTGGTGCCGCGGCAGTTCATCCCGTCGGTCGAGAAGGGCGTCCGGCAGCAGATGGGGCGCGGCGTGTCCGCCGGGTACCCGCTGGTCGACATCAAGGTCACCCTGCACGACGGGAAGGCGCACTCGGTCGACTCCTCCGACATGGCGTTCCAGGCCGCCGGGGCCCTCGCGCTCAAGGACGCGGCGGGCCAGGTGCCGATCCTGCTGCTGGAACCGGTCGACGAGGTGGACGTGCTGATCGCCGACGAGTACGTGGGCGCGATCATGTCCGACCTCACCTCGCGGCGCGGCCGGGTGCTCGGCTCCCAGGCGGTGCCCGGCGGCCGCACGATGATCAAGGCGGAGGTGCCGCAGCTGGAGATCGTCCGGTACGCGATCGACCTGCGGTCGATGTCGCAGGGCACCGGCACGTTCAACCGCACCTTCCTGCGGTACGAGCCGCTCCCGACGCACCTCGCCGAGAAGCTCGCCGCCGACTCCAAGGACGCCTAGCCGCACCGGCCGAAGGCCCGGAGCCCCGCCCGCACCGCCGGGCGGGGCTCTAGGCTTGCCCTGTGGATCATCCCCCTCTCCGGCTCGCGCCGCGTGCGCGGCTCTGGCGGTCGTTCGCGGGCGTCGCGGTCGTCGGCGCGCTGTTCTACACCAGTTCGTACGGGAGCAACGACGACTTCCCGCTCGGCCCGATGACGCAGTTCGCGTTCGCGGTCAAGGACGACGGCGGCGCGATCAGCTCCTACTGGCTGGAGGCCGACACCGCGGCCGGCACGCATGTGGAGCTGTCCCGCGACGCGGCCGGCACCGGCATGAAGCGCGCGGAGATCGAGGGGCAGATGGACCGGATCGTCCGCGACCCGTCCATGCTGCAGGGCGTCGCCGACGGGCAGCGCAGGCTGCACCCGGGCGGGCCCAGGCTGACCAGGATCTACGTCGTGCAGGAGATCAAGAAGCTGAGGCACGGCAAGGTCGTGTCGACGCTGAAGCAGAACCGCGTCGTCTGGAACGTCCGATGACCGCCGCCGCGACGCCGGAGGCGCCCCGCCCCGTCCGGCCCGCGGGGGACGCGCCCGATCCGGAGCGCACCGCGTGGGGCCGCTGGTGGTTCGGGCCGGTCCCCCGTGCCCGGATCGCCTGGCTGCGGATCCTCGGCTACGTGTTCCTGCCGATCGACATGCTCCTGCTGACCAGCAGCTCCCTGGCGCACGCGCGGCTGCCCGCCGACCTGTACCGTCCGGTCCTGCTCGGGCGGCTGCTGCACCTGCCCGCCCCGACGCCGTGGGCCATGTACACGCTGCTGGTGGTGACCGTCGCGGCCGGGCTCGTCGCCGCGACCGGCCGCGTCCTGCCCCGCGCGAGCGGCTACCTGTGCGCGTGCGGGTACCTGTGGTGGGTCACGATCAGCATGTCGTACGGCAAGGTCGACCACGACCACCTGGCGCTCGTCGTCGCGCTGTTCGTCCTGCCGAGCGCGGGGCGCGCCGGGATCCGCGACACGCGGCGCTGCGAGGCGGCGGCGTGGTCGGTGCGCGGCATCCAGATCGGGGTGGTCGCGGCCTACTTCCTGTCCGCGTGGGCGAAGGTGCGCATCGGCGGGTTCCCGGCGTGGCCGAACGGCTCGACCGTCCAGTGGGCGCTGAGCCGGCGCGGGACCGCGTTCGGACGGAGCCTCATCGGCTACCCGGTGCTGCTGAAGGCCAGCCAGTGGATCATGTTCACCGCGGAGGCCGTCTCCCCCGCGCTGCTGTTCCTGCGCGGCCGCCCCCTGTACCTGCTGGTGCTGTTCTTCGCGGGCTTCCACGCCGTCACCTACGCGCTGATGACGATCCACTTCCTCCCGCACGCCATCTGGCTGGCGGCGTTCCTGCCGCTGGAGCGCCTCACCGGCCTGCTCGGCCGCGGGCGCCCGGACGCTGCGCCGCGGGAAGCATGCACGCCGCCGTCCCGCCCGGCATCCGGTGCCGGTTGTTAGCGACGAGCCGGTACACGCCGTGCGCCGCCCAGCTGACGGGCGCGATCCGCATGACCACGCCGAGCGCCTTCCAGGGGCCGCCGGCGGCGGTCAGCAGCCGTCCGATGGCCTCGGCGCCTCCGCTGACGCGTCCGGCGCGGTCGATCCACAGCACCTCGTACTCCGCCCGCTCGGCCGTGACGCCGAGCGCGTCCAGGTCGGCGAACTGGAACGCGGCCACCGTGGCGCCGGCGTGCACGTGGCGCTCCAGGAACCGCACCGAGGACGTGCAGAACCCGCAGTCGCCGTCGTAGACGAGCACCGGCCGCTTCACGAGGCGGGCCAGGCGTCGGCGAGCATCCGCCGGGTGTCGCGCAGCAGCTGAGGCAGCACCTTGGTGTGCCCGACGACCGGCATGAAGTTGGTGTCGCCGCCCCAGCGCGGGACGACGTGCTGGTGCAGGTGCGCCGCGATCCCCGCCCCCGCGACGAGGCCGAGGTTCATGCCGACGTTGAAGCCCTGCGCGCCGCTCGCCTTGCGCAGCGCCGTGAGGGACCGCTGGGTGAACGCGGCCAGCTCCAGATACTCCGGCTCCTCCAGGTCGGCGTAGTCGGCGACGTGCCGGTAAGGGACGGCCATCAGGTGCCCGGAGTTGTAGGGGTAGAGGTTCAGCACCGTGTACACCGACTCGCCGCGGGCCACGATCAGGCCCTCCTCGTCGGTCATCCTCGGGATCTCGCAGAACGGGCAGCCGTCGCCGGAGTCCGCGCCGGTCGGCTTGTTCTCGCCCTTGATGTAGGCCATCCGGTGCGGTGTCCAGAGCCGCTGGAAGTTGTCGGGCGCGCCCGCGCCGCCCCTCTCCTCCTCGTAGCGGGGCGTGCGCTCGTCTCCGGCCACGGCCCCGGACGCCTCCTCGCGCCCCTGTTGTCCCACGGACTCCTCCGGATCTGCGCTCAACGCGGCGGTCTCCTTTTGTTCACGGCCTGACCAGCAGCATAGAGAGAGGCGGCCGCGTGGCCGCAGCCGGGATCCCTTAGCATGGCCCGTCGGCGCGCCCCCGGACGCGCCCGCGATCCGGTGCCTGCGTGACGTCCAGCGCGTCGCTCCGACACCATGGTCACCCCACCGAACCCCAGGGAGCGATCATGACCGGGCTCGACAAGCGCCACACCGGCAACGCCGACCAGGGGCCGGAGCCCGCCGCCAGGCCGCTCTTCCCCGGCGCACCCGCCGGGCGCCCGGGCACCGCGCCGCCGCAGGAGGCGCCGCTGACCGCGCCGACGGCGCAGCAGCAGCAGGTCCCTCCCCCGCGGGGCGTCCTGTCGTCGGGGCCGAACGCGCTGCCGATGACGCTGCACGGGTCGTCCGGCGACCTGACCGCGCCGGTGGAGGGCCGCATCACCATCGGGGACACGGTGATCGAGAAGATCGCCGCGCTGGCCGCGCTGGAGGTGGACGGCGTCGCCGCGCTCACCGCGCAGGGCGAGTCGGCGGGCAACGTGCGGGTGGTCCGCAAGGACGGCGACGAGGTCGTCATCGACGTCGCCATCGCCGTCCAGTACGGCATCGTGATCAGGGACGTGGCGAAGGTCGTGAAGGCCAACGTCGCGCGGGTGGCGGGCATGATGCTGGGGATGCGGGTCGCCGCCGTCAACGTGTCCGTCGAGGACGTCCGCCATGCCGGCGCCGGTCAGGCGCCCGCGCGGGCGTAGCACGTCTGCATGGAGACGCCCACCGAGACCGTGGTGACCTTGACGCGCTCGACCAGCTGCGGCTGGACGCGGGTGAAGTGGAACGCGTGCGGGCCGCCGCTGCGCACGGTGGTCTGCTGGGACTCGGGCGACCGCCCGCGCAGCGACATTTCCGCGCGGATCGCGCCGCTGGAGGCGACGGTGACGACGACGTCCACCCCCTTCTGGGCGGCCTTGTAGAAGGCCGTCCCCTTGGGGCACCAGCCGACCTCGCCCGCCCCGTTCTGGGCGGGGAACTCCGGCCCGCCGCCCTGCCCGCCGGAGCCGCCGTTCTGCCCGCCCGGATACGGCCGGCCGCTCCCGTTCTGCTGCGGCACCGGGTTCGTCGGGGTCGCCGGAAGCCCGGAACCGCCCGGAGCGCCGGTCTGCCCGCCCGCCTGCGCGGAAGGACTCACCGTCCCCTGGGCGCCGGCGGCGGTCTTGTCCCCGTCGTCCATCAGCGGCATGAGGAGCACGGCGGCGGCCGCCGCGACGAGCAGCAGGGTGCCGGTGTAGCCGGCGATCCGAGCCCAGAGCGACCGCGCCCGCCGCGCCGGCCTCCTGGATCTCATCTCCGCTGTCTCCCCGGTCGTCGTCGAAACGTGGTCGATGAGGCTACCAACTCCGGGCACCGCGCCCGCGCCGGACGGGCGCGGTGCGGCCGGGTCAGATCTGGATGCGGGCCTCGACGGCCTTGACGATCTCCTCGACCGCCTCGGCGATCGGGACGCCGTTGCGCTGCTCGCCGCTGCGGTACCGGAACGACACCGCGTCCTTGGCGACGTCGTCGTCGCCCGCGAGGAGCATGTACGGGATCTTCTGCTTCTGCGCGTTGCGGATCTTCTTCTGCATCCGGTCGGAGGAGGTGTCGACCTCGGCGCGGATGCCGTGCTCGCGCAGCTGCGCCGCGACCTTCTCCAGGTGCGGGACGTGGCCGTCGCCGATCGGGACGCCGACCGCCTGGACCGGCGCCAGCCACGGCGGCATCGCGCCCGCGTAGTGCTCCAGCAGCACGCCGAAGAACCGCTCGATCGAGCCGAACAGCGCCCGGTGCAGCATCATCGGCCGCTGCCGGGTGCCGTCGGCCGCCTGGTACTCCAGGCCGAACCGCTCCGGCTGGTTCGGGTCGACCTGGATGGTGGACAGCTGCCAGGTGCGGCCGATCGCGTCCTTGGCCTGCACGGAGATCTTGGGGCCGTAGAACGCGGCGCCGCCCGGGTCGGGGACGAGGTCGAGCCCGGTCGACTCGGCGGCCTCGCGGAGCGCGGCGGTCGCCTTCTCCCACATCTCCGCCGAGCCGATGAACTTCTCGGACTCGTCGCGGGTGGACAGCTCCAGGTAGAACTCGTTCAGGCCGTAGTCGCGCAGCAGCCCGAGGACGAAGTCGAGGAGCCGCTTGATCTCCTCGCCCATCTGGTCCTCGGTGCAGTAGATGTGCGCGTCGTCCTGGGTCATGCCGCGGACGCGGGTGAGGCCGTGCACGACGCCCGACTTCTCGAACCGGTACACCGACCCGAACTCGAACAGCCGCAGCGGCAGCTCCCGGTAGGACCGGCCGCGCGCCCGGAAGATCAGGTTGTGCATCGGGCAGTTCATCGGCTTGAGGTAGTAGTCGCCGCCGTCGACCTCCATGGCCGGGAACATGTCGTCCTTGTACCAGCCGAGGTGCCCGGAGGTCTCGAACAGGTGGCCCTTGGAGATGTGCGGGGTGTTGACGAACTCGTACCCCTCCTCCTCGTGCCGGCGGCGCGAGTAGTCCTCCATGACCTTGCGGACGGCGCCGCCCTTCGGGTGGAAGACGGCGAGGCCGCTGCCGATCTCGTTCGGGAAGGAGAACAGGTCGAGCTCGGCGCCGAGCCTGCGGTGGTCGCGCTTCTCGGCCTCCTCCAGGAACTTCAGGTACTCGTCCTGCTTGTCGCGGGACTCCCAGGCGGTGCCGTAGATCCGCTGGAGCTGCGGGTTCTTCTCGCTGCCGCGCCAGTAGGCGCCGCCGGAGCGCATCAGCTTGAACGCGGGGATGACGCGGGTGGACGGCAGGTGCGGGCCGCGGCACAGGTCCTTCCAGCGCAGCTCGCCGGACTTGGCGTCGAGATTGTCGTAGATGGTCAGCTCGCCGCCGCCGACCTCGACGCCGGCGCCGTCGGCCGCGTCCTCGACCGGGCCGGCGCCCTTCAGGCCGATCAGCTCCAGCTTGTACGGCTCGGCGGCCAGTTCCGCGCGCGCGTCGTCGTCGGAGACGGCGCGGCGGGAGAACCGCTGGCCCTGCTTGACGATCTCGCGCATCCGCTTCTCGACGCGCTTGAGGTCGTCGGGGGTGAACGGCTCGGCGACGTCGAAGTCGTAGTAGAAGCCGTTCTCCACCGGCGGGCCGATGCCGAGCTTCGCCTCGGGGAACAGCTCCTGGACGGCCTGCGCCAGCACGTGCGCCGCCGAGTGCCGCATGATCGCCCGGCCGTCGTCCGACCCGATCTCGACCGGCTCGACGGCGTCGCCGCCGCTCAGCTCCCCGGCGAGGTCGCGCAACTCGCCGTTGACGCGGGCGGCGATCACGGTGCGGCCGTCGGCCTCCAGTGCCTGCCCGGCGGTGGTGCCCGCCGGCACCGCCCGCTCGCTCCCGTCGAGGGTGATGCGCAGTTCGGACACGGTGGACACGGGTACTCCTCGCGATGATGGGTCGGGATCAGCGGGTTCCGATGCTATCGACTCGGGGTGTCCCCCGGACGCATCCGGTTCCATCGGCCGCTCCTCTCGGCTGGTGGAGGGGTCCCGCGGCGTCCCCGGACAGCGGAAGGGCCCCGGGGATCGCTCCCGGGGCCCTTCCGCGTGCAATGTCAGTGCATGCCGCAGTCGCGCCGGGAGTGACCCGGCGTCGTCGTCTCGAAGAACATGTGCGGCATGCCTCCACTGTAACCGACGGGCACGCGCGCGGCGCGCGGATTCCGCGCGGTCACGCGCGGGACCGCGGGGCGGTGAGCTCGTCCATGTCCTCCAGCTCGCGTCCCTTGGTCTCGGGGACGGCCCGGATCACGAACACGAACGCCAGCACGGAGAACAGCGTGTAGATGCCGTAGGCGAGGCCGAGGGAGAACCCGGAGATACCGGGGAACGTCGTGGTGATCACCCAGTTGGCGAGCCACTGCGCGGCGGCGGCGACGGCCAGCGCCGAGGCGCGGATGAAGTTGTTGAACATCTCGCCGAGCATCACCCACACGACCGGGCCCCAGGTCGCGGCGAAGGAGGCGACGAACACGTTGGCCGCGACGAGCGCGACGGGCCCGGCGACGCCGCCGAGGTTCGGGTCGCCGTCCACCACGGGGGCGGTGGCGAAGCAGACCGTGAGGGCGCCGAGCGAGACCGCCATCCCGGCGGCGCCGGCGAGCAGCAGCGGGCGCCGCCCGATCCGGTCCACGAGCGCGATCGCGACCAGCGTGAACGCGACGTTGACGATCGAGTTGATCACCGAGGTGAGCATCGCGTCGTCCTCGGAGAACCCGACCGCCTGCCAGAGCGAGGACGAGTAGTAGAAGATCACGTTGATGCCGACGAACTGCTGGAACACCGACAGCAGGATGCCGATCCAGACGATCGGCAGCAGCCCGAGCCGGTTGCCGCGCAGGTCGCGCAGGTGGACGGGGCGGTCCGCGGCGATCGACCGGACGATCTCGTTGATCTTGACGTCCACGTCGCCGCGGCCCATCACCCGCAGGAGCACCTGCCGGGCGCGGGCCGTCTCGTGCTTCTTCACCAGGTACCGGGGCGACTCCGGGATCGTGGTGGCGATCACCCCGTACATCACGGCGGGGATGACGCAGCTGGCGAACATCCAGCGCCACGCGCCGCCGCCCCAGGGGAACGTCCCGGTGGCGCCGCCGTCCGACACGTTGGCGATGACGTAGTCGACGACGAGGGCGGCGAAGATGCCGAGGACGATCGCCATCTGCTGCAGCGAGCCGAGCCGGCCGCGCAGCTCGGCGGGGGCGATCTCGGCGATGTAGGCGGGGGCGATCACCGAGGCGGCGCCGATCGCGACGCCGCCGACCAGCCGCCAGAGCGTCAGGTCGGCGGCGCTGAAGGCGAGGGCGGAGCCGAGCGAGCTGATCACGAACAGCGCGGAGGCGATCAGCATCACCCGGACCCGGCCGATCCGGTCGCTGATCGGCCCGGCGAACCAGGCGCCGGCGGCGCAGCCGAGCAGCGCGGCGGACACGACGAACCCGACCGCGAAGCCGCTGAGCCCGAAGGTCTCCTTGAGCGCGTCGACCGTCCCGTTGATCACCGAGGAGTCGTAGCCGAACAGGAAGCCGCCGAGGGCGGCGGCGCCCGCGAGGAGCGCCGCGACGGCCGCCGAATGCGACGGCTCGTCCCGCTCCTGGTCGCCCGCCGGTGTCGGTCCGCTACCCGGTGCAGTCATGGAGCCTGATCTTCCCCGGGGGAGGGACCTTATGCGGAGCCTTGCCTTCGGTCAGTCGCGAATTGCGATTCCGAGGACGTGCGGTGAGGCCGGGTTGCCCTTGCCGGAGTCCGGGAACTCGAAATGCCGCTCGTCCCGCACGGTGAAGCCGCTGCGGGCGATCCGCGCGTCGGTCCGGCGGGTGAGGTGGCAGCCGGCGGCGAAGAACGGCCACACCACGTCGGCGGCGCGCTGGAACCGGACCTTCCCCGGGGTGCTCCCCCGCACGTGCTCGTAGTAGCGCAGCTCACCGCCCGGCCGCAGGACGCGCCGCAGCTCGGCGAGCGCGCGGGCGGGGTCGCGGACCGAGCACAGCACGAGCGAGACCACGGCCACGTCGAACGAGGCGTCGTCGAGGTCGAGGTCCTCGGCGACGCCGGGCCGCACGGTGACGGGCACCGGGGCGCGCCCGGCGGCGTGGCCGGCCCTCGCGCGCAGCCGCGGCTCGGGCTCGACGGCGACGACCTCGGTGACCCCGGGCGGGTAGTGCGCGAAGTTGGCCCCGTAGCCGGCGCCCACCTCCAGGACCCGGCCGGACACGCCGGCGAGCAGCTCGGCGCGGTGCGCGTCGCCGCCCGCCTTGGCACAGCCGGCGTCCAGCCGCGGGTAGAGCCGGGCGAAGATCGGATGGCTCAGGTCGGTCATCTCCGCAGTGTCCGCCGCCGCGGGCGATCACCGCAAGATCGCCGCGCCCCGGCGGGGCGGGCTCACCAGTCGGCGGCCGACTCGTCGGCGAGCCGGACGAGCCCGCCGCCGGCGTCCACGTCGTACCTGCGCATCGAGGCCAGCGGCGGCGAGTACACGTGCACGCTCACGGCCGGGGCGCCGGAGGTGTTGCGCACGTCGTGGACGTAGCCGGGGCCGAACGAGCGGACCTGCCCGGGGCCGAGGTCGCGCCCGGACCGGACGTGGTGCTCCGCCAGCGTCCCGAGGGCGACCGCGAACGCGCCTGCGGAGTCGCCGTGGTCGTGGAACCCGGTGGACTGGCCGGGCAGCCAGCTGATCAGCCAGACCTCGTGGTCGGCGTCCAGGTGGACGCGCTCGTACCAGCGCCCCTCCGGGTCGAGCCGGACCCGGTGCAGCCACTCCCCCGAGGCGGCGGCGAGCTCGCGGGCCCGCTCGGCGAGGCGGGGCGGGGCGAAGGGCGCGTCCTCGGATCGGGGCGTGCCGGCGTCCGGCGTGGTGACGGTCATGCGGTCTTCTCTCCTGGCGGTGTGCGGCCGGTCGTCCTCGCTGGGTTCAGGACGGGCGGTGACACAGCGCGCTCGCCTGGCGGCGCAGGTCGACGTGCAGGCGCTCATGGCGGGTTCCGGAGATCGTCACGGGTTCAGGGTGGCCCAGATTTCCTATAAAGTCAATCGGGAATATCGATTAGCGGCCGGACCTGCCGACCGGCGCTCCCGCCCGCTCATACCAAGGGGCCGGATCACATCTCCCTCCGCAGGGTCAGTCCGTCCGGGCCCCGCGCGTTCTAGGCTCGCAGCAAATGAACGATCCACTCGTGCCCGCGGCCCGCACCCGGCTGGCCGCCGGCGTCCGCTCCGCCCTGGTGCCCGGCCCGGACGACCGGGCCGTCACGCTGCTGCCCGGCCGCCTCCTGCTGCGCGTCCCCCTCCTGGTGCTGCTCGCCGCGCTCACGATCGGCTTCACCGCGGGGTCCATCGCCATCGCGAGCCAGCAGTACCACGTCATGATGGGGCTGGCCTGGCCGCTCGGCATGCTGCAGGCGGCGCCGCTGATCTTCGCGGCCCGGTGGCCGCTCGCCGCCTGGCGGGTCGCGGCGTTCGGCCTGCTGCTCACCGTCCTCGTCCGGCAGGGCACGGGCTTCATGCCCTGGCCGGTGACCGCGATCCTGGCCCTGATCGTCATCCTGTTCTTCACCGGCGTCGGGTCGGACCGGGAGACGACCGTCGGCGTCGGCGCGGTGACCGTCGGCGGGGTGCTGGTGCCCGCGGTGCTGTTCGGGATGCCGGGCTGGTTCGGCATGATCCTCGCCGGGATCGCGGCGGTCGCGCTGACGTTCGGCGACGCGGTCGGCGGGCGGCACTCCGCCGTGGAGGAGCTGCGCCTGCGCGAGGAGCAGCACCGGGCCGACCTCGCCCGGCAGGCGGTGCTGGAGGAGCGCGCCCGCATCGCCCGCGAGCTGCACGACGTGGTCGCGCACCACATGTCGGTGATCGCGATGCAGGCGGAGGCCGCCCCCTACAAGATCCCCGAGCTGCCGGACGCCGCCCGGCAGACGTTCGGGGTCGTCCGGGACGCGGCGCGGGAGGCGCTCACCGAGACGCGCCGGGTCGTCGGGCTGCTGCGCTCGGACGACGAGGGCGCCGAGCGCGCCCCGCAGCCCGGCCTGGAGCGGCTGGACGAACTGGTCGCCGCGGCCCGCCAGTCCGGGCTGTCGGTCGCGACCGTCGTCGCCGGGATGCCGCGGCCGCTGAACACCGGGGTCGACCTGTCGGCGTACCGGATCGTCCAGGAGTCGCTGAGCAACGCGTCCCGCTACGCGCCGGGGTCGCGGGTCCACGTCGAGGTGAAGTACGGCAACGACGCGCTCGCGGTGACGGTCACCGACGACGGCGCGCGCAGCACCCCGGAGGAGTCGCAGGGCGGCGGCCACGGCCTGGTCGGGATGCGCGAGCGCGTCACGATGCTCGACGGCCGCCTCGACGCCGGCCCGAGCGGCGAGGGCTGGTCGGTCGTCGCCGAGTTGCCCTACGGCGACCCCGACTGATCGCCTGGCCCGTAGGGTTGGCTCGTGACGATTCGGGTGCTGATCGCCGACGACCAGGTGATGATCCGCGACGGGCTCGCGGCGCTGCTGTCCTCCGATCCGGGGATCGAGGTGATCGGGCAGGCCGGCAACGGCCGCGAGGCGGTGGAGATGGCCCGCCGGCTCGACCCGGACGTGGTCGTGATGGACATCCGGATGCCGGAGATGGACGGCCTCGCCGCCACCGCCGAGCTGGCCGGCGACACCGACCCGGACGCCGACCCGGTCGCCGCGCGGCCGAAGGTGCTGGTCCTCACGACGTTCGACCTGGACGAGTACGTCTACGAGGCGCTCGGCGCGGGGGCCAGCGGGTTCCTGCTGAAGGACGCCTCGGCCGCCGACCTGGTGAGCGGCGTGCGGGTGGTGGCGGCGGGCGACGCGCTGCTCGCCCCGTCCATCACCCGGCGGCTGATCGGCGACTTCGCGCGGCGGCGCCGGCACCAGCGGCCGAGCCCGAAGGCGACCGCCGGCCTGACGCCGCGCGAGCTGGACGTGCTGCGGCTCATCGCGCGCGGCCTGTCCAACGCCGAGATCGCCGACGAGCTGGTGCTGGCCGAGCAGACCGTCAAGACGCACGTGGGCCACGTGCTGACCAAGCTCGCCCTGCGCGACCGCACCCAGGCCGTCGTGTACGCCTACGAGAACGGCCTCGTCGGCTAGCGCTACCGCGCCGGGTCGAGGACGAGCTTGCCCGTCGTGCGGCGGGCGCGCAGGTCCTCGTGCGCCTGCCGCACCTCGGAGAGGCCGTACTCGCCGCCGCCGATGACGCGGAGCCGGCCGGCCGCGGCGAGGCCGAACAGCTCGTCCAGGGCCTCGCGCATCACGTTGCCGGGCAGCTGGAAGACGTGCGCCAGCCACATGCCCGCGATCGTGGTGGAGTGCGCCATCAGGTTGGCGGGCCGGACGGGCGCCGGCTCCTGCCGCGACGCCATCCCGTAGAAGGCGAGCCGCCCGAACGGCGCGAGCGCGTGCAGGCTCTGGTCGGTGACCGTGCCGCCCGTCATCTCCAGGACGGTGTCGACGCGCTTGCCGCCGTTGGCGTCGATGAGCGCGTCCTTGAGGTCGGGCTCGTTCGCGTCGATCGCGGCGTCGGCGCCGAGTTCGAGGGCGAGGTCGCGCTTGTCCTTGGACGAGGCGGTGGCGATGACCCGCCCGGCGCCCCAGGCCTTGGCGAGCTGGACGGCGAGCGTCCCGACCCCGCCGGCGGCGGCGTGCACGACGACCGACTCGCCGGGCGCCAGGTGGACGCTGCGGCGCAGCAGCACCCACGCCGACGCGCCCTGGATGATCATGCCGAGGGCGGTGACGTCGTCGATGGCGTCCGGGACGTCCCAGGCCAGGGCCTCGGGCGCGACGGCCTTCTCGGCGTAGCCGCCGGTGCCGACGAGCGCGACGACGCGGCGGCCGTCCGCTGCCGTGCCGGCGACCTCGCCGCCCGGCACCATCGGCAGTGTCGACTCCGACAGGTAGCTGTTCTCGGCCTGGTGGGTGTCGGCGTAGTTGATGCCAGCCCGCGAGACGTCGATGAGCAGGTGCCCCGGCCCGGCGACGGGGTCGGGCAGCTCGGTGACGTTCAGGACCTCGGGCCCGCCGAACTCGGTGATCTGGATCGCGCGCATGACTCTCCTGTCGGTGGTGGGACTCAGCGGGGGCCGGGGACGCCGCGGAACCGGAACGGCTCGGACGGGCGGCCCGGCACGACGTACCAGGCCTCGCCGGCGCCGTCCGCGTCCAGGATCCGCATGAACGCATCGACGACGTCGTCCACGTTGAGGATCGGGAAGCCGGTCTCCTCCAGCTGCGCCTTCATGGGAGTGAGGATGTCGGTGTCGGCGAAGGACGGGCACAGCGCGTTCACACGGACGCCCTCCTCGGCGAACGTGGCGCCGAGGGCGCGGACGAGGCCGACGACGGCCGCCTTGTTCGCGCCGTAGACCGGGTCGAACGGCGTCGCGGTGAGCGCCGCCATGCTGGCGGTGGCGACGATGTCGCCGCCGCCGCGGGCGCGCAGCGCGGGCAGTGCGGCGTGCGCGCCGAACACGACGCCGTCGAGGTTGATGCCCATGGCCCGCCGGTAGGCGGCGAGGTCGAAGTCGTCGCCCACTCCCCCGCCGCCGGCGACGCCGGCGTTCAGGAACGCCACGTCGAGGCCGCCGAAGCGGTCGACGGCGGTGGCGACGGCGGCCTCGCTCTCGGCGGGCTCGCGGACGTCGCAGCGGACGAACGCCCCGTCCAGCTCCTTGGCGAGCGCGTCCCCCGCTTCGGCGTCGACGTCGGCGAGGACGACGCGGGCGCCGGCGCGGGCCAGGCGGCGCGCCACCGCGGCGCCGATGCCGTTGGATCCGCCCGTGATCAGCGCGACCTTGCCGGTGCCGTCGAAGGCTGCCATGGGGACTCCCTCCCAAAGTAACTGACTCGTCAGTTACTCTAGCGGAATGGACTTCGGTTTGAGCGAGCGGGCCCGCGACCACCACGGCCGCCTCCAGGACTTCATGGACTCCCACGTCTACCCGGCCGAGCCGGTCTACGCGGCCCAGCGGGCGGAGCTGCGCGCGGCGGGCCGCGAGCACCACGTCCCCCAGGTCGTCGAGGACCTCAAGGTTGAGGCGCGCAAGCGCGGCCTCTGGAACCTGTTCCTACCCGGCAGCGACGACCCGGCACACGGCCTCAGCGTCACCGACTACGCCTCCCTCGCCGAGGTCACGGGACGCTCCCCCAGCCTCGCGCCCGAGGCCACCAACTGCGCCGCGCCCGACACCGGGAACATGGAGGTCCTGCACCTGTTCGGCACGCCCGAGCAGAAGGAGCGGTGGCTCGCCCCGCTGCTGGACGGCGAGATCCGCAGCGCGTTCGCGATGACCGAGCCGGACGTCGCGAGCTCCGACGCCACCAACATCTCCACCCGCATCGAGCGGGACGGCGACCACTACGTCATCAACGGGCGCAAGTGGTGGATCAGCGGCTCCGCCGACCCGCGCTGCAAGATCATGATCGTGATGGGCAAGACCGACCCGGAGGGGCACCCGTACCGGCAGCAGTCGATGGTGCTGGTGCCGCTCGACGCGCCGGGCGTGGAGGTCGTCCGGGCGCTGCCCGTGTTCGGCTACCAGGACCAGCACGGCCACTGCGAGATCACCTTCACCGACGTCCGCGTCCCGGTGGAGAACCTCGTCGGCGAGGAGGGCGGCGGCTTCGCCATCGCGCAGGCCCGGCTCGGCCCCGGCCGCATCCACCACTGCATGCGCGCCGTCGGGATGGCGGAGCGGGCGCTGGAGCTGATGTGCGAGCGCGCGGTGTCCCGCGTGGCGTTCGGCGGGCCGCTCGCCAAGCAGGGCGTCGTCCGCGAGCAGATCGCCGAGTCGCGGATGGCGATCGAGCAGGCCCGGCTGCTGACGCTGAAGACCGCCTGGCTGATCGACAAGCACGGCGTCCAGGCCGCCCGGTCCGAGGTCGCGGCGATCAAGGTGATCGCGCCGCGGGTCGCGCTGGACGTCGTCGACAAGGCCATCCAGATGCACGGCGGCGCCGGCGTCAGCGACGACACCCCGCTCGCCGCGATGTGGGCGGGCCTGCGCACGCTGCGCCTGGCGGACGGTCCCGACGAGGTGCACGTGCGGTCCGTGGCCCGCGCCGAGCTGGGCAAGTACCTCGGCAGATGACCAGCGGCACGGGGGAGGCCGCGGGGGTGCGGCGGCGCATGCCGCACGCCCGGCGGCGCGAGCAGCTGCTCCAGGTGGCACTCGCCGAGTTCGGCCGGCGCGGCTACCACCTGACGCAGATGGAGCACGTGGCGGCCGCGGCGCAGGTGTCCAAGGCGCTGCTGTACCAGCACTTCACCTCCAAGGAGGAGCTGTTCGCCGAGGTCACCGAGGCGATCGTCGGCGAGCTGACCGGCCGGCTGAACGAGGCCGTGCTCGCCGCGCACGGCTCGGCCGACGGCATCCGGGCGATGATCCGGGTGCTGTTCGGCTACGCCACCGAGGAGCCGGACGCGTGGGCGCTGGTCGTCCGGCACCTCGACAAGCCCGAGGTGGGGCTGGAGCTGCAGGAGCTGCGCGACCGGCTCGGCACCGCGTTCGCCGACCTGCTGCTGCGCCGCCGCCGCGCCGACCCGGCGCTGTCGCCCGCCGCGCTCGCGGTGAACGAGCGGCGGGCGCGGCTGCTCGTCCCGCTGATGTACGGGTCGATGCTGTCGATCGTGTCGTGGTGGCTGGAGCATCCGGACACGCCGCGCGAGCGCGCGGAGCAGATGGCGGTGGAGTTCATCTGGCTCGGCCTCGACCGGCTGCGCTCCGGTGAGCGGCTGCCGAAGGAGTAGGCCGGGCGGCGGCGCGGCCTAGCCGAAGACGTCGTCGCGGACGAGGTCGAGGGCGGTCAGCACCGCGCCGCGCAGCACGGAGTCGCCCTCGACCCGGCTCGCCCGCACCTGCGCGGCGGCCGGGCTGAGGGCGCCGAGCCGCTCGGCGACGAGCCCGGCGAGCCGGTCGCCGCCCGCCCGGCCGAGGGCGCCGCCGAGCACGACGAGCCCCGGGTCCAGGACGGCGACGAGCACGAACACGGCCTCGGCGATGCGCGCGGCGAAGACCTCGTCGTCGAGGCCCGCCACGGCCCGCTCCTCCAGCAGGTCGCAGAAGATCGCCTTGCCGGACCGCAGCGGCCCCACCTCGCCGGCGCCGCCGGACGCACCGCGGCGCAGCCGGCCGTCCAGGACGAGCGCGGCGCCGACGCCGTCGTCCAGCCACAGCAGCGCGAAGTCGTCGCGGCCGGCCGCCGCGCCTTCGCGGTGCTCGGCGATGGCGCCCAGGTTCACCTCGTTCTCCAGCCGGACCGGCGCGCCGAGCCGGTCCTGGAGGGCCGCGCCGAGGTCGGGCCGCCCGCCGGGGACGCCGCCGTCGCCGGCGAGACCGGTGCGCGGGTCGATCAGGCCGGGGGTGCCGAGCACCACCGTGTGGAGCGCGCGGCCGCCCGCCGCCCTGGCGACCTCCGCCGCGACGAGGGCGGCGAGATCGGGGGCCGCGGGCAGCGGGCGGGACGCCGTCCCCACCGGGTTCCCAGCGATGTCGGCGACGCCGACGTGCACGGCGTCGCGGCGCAGGTCCACCCCGGCGACGTGCGCGCGGTCCGCGACGAGGCCGTAGAGGCGGGCGTTCGGGCCGCGCCGGTCGGCGCCGGTCTCCCCCGCGGCCTCGATCAGCCCGCCGGCGCGCAGCCGCTCGATGAGGTCGGCCACGGTCGGCCGGGACAGCCCGGTCAGCGTCCGCAGCTGCGGCGCGGTGAGCGGGCCCCGCTCCAGCAGCAGGTCGAGCGCGAGCCGGTCGTTGATCGCGCGGGCCATCGTGGGGTCGGCGGTCTTCACGCCCCCATCGTAGTAGGCAGGGCGCCTGCCTAATTCGCTTTTAATCAGGAAGGCTGCCTGTTAGTTTCTCGCCATGACCTCTCGCCCATCCGGAGGGACGACCCCCCGGCCCCCCTGGCAAACGCCTGAGTACCGCGCCATCGCGGTCGTCTTCGTCCTCCACGGCGCTGTGGCCGGCACCCTCGCGACCCGCATCCCGTGGATCCAGGACCGGCTCGGCCTCTCCCCCGCCGTCCTCGGATTCGCGCTGCTGTGCCCGTCCATCGGCGCGTTCACCGCCATGCCGACCGCGAGCCGCCTCGCGCACCGGATCGGCGAGCGGCGCGCCACCCGCCTCCTCATCGCGCTGTGGTGCGGCGCCATCGCGCTGCCCGCGCTCGCCCCCGCACCCGTCTTCTTGTTCGCGGCGATGCTGCTGTTCGGCGCGACCGCCGGGATGTCCGACGTGGTCATGAACGCGCACGCGGTGTCGGTGGAGCGGCACCTGCGGCGGTCGGTCATGTCCGGCCTGCACGGGCTGTGGTGCGTCGGCAGCCTCGTCGCCGGCGGCATCGGCATCCTCGCCGCGCACGCGCGGGTCGACGCACGGCTGCACCTCGGGCTGGTCGCCGCCGTCCTGCTGGCGGCGGGCGCCGCGGCGGGACGGGGGCTGCTGCACGTCCGCCCGGCCCCCGAAGCCCCCGCGCCGCGCCGGTTCGCGCTGCCCACGAAGGCCGTCCTCGGCATCGGCCTGGTCGGGTTCTGCGCGACATTCGCCGAGGGCGCGAGCGCCGACTGGACGGCCGTCTACCTCACCGAGGTCGGGGACGCGGGGCCGGGACTGGCCGCCGCCAGCTACACGATCTTCATGTCGTGCATGGCGGGCACCCGGCTGGCCGGCGACCGGCTGGTCCGGCGGCTCGGCCCGGACCGCGTCGTCCGGTGCGGAGGCGTGGTCGCGGTCCTCGGCGGGGTGCTGGTCGTGGCGTCCCGCGCGCCGTGGCCGGCCATCGCGGGGTTCGCGCTGCTCGGCGTCGGGGTGGCGACGGTCGTGCCGCTGGTGTTCGCGGCGGCCGGCGACCTCGGCGCCACGCCCGGCGAGGGCGTGGCGGGCGTCGCCACGATCACCTACCTGTCCGGGCTGACGGCGCCGGCCGTCACCGGCTGGACCGCCGGGGCGCTGTCCTACCCGGCCGCGTTCGGGCTGATCACGTGCGTGGTCGCGGTGATGACCGTGACGGCCGGTGCGCTGCGCCCGCGCGGCGGCGGGACGTCCGCGCCCGCGTCCGAGCCCGCCGAGGGAGCGCTGCGCTAGGCACCGCGGCGACGGGCGCCGGGCACGCGAAAGGCCGGGGACGGTGAACGTCCCCGGCCTGTCACGAGCTACGGCGAGGCCTTAGAGCGGGTAGACGCCCTCGGCCTGCGGGCCCTTCTGGCCCTGGGTGATCTCGAACCCGACGCGCTGGTTCTCGTCGAGGCTGCGGTAGCCGCTGGAGGAGATCGCCGAGTAGTGGACGAACACGTCCGGGCCGCCGCCGTCGGGCGCGATGAACCCGAAGCCCTTCTCAGCGTTGAACCACTTCACGGTGCCTTCGGCCATGGTCTTTCCCTTCCGGGTAGAACTCACCGGCCCGCCGGGCGGCGGACCGGGCTGCAGCGGACTCATCTCACGTCCGCCGGTGACCCGGAGAAAACGTTTCGAGACTGCCTGGCGGCGGCCGGCCGGGCCGACGCCATCGTGCAACGCCCACGAACTTACCCGATACGGCGCCGTTCCGGGCACCGACACTCCTAGACAAGATCTCCGATGGCCGCCGCGGCGCGGTGGCAGTCATGGAACGTGCAGTACAGCGGCACGGGCGCGAGCCTGACGATGTCGGGTTCACGGGCGTCGGCGATGACGCCGGACGTCGCGGCGAGGCGCCGGACGAGCCCGCCCGCGTCCGCCACCCGAAGCGACAGCTGGGTGCCGCGCGCCGCCGGGTCGGCCGGGGTGATGATCCCGGCGCCGGTCCCGGCGAGCCTGGACGCCAGGTAGCCGGTGAGGCGCTCGCTCTTGGCGCGCAGGGCGTCCATCCCGACCCGGTCGAAGATCTCCAGGGAGGCCAGGACGGGGGCGAGCGCCATGATCGGCGGGTTGGACAGCTGCCAGGCGTCGGCCGACGCGGGCGGCGCGATCTCGGGGTCCATCCGGAACCGGACGGACGGGTCGGTGCCCCACCAGCCCGACAGCTTCGGCACCGAGGCGTCGCGGACGTGCCGCTCGTGCACGAAGCAGCCGGCGACCGCGCCCGGCCCGCCGTTCAGGTACTTATAGGTGCACCAGGCGGCGAAGTCGGCGTCCCAGTCGTGCAGCCGCAGCGGGACGTTCCCGGCGGCGTGCGCGAGGTCCCAGCCGACGACGGCGCCGGCGGCCCGGCCCGCCTTGGTGATCGCCGGCATGTCCATCAGCTGGCCGGTCAGGTAGTTGACGCCGCCGAGCATGACCAGCGCGACCGTGTCGCCCTCGCGTTCCAGGCGGCCGAGGACGTCCTCGGTGCGCAGGTGGTGCTCGCCGTCGCGGGGCCTGAGCCGCACGACCGTCTCGGCCGGGTCGAGCCCGTGGTGGACGGCCTGGCTCGCGACCGCGTACGCGTCGGACGGGAACGCCGCGTCCTCGATGAGGATGCGGGTGCGCGTCCCGGCGGGCCGGTAGAAGCTCGCCATCATCAGGTGCAGGTTGACGGTCAGCGAGTTCATCGCGACGACCTCGTGCGGCCGCGCGCCGACGAGCCGGGCGGCGGGCTCGCGGAGCAGCTCGTGGTAGTCCACCCACGGCCGGCGGCCCTGCGTGTGGGCTTCGACCGCGAGCCGCGCCCAGTCGTCCAGCTCCTCGCGCAGCCGTCCCGCGACGCTCCGGGGCTGGAGGCCGAGGGAGTTGCCGGCGAAGTACGCGGCCTCCCCGTAGCGCCCGCCCGGCGCGGGCGGGACGAGGAACTCACCGCGCAGCGTGGGCAGCGGGTCGGTCTCGTCGAGCCGCCGCGCCTCGTCCTCCAGGCTCACTGCTTCCTTCCTTCGGTGGTCACGAGGTCCTGCGCGGGCGCGAAGAACGCCTCCGCGTTGCCGCCGAGCAGGCGGGCCCGGTCGGCGTCGTCCAGGCCGGGGCACGCCCGGATCGTCGCGCCCGGCTCCTGCTCGCCGAGCGGGAACGGGTAGTCGGTGCCGAGCATGACCCGTCCGGTGCCCATGACGTCCACGAGCAGCCGGAGCGCGCGCGGGTCGAACACGGCCGAGTCGACGTGGAACCGGCCCACGTACTCCGACGGCGGCCGCGGCGAGTCGGCGCGGACGATGTCGCGGCGGCGCCAGGCGTTGTCGGCCCGGCCGAGCAGGAACGCGAAGCTGCCGCCGCCGTGGCAGAAGCACAGCCGCAGGGACTCCGGGATGCGCTCGAACGCGCCCGACAGCATCAGCCCGAGGATGCTCAGCTGCGTCTCGGCGGGCATCCCGGACAGCCACGGCAGCATGTGCCCGCGCATCCGGTCGGCGCCGAGCATGTCCCACGGGTGCGCCAGGACGGGCAGGCCGAGGCCGGCGCAGTGCGCGAGGAACGCGGTGATGCCCTCGTCGTCGAGGTTGCGGTCGCCGACGTGGTTGCCGATGTGGACGCCGCGGTGCCCGGCCGCCGCCGCGCGCGTGGCGACCTCGCACGCGAGCCCCGGGTCCTGGAGCGGGACCTGGCACAGCGGCAGCAGCCGGTCGGGCGCGTCCGCGCACAGGACGAGGATGCGGTCGTTGACCAGGTCGCACCAGTCGGCGGCGCGGGACGGCTCGGCCGCGTACCCGAACATCAGCGGGGTGGACGAGACGGCCTGCACGCCGACCCCGGCGGCGTCCATGTCGGCGATGCGGCGCGCCGGGTCCCAGAGCGCCTCGCCGACCGGCCGGTACTCGTCGTCGCCGCTCATCATCATCCCGGTGCCGCCGCCGTCGACGCGCAGCCACGGCGCGCCGGTGTCGGTGAGCAGCCGGGCCTCGGCCTTGGCGATCCGCGGGAAGACGTGCGCGTGGACGTCGACGACCCGCGTCGATGCCCGGCCGGACACGGATGCTCCCTCAGACACGGGGGGCCGTCGTGGGGGTCATCGTCTGCGGCCACTTCTTGCCCGGGTGGACGGCGCCGCAGTTCGGGCACTTGCGGTCACCGCCGTAGAAGCCCTCGAAGGCGGGCGGCAGGTCGTCCACGATCGAGCGGACCTGCAGCTCGGCGCGGTGGACGAGGTGGTGGCACTCGGTGCAGTACCACTCGAACGCCTCCCTCAGCCCCTCCGGCCGCGGGATCTCCACGACGAGGCCGATGGACCCGGGCTCCGGCCGCTGCGGCGAGTGCCGGACGTGCGGCGGCAGCAGGAAGACGTCGCCCTCGTTGATCTGCAGATCCGCCGGCGGGCGGCCCTCCTCCTCCATGACGCGCAGGACCATGTTGCCCTTGAGCTGGTAGAAGAACTCCTCGGTCGGGTCGTCGTGGAAGTCGGTGCGCTGGTTCGGGCCGCCGACCACCATGATGATCAGCCCGGCCTCGTCGAACACCTGGACGTTGCCGACCGGCGGCTTCAGCAGGTCGCGGTGCTCGTCGATCCAGGCCTCGAAGTTGAACGGCCGTCCGAACGACGGCTGCGGCAGGGTCATGTTCCGGCCTCCTCGTTCTCTGCGGGTAGGTGGGCGACGCACGAGATCTCGATGAGCAGGTGCGGGTGCGGGAGCTGGTGGACGGCGACGGTCGTGCGGGCCGGGCCGGTCTCGTCGAAGAACTCCCCGTAGACCTCGTTGTAGCCGCCGAAGTCGTTCATGCTCACCAGGTAGGTGGTGACGTTCACGACGTCGGCCAGCCCTCCGCCCGCGGCCTCCAGCAGATCGCGCACGTTCTCGATGACGGCGCGGGTCTGCTCCCGGATGTCGAGGTCGGTGACGCCCATCGCGTCGGCCGACGCGCCGGCGAACGTCCCGTCCGGGCGGCGCGAGCTCGTCCCGGACACGAACACGAGGTCGCCGGCGCGCTTGACGTGCGGGAACCGGCCGCGCGGCTCGGCCTTGCCCTCGACCAGGATCGCGTCGCTCATGCCTGCACTCGGTGGGGGGCCGACCCCCCACGCCCCCCGGTTCGCTCCGCTCATGTCGTCACCTCCACGCTGCCGAGACCGGCGCCGGTGACGCGGACGTGCGCGTCCTTCGGCAGCGGGACCGCGGCCGTCGCCGCACCGGCCAGCACGATCCAGCCGGGTTCGAGCTTCATCCCGGCGCCGAGCGCGAGCCGGGCCGCCGCCCGCAGCGACCGCGCCGGGTCGCCGAGGATCGCGGCGGACGAGCCCGTCTGGACGGGCCGCCCGTCGATCTCCAGGAGCAGCCCCACGTTGGACAGGTCGCGCGGCGGGTGCCAGGCCCCGACTCCGAACCGGGCGGCGGAGGCGTTGTCGGCGATGACGTCCGGGAGCGTGAACTTGAAGTCGGCGTAGCGGGAGTCGAGCACCTCGTACCCGACCGCGACGCCGGCCACGGCCGACTCGGCCTCGGCGGCGGAGCGGACCTCCCGGCCGATCAGGTAGGCGATCTCCGGTTCGACGCGCGGATGGATGAGGCGGGAGACGTCCACCGACGACTCGGCCAGCATCCGGTCGGTGAGCAGCCCCCAGATGACGTCGTCGACGCCCATCTGGACCATCTTTGCGCGGCTGGTGAAGCCCATCTTCACACCGGCGAGGCGCTCGCCGCGGCGGCGGCGCCGCTCGATCCCGGCGCGCTGCACCGCGTAGGCGGCCGCGACGTCGAACGGCGTCCTCTCGGTGAGCTTCGGGATCGCCCGCACGTCGCGGGCGGCCTCGTCCAGCGTCGTCGCGAGCGCGTGCACGTCCACCATCAGGACTCCTCCTCGCTTGACTCGGCACGGCCGAAGGCGACGCGCACGTCGCCGAGCCCGTCGATGCGGGCCTCGAACACGTCGCCGGGCGCGGCCGGGACGACCGGGCCGAGCGCGCCGGTCAGCACGGTGTCGCCGGCGCGCAGCGGGCGGCCGACGCGGACGAGGGTGTCGGCGAGCCACAGCGCCGCGTTCAGCGGATGGCCGAGGCACGCGGCGCCGTTCCCGGTCGAGACCTGCTCGCCGCGGCGCTCCATCACCATCCCGCACAGGCGCAGGTCGACGTCCTTGAGCGGGACGGGGCGGCTGCCGAGCGCGTACATGCCGGACGAGGCGTTGTCGGCGACCGTGTCGGCGAGCGTGATGTCCCAGTCGCGGACGCGGCTGCCGACGACCTCGATGGCGGGCAGCGCGAACGCGGCCGCGCGGATGACGTCGGCGACGGTGTGCCGCTCGTGCGTCAGGTCGCGATCGAGCACGAGGGCGACCTCGGCCTCGGCGCGCGGCTGCAGCACGGCGCCGGCGGGGATCTCGTCCCCGTCCGGGACGGCCATGTCGGCGAACAGCATCCCGAAGTCGGGGGTGCCCACGCCGATCTGCCGCTGGACGGCCCGCGACGTCAGGCCGATCTTGCGTCCGGCGAGGCGGCGGCCCTCCCCCAGCCAGCGCTCGGTCAGCAGGTCCTGGACGGCGTAGGCGTCGTCCGCCGTCGCGATCAGGTCGCGGACGGGCTCGCACGGCGTGCCGTCCGCGTAGGCGCCGAGCAGCCGTTCGGCGGCGTCGTCGATGTTGGTGGTCACTGGGCTCGCTCTCAGATCTGGATGCAGACGTTGACGGGTTCGGAGAAGAAGTCCAAGGAGTACTCTCCCCCTTCCCTGCCGATCCCGGACGCCTTGACGCCGCCGAACGGGGTGCGCAGGTCGCGGAGGTTCCAGCAGTTCACCCAGACGATCCCCGTCTCGACGCGCGGCGCGACCCGGTGCGCCCTCGACAGGTCCCGCGTCCACACGGTGGAGGCGAGGCCGTAGGGGCTGTCGTTGGCGAGTTCGAGGGCCTCGTCCTCGGTGTCGAACGGGGCGACGTGGCAGACTGGCCCGAAGATCTCCTCCTTCACCGTGCGGGCCGTTTCGGGGAGGCCGGTGAGGACGGTCGGCTCGACGTGGAAGCCGCCGTCCCGCGCGTCGCCGAAGGCCGGCGCGCCGCCGCCGGCGACGACCGTGGCGCCCTCCTCCCCGGCGAGCCGGTAGTAGGACATGACCTTGTCGCGGTGCTCGGCCGAGATCATCGGCCCGTAGCCGTCGAGGGCCCTCGCGCGCTCCCCGAGCCTGGCGGCGAACTCCTCGAAGACCGGGCGCTCGACGTACACGCGCTCGGTGCACAGGCAGATCTGGCCGGAGTGGGTGAAGGACGAGCGGACCGTCCCGTCCACGGCGGCGTCGAGGTCGGCGTCGGCGAAGACGAGCGCCGGGTTCTTGCCGCCCAGCTCGAACGAGACGGGCGTGACGTGGTCGGCGGCGTTGCGCATGATCGCGGCGCCGGTGGCCGACTCGCCGGTGAACGCGATGGCGTCCACGCCCGGATGGCCGGTGAGGAACTCGCCCGCCGCGCCCGCGCCGTGGCCGTGCACCAGGTTGAACACGCCGTCCGGAAGGCCGGCGTCGTCGATCACCCGGGCGAGCAGCGTCGCGGTGGACGGCGTCTCCTCCGACGGCTTGACCACCACGGTGTTGCCGGCGGCGAGCGCCGGGGCGATCTTCCACGTCGACAGCAGCAGCGGCAGGTTCCATGGCGAGATGATCGCCACCACGCCGAGCGGGCGGCGCACGGTGTAGTTGAGCGCCTCGCCCGTCCCGGCGCTCCATCCCGGGACGCGTGTCGTGTAGGCCCGTTCGGGGCGTCCGTACAGCAGGTCGGCGTAGGCGCGGAAGTTGCCGACGGCGCGCGGCACGTCGACGGTCTCGGCGAAGGCCCGGGACCGGCCGGTGTCGGCGACCTCTGCCGCAACGAACTCCTCGAACCGCGCCTGGACGCCGTCGGCGACGCGCCTGAGCGCGGCGGCCCGCTCCTCGGCGCTCGCCGTCCCCCAGGGGCCCTTCATCGCGGCCCGCGCCGCGGTCACGGCGTCGTCGACGGCCTCGCGGGTGCCCTCGGGGACGGTGCCCAGCTCGGAGCCGTCGGCGGGCGCGATGAGCGGAAAGGCGGGCCCGTCCGAGCGGAAGACCCCGCCGACATAGTGCTCGGCCTTCATTGGCGTTCCTCCCGTGCGGTTCGGCACTGTCGATCCTCCGCCCCGGAAGCTATGCCTGGCAAATACCAAATCCCCCGTCCGATATGACGGAACGGTCATATCTCGGGGAGCGCGGCCCATGGCCGGATACGGACAAGATCGCGGGCTTGCCGGGGACCATGATCCATGTCACTTTGATCTTGTGATCGCCGGTGATCTTCGGGAGGCCCGCAGTCATGACCCGCGGCACCGGCCCGCTCGACCCGCCCCCGTTCCTCCGTCTCGACCCGCCCGAACTCGACGGCGGTGACCTCGTCGTCCGCGCGCGGCCGGCGGAGTCCCGAGCGCGGACCCGCAGCAGCCCGTCGGCACCCCTCGCCTACCTCTACGAGACCCCGAACGAGCACGAGCCCGAGCGCACGCTGAGGCTCGCGGCCGGCCACTACGACAGGGCGACCCTGACCTGGTC
>NZ_SMKY01000309.1 GCF_004349235.1 Actinomadura darangshiensis | reverse complement strand
CCCCCGACCGGACCGGCGGGCCGCCGGTGAACATCGACAGCACGCTGAGCGCCCACGACCACACGTCGGTCGCGCGGGTGATCGGCGTCCGGCCGCCCGCCGCGGCCCGCGCCTGCTCGGGCGAGCAGTACGCCGGGGTCAGCCCGGCGAAGCTGACCAGCGGGTCGGCGTCGGGCCGCGGGACGCCGTCCTCGCCCGCCCGGACGCGCGCCTTCGCCAGCCCGAAGTCGGTCACCTTGACCGTGCCGTCCCGCGTGAGCATCACGTTGGCGGGCTTGACGTCCTGGTGGACGAGCCCGCTGCGGTGCGCGTGGTCAAGCCCCCACGCGAACTGGATCGCCACGTCGATGATCCGGCCCACGGCGCGCCCCGGGTCCGGGTCGTGGAGGCGGCGGTCCTCGATGGCGTCGGCGAGGCTGCCGCCGGCGACCCACTCGGCGAACACGCCGGGCAGCGGGCCGAGCCGGCGCACGTACGCGCAGCTCACCGTGTGCGGGTGCAGGCCGAGCCCGACCCAGGTCTCCGCCTCGGCCTCGAAACCGCGCAGCCCCTGCTCCGATCCGACCAGCTCGGGGCGGGGCACCTTCATCGCGAGGTCGGTGTCCCAGCCGCGGTGCCGCACCCGGTAGACCAGGCCCATGCCGCCGCTCGCGACCACGTCGAGAACCTCGTAAAGATCGAGGACGACGTCGCCGCGCCGCCAATCCAGGACGTCCCCCGCGTCGACCATTCACCGGATCCTACGGATATGTCGGCGCGCTCCTCTACGGTTGGGCGACATGGAAGATCACCTCCCGGACGAGGACGTCCTGGCCCTCCCGGACGCGTGGCGGCGCTCGCTGCACGCGCGGCGCGGCGGTGCGCCCGGCCCCAAGATCAAGAAGGTGGACGCGTCGGCGCCCGGTGCCGTCCGGCGGTTCGTCGAGGAGACGACCGGGGCGGTCGACGCGCTGCTGGAGGGCGGGACCGGCGAGCCGGCGCTCGCCGAGGCCGCGCGCCGGCACCTGGACGGGGAGGCCGATCCGGCCGGCGCGGCCGCCATCGCCGCCGTCACCGCGATGGGAAGCGGCGGACCGAACCGGCAGGACAGGGTGCACCGCGCGTTCGCCGACGCGTGGATCACCGAGCACGGCCTCGCGTTCGCGGCGTGCGCGCTGGTCGAACTGAGCCGCACGGGCGCCACCCGCAAGGGCGGCGGCGGGTGGCGCGGCACGTGGGTCGGCGCCGTCCGCACACTGGACGAGTCGGTCGGGGTGTCGCTGGAGGAGGCGCGGCGCGTCCGCGGGCTGCTGGCCGCCGCCTCGGAATCCGACTACGCCGAAGCGGTCGCCCGGCTGGCCGGGCACAGGTCCGGCTGGGGCGCCCGCTGGCTCGTGTCCTATCTGGTCCCGGCGCGGGAGGACTGGGTGGACGAATGCTGCGCCGCCGCCGGCCCGCAGTCGCGGCGCCACGACCTCAGTCCCCTCGTGCTCTCGGCACTCGGGAAGGCGGACCAGCTCGCCGCGCCGTTCCCGGCGCGCGGCCTCCTCTGGGGCCAGGCCACCCGGGCGCTGCTCGCCACGATGGTGGACGGCATCGGCCCTGACGCGCTCCCGTTCCTGCTCGGCCAGGCCGACACGGGCAACCTGGAGTCGGACGACCGCAAGCGCATCTACGAGACGGTCGCCGTCCTGCCGACCGACGAGGCGTTCCAAGCCCTCCTCGACCGGTTGGACCGCAAGCACGTGCGGGCCGCGCTCGGCGAGGCGGCCCGGCGGTTCCCGGTCCGGGCGCTGCGGCTGCTCGCGCGGGCGGGCGCGCACGAGATGCTCGCGAACCACGTCGAGGCCAACCCCGAACTGGTCGCCGCGGTGCTGCCGGGTCTGCCGGACGATGTCGCCGCGGCCGTCGAGCGCGTCGCCGCCGCGTCCACCCGCGCCCCGGCCGCGGCACCGGAAGACCTGCCCGCCGTGCTCACCGACCCGCCGTGGCTGCGGCCCCGGCGTCCCATCGTGGGCGGCCTGGACGTCCCGGAGCCGAGGCTCGCGTGGCGGGACGGTGAACGGCAGGCGTGGCTCGACGTCGACCCGAAGACCGCCGCGCCCGACAGCACCGACTGGGAGATGCTCGTCGAGGGCTACAAGACGGGAACCCACAAGACCGGTCCTGTGTCGCTCCTGGTGTACGGGCCGGAGGAGCTGATCCGGCCCCTCCTCCGCGGCTTCCGCGGCTACGGCCGCCAGTACCGGCACCCGTGGCTGCCGTCTCTCGTGGCCCGCTACGGAATGGACGCGCTGCCCGTCGCGGTCGGGGCGTCCAAGGCGTTCCTGGAGAGCGCCTCGGAACCGCTGATGCCGTACCTGGACGCCGGCGTCGCGATGCTGATGGCGGAATGGCTGAGCAAGGGCGGGAAGTTCGGCGCGCCCGCCCGCGAGTGGTTCGACCGGCACGGGACCGACGCGGTGCCGCTGCTCGTCCCGGCGGCCCTCGGCGCGAAGGACGGGGAGCGGCGGTACGCCGAGACCGCGCTCCGCCACCTCCAGGGCGCGCACGGTCTCGACGGCGTCGTCGCCGCCGGCCGCGCACACGGGGACGAGCCCGCGACCGCGGTCGCGGAGCTGCTGTCCATGTCACCGGCCTGGTCGGGGCTCGACCGGCCCGCGAAGGCCGGCGGCTGGGTGGAGCTCGCCGCACTGCCGCAGGTCCTGCTGCGCGGCGGGGAACGCGCCCTGCCCCTTGACGCGACCGGCCACCTGATCGACCTGCTCACCCTCACGACCCCCCACGAGATGGACGAGTTGCGGCGGGTCTGCGAGCCGGACACGATCGCCGGGTTCGGCTGGGCGCTGTTCCAGCAGTGGCTCGACGCCGGCAAGCCGGCCAAGGACGCCTGGGCGCTGCGGCAGCTCGGCCGGACCGGCGACGACGAGACCGTCCGGCGCCTGACCCCGGTCATGCGGGCGTGGCCGGGCGAGGGCGGGCACAAGAACGCGGTCAACGGCCTCGGCGTGCTCGCCGAGATCGGCTCCGACGTGGCCCTGATGCACCTGCACGGGATCGCCCAGAAGGTGAAGTTCAAGGGCTTGCAGGCGGAGGCGCAGGAGCGGATCCGGCAGGTCGCGGAGCGGCTCGGCCTGACCACCGGTCAGCTCGCCGACCGGCTCGTCCCCGATTTCGGCCTGGACGCCGAGGGCGGCATGGTCCTCGACTACGGGCCGCGCCGATTCACCGTCCGGTTCGACGAGCAGCTCAAGCCGTTCGTCGCGGACGAGGACGGCAAGCAGCGCAAGGCCCTCCCCAAGCCCGGAGCCAAGGACGACCAGGCCCTCGCACCGGCCGCCTACAAGACCTTCGCCGGGCTCAAGAAGGACGTGCGGACCGTAGCCGCCGACCAGCTCCGCCGCCTGGAGCAGGCGATGGTGACGCAGCGCCGCTGGACGTCCGCCGAGTTCGGCGAGTTCATCGTCCGGCACCCGCTCGTCTGGCACATCGCCCGCCGCCTGGTCTGGCTGTCGGAGGACGGCGACAAGGCGACCGCCTTCCGCATCGCCGAGGACAGGACGCTCGCCGACGCCGCCGATGACGCGTTCACCCTCCCGGAGTCGGCCCGCGTCGGCATCGCCCACCCGCTGCAGCTCGACGTGGACGCCTGGTCCGAGGTGTTCGCCGACTACGAGATCGTGCAGCCGTTCGCTCAGCTCGCCCGTCCCGTCCACGCCCTGACCGAGGACGAGCGGAGCAGCGGCCGGCTGGAGCGGTTCGAGAAACTGGAGGTCCCGTTCGGGAAGGTCCTCGGGCTGGTCAAGCTGGGCTGGGAGCGCGGCGCGCCGCAGGACGCGGGCGGCGAGCGGTGGATCTCCCGCCGCGTCGCCGACGGCCGCCACGTCGTGATCGACCTCGATCCCGGCATCTCGGTCGGCGCCGTCGACGCCACCGGCGACCACCAGGTCCTCGACTACGTCTGGTTCGCGACCGAGCCGGGCGACTTCCGGCCCCGCAAGGGAACCCCGCTGACGTTCGGCGAGCTGGACGACGTCATGGCGTCCGAGATCCTCGCCGACCTGACCACCCTCGAAGAGGCCGCCGAAAAATGAGCGATGACTACCAGCGCCCGCCCGCCGAGGTCCGGTTCGCCGCCGAGCTGGAGCGGCTCCGCGCGGACGACTCCGGGCCGGTGCCGCCCGGCTGGGCGCTGAGCCTGACGGCCGCGCGGCGGTTCATCGTCGGGGACGACGCGCTCGGCGTCCGCCGCAAGTTCGTCGGCGACACCTCCCTCATCGACCGGGCCCTGGTCACCCTCGCGACGAGCCGCGGGCTGATGCTCGTCGGGGAGCCGGGGACGGCGAAGTCGCTGCTGTCGGAGCTGATCGCGGCGGCGGTGAGCGGCGCGTCCACGCTGACGATCCAGGGCGGCGCGGCGACGACCGAGGACCAGATCAAGTACTCGTGGAACTACGCGCTGCTGGTGTCGGAGGGGCCGTCCACGCGGTCGCTCGTCCCGGCGCCGCTGCTGACAGGGATGGCGGAGGGGAAGGTCGTCCGGTTCGAGGAGATCACCCGCTGCCCGCTGGAGGTGCAGGACGCGCTGCTGTCGCCGCTGTCCGATCGCGTCCTGGCGATCCCGGAACTCTCCGGTGCAGTTGCCAGGGGGCGTGGGGGGTCGTCCCCCCACACGGGACAGAGCGCGGTTGCCGGGGGGCGTGGGGGGTCGTCCCCCCGCACCGGGCAGAGCACGGACGCGATGGTGTTCGCGCGCGACGGGTTCAACGTCATCGCGACCGCGAACACCCGCGACCGGGGCGTCAACGAGATGAGCGCGGCGCTGAAGCGGCGGTTCAACTTCGAGACCGTGTTCCCGATCGCCGACTTCGCGACCGAGCTGGACCTCGTCGAGCAGGAGGCGGCGCGGCTGCTGGAGCACAGCGGCGTCCGGGCGGCGCCGCGCCGGGACGTCCTCGAAGTGCTGGTCACCGCGTTCCGGGAGCTGCGCAACGCCGCCACCGAGGACGGCCGGTCGATGGACCGGCTGTCGGCGGTGATGAGCACGGCCGAGGCCGTGTCCGTCGCCCACCAGGTCGGGGTGCGCGGCTGGTTCCTGCGCGGTGAGGCGGGCGGCGCCGCCGACATCGTCGAGTGCCTCGCCGGGACCGCCGCCAAGGACAGCCCCGAGGACCTCGCCCGGCTGCGCCGCTACCTGGAGCAGCAGGCCCCGCGGCGCGGCGGCGAGCAGTGGAAGGCGCTGCACGCCGCCCGGCACCTGCTGCCCGGCTGATGGCCGTCACGTTCATCGGCGTCCGGCACCACAGCCCGGCGTGCGCGCGGCTCGTCCGGGACACGGTCCGGCGGCTGCGTCCCGCGTACGTGCTGGTGGAGGGGCCCGCCGACTTCGGCGGACGGGTGGACGAGCTGCTCCTCGGCCACGAGCCGCCCGTCGCGGTCTACAGCTACTACCGGGACGCGGAACGCGTGCACTCCTCCTGGTCGCCGTTCTGCGGGTACTCGCCGGAGTGGGTCGCGCTCAACGAGGGGCGGGCGGCCGGCGCCGAGCTGAGGTTCATCGACCTGCCCGCGTGGCATCCCGCGTTCGCCGGCCGCAGCAACCGGTACGCCGACGCCGAACGCCGCTACACGGAGGTGACCGAGCGGCTGTGCCGCGAGTTCGCCGTCGACAACACCGACATCCTCTGGGACCACCTCTTCGAGATCGACACAGGCGGCGCGGCGGAGCGGCTCGACGCCTACTTCGCCCTGCTGCGGGGCGAGGCGGAGGCGGGGGAGGACGACACGGCCCGCGAGTCCTACATGGCGGAGTGGGTCCGGGCGGCCGCGGCCGACGCCGGTGACCGTCCCGTCGTGGTGGTGACCGGGGGCTTCCACAAGCCGGCGCTCGAAGCCCTGACCGCGTCGAGAGACGGTGCGTCCGGCGGCACGGGCTGGCCCGGGGTGCCGGAGCCGCCGGAGGACGCCACGGGCGGCAGCTTCCTCGTCCCGTACTCGTTCCGGCGCCTGGACGCGTTCACCGGCTACCAGTCGGGCATGCCGTCGCCCGAGTACTACCGGCGGGTCTGGGAGGACGGCCCCGAATCGGCCGCCGGCGCCCTCATCGAGACGGTCGTGGGGCGGCTGCGCGAGCGGAAGCAGGTCGTCTCGACCGCCGACCTGATCGCGGCCCGCACCCTCACCGAGGGCCTCACCCGGCTGCGCGGCCACCCGGCGCCCGCCCGCACCGACCTGCTGGACGGCCTGGTGTCCGCGCTGGTGAACGACGACCTGGACCAACGGCTCCCGTGGACGTCCCGCGGCCCGCTCGCCCCCGGCGCGCACCCGGCCGTCGTCGAGATGGTCGCCGCGCTGAGCGGGAACCGGGTCGGCCGGCTGCACCCCGACACGCCCGCGCCGCCGCTCGTCGACCACGCCGCGGCCGAGCTGGAACGCCTCCGGCTCGACCGCGACGGGCCGGTGGCCCTCAAGCTGACGACCCCGCGCGGGCTGGAGCGCAGCAGGGCGCTGCACCGGCTGCGCGTCCTGCGGATCCCGGGCATCGAGCGCGACTCGGGCCCCGCGACGGGCGCCGACCCGGTGCTGGAGGAGCGCTGGGTGCTGGACGGGTCCGACCACGGCGGGCACCGGCTGTCCGCGCTCATCGAGGCGGGCGCGTACGGGCCGACCCTCGAGGACGCCGCCGCGGCCGTCCTGGACGAGCGCATGAACGGCGCGGGCACCGACATGGAGCGGCTCGCGGACGTGCTGTTCGACGCGGCGCTGTGCGGATGCGCGGGCCAGTCCGACCGGATCGCCGAGTCGATCGCCGCCGGGATCGCGGGCGCGTCCGACATCGGCGCGCTCGGCGCCGCGCTGGCGGCCGTCCTCGGGCTGTGGCGGCACGACCGCGTCCTCGGGACGGCCCGCAGCCCGCTGTTCGGGACGGTCATCGCCGAGTGCGTCACCCGCGTCCTGTGGCTGGCCGAGGGCGTCCGCGGCGGACCCGCGCCCGCCGACCTGCAGCGGCTCCGCGCCGTCGCCGCGACCCGCGACGCGCTCCTGCACGCCGCCGGCCCGCTCCGGCTCGACCGCGACGCGGCGCTCGGCGTCGCCCTCCGCGTCGCCGCCGAACCCGGCGCCCCTCCCGACCTGCGCGGCGCCGCGTTCGGGCTGGGCCGGGCCCTCGGCGACACCTCCGACCCGGCTCGCGCGGTGCGGGGCGCCGCCGGCCCGCAGACGTTCGGCGACTGGCTCGCCGGGCTGTTCGCGCTGGCCAGGCAGGAGGTCCTCGACCCGGACGCGTCCGTGCTCGGCGTGCTCGACGAGCTGGTCGGCGCGCTGAGCGACGAAGACTTCCTGGTGGCGCTGCCCGCGCTGCGGCAGGCGTTCGAGTTCTTCCCGCCCCGCGAACGCGAGTCGATCGCGCAGGGGCTGCTGGACCGGCGCGGCCTGCAGGGCTCCGCCCGCGCGCTGCTCCGCACCCCGGACGCGCCGCTGCTCACCGCCGAGGCCCGCGCACTGGAGGCCCGCGTCGACCAGGCTCTCTCGTCCGCCGGTCTTCTCCTGGATGAGCGCAGCGAACCGGGGGGCGAGGGAGGCCGGCCACTCGCAGACAACACGGAGGAGTCGTGATCCCACCCGATCTGGAACGCTGGCGGCTGGTCCTCGGCACGCCCGCCGAGTCCTGCATGGGCGGGCTCGGCGGCGGGGCCGCCGAACGAGACGCGGCGCTCGACTGGCTGTACGGGCGCGACCCCGACCTCGGCAGGCGCGGGGTGCGGCGCGGCGCGCCCGGCGGCGGCAAGGGCGACCGGCCGGACGACCGGCGCGGCGGCGACGGGCCGTCCCAGCTCACCACCGTCGACTGGCTCGACGCCGTGCACCGGCTGTTCCCCAAGGAGACGATCGAGCGGCTCGAACGCGACGCCGTCGAACGCTATGAGATCCACGAGGTCGTCACCGACCCGGCCGTGCTGGAGCGGATCGAGCCGGACGAGGCGCTGCTGCGGGCCGTCCTGCGCACCAAGCACCTGATGAACCCGGAGGTCCTCGCGCTGGCCCGGCGGATCGTGGAGGCCGTCGTTCGGCAGCTGATGGAGCGGCTCGCCACGGAGGTCAGGCATGCGTTCCACGGCACCCGCTCGCGGCGGTCCAGCCGGATCAAGAACTCCCGCAACTTCGACTTCCACCGCACGATCCGCGCCAACCTCGCGCACTACCGGCCGGACGAGCGCCGCCTCTACATCGAGAACCCGCGGTTCGTGTCCCGGACGCGGCGGCACGTCGAGCAGTGGCAGATGATCCTGCTGGTCGACCAGTCCGGCTCGATGGTCGGGTCCGTCATCCACGCCGCCGTCACCGCCGCGTGCCTGTGGGGGCTGCCGGGCCTGAAGACGCACCTCGTCGCGTTCGACACCTCCGTGGTCGACCTGACGTCCGACGTCACCGACCCCGCCGAGCTGCTGATGAAGGTCCAGCTCGGCGGCGGCACCGACATCGCGCGGGCCGTCGGCTACGGCGCCGGGCTGGTGGACAACCCGCGCCGCGCCATCGTCGCGGTCATCAGCGACTTCTACGAGGGCGGGGACGCGTACCGGCTCGTCCGGGAGGTGCGGCGGCTCGTCGAGCAGGGCACCCAGGTGCTCGCGCTGGCCGCGCTCGACGAGGCGGCCAACCCGTCCTACGACCGGGAGATGGCGCAGCGCCTCGCCGACGTCGGCGCGCACGCGGGTGCCATGACACCTGGGCAGCTCGCCGAGTTCGTCGCGGAACGGATCGGCCGATGACCCGGAGCGACCTGCTCTCCCTCACCCCGGACGCGCTCGCCGCCCTCGCCAACCGCGGCCTCGTGAAACGCGCCGCCAAGGACCTCGACGCCGGCAACGGGCCCGACGTCACCGTCTCCCCGGACGGTGACGTGGACGGCGCCTTCCCGGACGGCACGAAGACGTCCCTCCCCGCCGGCGCCGGCCTGGAGGCCGCGACCTGCTCGTGCGCGGCGACCGGCACCTGCCGCCACCGGATCTGCCTCGTCCTCGCCTACCAGCGGACCGGCGCCGAACCGGCCGCCCCCGAGACCGCCTGGTCACCGGGGACGTTCGGCGACGACGCGCTCGCCCGCGTCCTCGGGCAGCGCGCCATCACCGCCGCCCGCCGGACGCTCCGCGCGGGCTACTCGGCGAAGATCCGCCGCCCGACCGCCGAGGACGCGGTGGCGCAGGTCGAGCTGCAGACCTGCACCGTGCGCTTCCTCGTGCCGGACGAGCTGGGCTACGTCCACACCGACGCCGTGGCGGCCGTCCGCGGCGAGGTCACCGTGCTCGCCGTCTGGGCGTTCCGCGCCGCGGACGAACGCGGGCTGACGGGCGAGGACATCCGCCTCGACGTCGGTGGCGGCGGCTCGGCCGGGACGGCGGGCGGGGGGCCCGACACCGCGCTGGACACCGCGCTCGACCTCGCCGGCCAGGTGCTCCTTGAGGGCGCCATGCACGCGGGGCCGGTCCTCGCCACCGCGCTGGGCCGCACCGCCGCGGACCTTTCGGCCGCGGGCCTGCACTGGCCCGCCGCCGCCCTGGACGACCTGGCCGCGCAGCTCGCCGCCTACCACGGCCGCCGCGCCGACCACGACCCGGCCCGCAACGCGGAACTGGTCGCCGAGGTCCACGCCCGCCACCGCGCCGCCGGGACCGGCGGCCGCTCCCAGGTGCTCGGCACGAACGAGTCCGCGGACACCCCGCTGCGGCGCGTCCGCCTCGCCGCCCTGGGCTGCCGCGTCGCGGGCACCCCTGAATCGCGCACCGCCGACATCTACCTGGCGCACACCGGCACCGGGATCGTGCTCGTCCTGAAACGCCGCTGGGACGTCCCGCCCGGGGAGACCCTGACGGGCGCCGACCTCGCCGGACGCAGGATCCTCGGCTCGCCCTTGAGTGCCCTCGCCGCCGCGAACGTCGTCTCCGAGAGCGCCACCCGAAGCGCGGGACGCCTCGTCCGCGTGGCGTCCGGCCGGATCGCCAAGACGACCGTCACTCCGCTGGGCGACGCCTGGGACGGCCTGCCCGCCGCACTCCTCGTCCGCGACCTGGAGTCGGAGGCCCGGGCCCTGGACGCGCTGCCGCCCCGCCTCGTCCGCCCCCGCGTCCAGGCCGAACTGGCCCGCGTCATCGAGATCGCCGAAGTCCGCGACATCGGCTACCACCCGGGCGCGCAGCGCCTCGAAGCGGTCGTCGCCGACGCCGCCGGCACCCGGGCCGTCGTCTCCGCCGACTACAGCCCGCACCGCCCGGCCGCCCTGGACGCCCTGGCCGACGCCCTGGCCGCGGCGCCCCGCTTCATCTCCGGCACCATCCGCCGGGACGGCGGCGGCCTGCTCATCGACCCCTTGGCCGTCCAGACCGCCGGCGGCGTCGTCGTGCCCGACCTGGCCGCCGGCGACGGCACCGCCGCCCTGGACGCCCCGGCCC
>NZ_SMKY01000308.1 GCF_004349235.1 Actinomadura darangshiensis | reverse complement strand
CCTCAAGCCGCCGGACGGCCCCGCCCCCACCTTCTTCGGCGCCTACGGCGAATGGCTGCGGACGCCACCGCCCAGCTGGGACGACGTCGCCTGGCTCCGCAAGGAGTGGGGCGGCCCCTTCATGCTCAAGGGCGTCACCCGCGTCGACGACGCCAAGAGGGCCGCCGACGCCGGCGTCACCGCGCTTTCGGTGTCGAACCACGGCGGCAACAACCTCGACACCACCCCCGCCACCGTCCGCGTCCTGCCCGCCATCGCCGCAGCGGTCGGCGACCGGGTCGAGGTGCTGCTCGACGGCGGCATCCGCCGCGGCGGCGACGTCGCCAAGGCCCTCGCCCTCGGCGCCCGCGCCGTCCTCATCGGCCGCGCCTACCTGTGGGGCCTCGCCGCCAACGGGCAGGCGGGGGTCGAGAACGTCCTGGACATCATGCGCGGCGGCCTCGACTCCGCCGTCCTCGGCCTCGGGCACTCCTCCGTCCACGAACTGTCCCCGGACGACCTCGTCATTCCGCCCGGCTTCGCCCTGACGCTCGGCGGCGGCGCGGTCCCCGATGTCCCGGCGGGCTGACGTGCCCGAGGGCGCGGGCCGCGACCTGGCCGGATCCGCCTGGCCCGGCGTCCAGGCGGGTTCGCAGGTCCTCGTGCCGGTCGGCTCGACCGAGCAGCACGGGCCGCACCTGCCGCTGTCCACCGACACGGTGATCGCCCAGGCGGTCGCCGAGGGCGCGGCCGCCCGCCTGCGCGCCATGTCCGGCGGACCGGTGCAGGTCGCCCCGGCCATCGCCTACGGCGCCAGCGGCGAGCACGCCGGCTTCCCCGGCACGGTCTCCATCGGACACGAGGCACTGCACGCCGTCATCGTGGAAACCGTCCGCTCGCTCGCGCTGTGGGCCGGACGCGTGGTCCTCGTCAACGGGCACGGCGGCAACATCGCCACCCTCGACGCCGCCGCGGGCCGGATGCGCGCCGAAGGCCACGACGTCGCGTGGACCGGCTGCGAAGCGCCCGGCGGCGACGCCCACGCCGGATTCACCGAGACCTCCGCCATGCTGCACCTGGCCCCGCACCTGGTCCGGCCGTTCGACACGGTCACCGGCGACACCCGCCCGCAGGCGGAGCTGATGCCCGACCTGGTCGCCCGCGGCGTCCGCGCCGTCTCGCCGTCCGGCGTCCTCGGCGACCCGGCCGGGGCCTCGGCCGAGCGGGGCCGCGAGATCGTCCAGAGGATGGCGGCGTCCGCCGTCCGCCTGATCGACGGCTGGTGCCCCGACGCCCGCGGCCGCCTCCGCACCTCGGATGCACGCTCGGGAGAGTTGCGGCCATGACCGGCGCCGGCGATGGCGCGCTGCCGCCGGGCTTTCCCATCGCGCTGGACCGGGGAACCTCTCTGTGGTCGAGCGGACGGGTCGCCATCGGCGGCACCCCCTGGAAGGTCGTGCGCTTCGCCGAGGCCGCCCGGCCGCACCTGGCCGCTTTGCACCGGACGGGTCCGCGCGGCCTGGCCGACGACTCCCCGCTCGGGCGGGCACTGGCCCGCCGGCTGCTCGACAACGGCATGGCCACGCCGCTCCCCCTGCCCCGTCCAGGCCCGCACGACGTGACGGTCGTGATCCCGGCCTACGGACGAGCCGGCGAACTCGACGCCGCCCTCACGGCGGTCAAGGGCGCTCCCGTCATCGTCGTAGACGACGGCTCCCCCGATCCCGAGCCGCTGCGCCGCGCCGCCGACGCCCACGGCGCACGGCTCGTCCGGCACGATCGCAACCGCGGACCGGCCGCCGCCCGCAATACCGGGCTGCGCCTCGCCCGGACCCCTTTCGTGGCGTTCGTCGACTCCGACTGCCGCCCCGTCCCCGGCTGGCTGGACGTCCTCGTCCCGCACTTCGACGACCCCCGCGTCGCCGCCGTCGCTCCCAGGGTCGTCCCCCGCGTCGTCGACACCCGGCTCCTGGCCCGCTACGAGGCCGCCCGCTCCACCCTCGACATGAGCACCCGCCCCGCACTCGCGCGCCCGGGCGGCAGGCTCGGCTTCGTGCCCACCGCGACCTTGCTCGTCCGCACGGCCGCCCTGGGAGGCGTCCTCTTCGACGAACGCCTGCGCCTCGGCGAGGACGTCGACTTCGTCTGGCGGCTGAACGACCTCGGGTGGAACGTACGCTACGAGCCCGCCGCCCAGGTCCTCCACACGCCGCGGCTGCACCCGGTCGACTGGGCCCGGCGCCGCCACCAGTACGGCACCTCCGCCGCCGATCTGGCCCGCCGGCATCCCGGCAGGCTCGCCCCGGCACGCCCCTCACTGTGGAACCTCGCCGTTCTCGGCCTGCTCGCCCGCGGACGCCCCGCGCCCGCCGCCGCCTGCGGCGCCCTCGCCACCGCACTGCTGGCCAGACGCCTGGCCCGGCTGCCCGCCGACTGGAGCCTCGCCGCGGTCATCGTCGCCAGGGGCGCCGCCGCCGACGCCACCGGGCTCGGCCACGCGCTGCGCCGCGAATGGTGGCCCGCCGGCCTGCTCGCCCTCGCCGCCTGCCGGCGCGACCGCCTCGCCCGCGCCGCCGCCCTGACCATGCTCGCGCCCATCGCCCTCGAATGGCTGCGCGAACGCCCGGCGATCGACCCCGTCCGCTACACCGCGCTGCGGCTCGCCGACGACATCGCCTACGGGTCAGGAGTGACGGCGGCATCGGCCCGCGCCCGCACGACCGCTCCCCTGCGCCCGGTCGTCCGCCTGCCGCACCGGCTGGCGCGTCAGCCGGCCCGGGGACGGGCAGGCTCGTTGCCCGGAGCCCGCCGCTGGGCGGCCAGTGCCGCCTTCGTCAGCTTCTCCATCCGGCGGCACGCCCGCCTGTAGAACCTGACCTGCGTGAAACGGCCGAAGAGGATGAAACCGAGACGCACGATGGGGTTCGGAATGGGGGCCCGCTGCGAGAAGGCGTGGACGTGGAACTCGACCTCGCCGGTATCGAGCCACTTTCGTACTTCCTGGTCCATCTGGCCGCGTTCGAGGTGGCCCTCCAGCGTCCCGTAGTTCCAGCCCCACACTCGCGCCTGGTGGCCGTCCCGTTCGACGACTCCGTCGACGACGTCGCCGACGCGGAGGCCGAGGAGGAAGCGCAGCCCGTAGAAGCGGCCTTCGAGAAGCATGTTCCTGCCCGGCTCCGGTGGGCCCGAGTGGCAGACCTCCCGGATGATGCGCCGGTCGGCGTACGCGTAGTTCCGCACCAGGCTGCGAGCGGCCTCCCAGCTCCCGCCCGCGACCGGCGGGCCGGGCGGCTCCGCCGGCAGCGGCTGCCTGTAGTCATCGACATGCCAGCCGCGCTGCGGCCGGCTCATGTCGTACCGGCTCGGGTCGAAGTTGAGGGGGAGGCGGCGCAGGTCGGCGTGATATTGCCGCATTCGCCGCAGGACGCGGGTGCTCCTCTTCATCGGGCCACCTCCCTGTGACGTGCCTCTTCGCCTTCGCTGGACCGCGGTGTACGTGGGTCCGCGCACCTGCTGCAGGAGGCCCGCAGGGGGCAGTTCCGGGACGGGGTTGAGGGCGGGGTTGAAACGTGTCGGTTCGCTGTCATCTGTTCGCGCGGGGCCATGGAGCCGAAGTTCACCGAATCGCTCCCACGGGCCGAACTCGGTCGCCACCAGCAGATCCAGCAGCAGCGGCCGCTCGTCCAGGGCGCGCGCCAGCGGCCCGAGACCACCCGGGACGCGCTGGGCCCGCCGCGCCGCAGCGCCCACCAGGACGCGCCGGTCACCGGCCCGATGCGCGAGCAGCGATCCGTAGAACGCCGGGCTCCACCTGCGCGCGGGCCGCAGCAGGTGGCGGCCCAGCCGGGCGTGCCCGGTCGTGGCCAGCAGCAGCTCCGCGGTGGCCTGCGTGCCACCGGTCCGCGGTTGCCGCCATCGCAGGGCCAGGCCCAGCACGTCCGGCAGCGCGGACGGCAGGCCCAGCGCGCGGGACAGCCGCACCTGGCCCGGCAGCTCCGCGCGGTCGTCGAGGAACGGGACCCCCCAGTACCGGGACGTCCCATGCAGGATCAGGGTGGCCTCGACCACCAGGCCTCTGGGGTGCAGAGGCCGCTCGCGCAGCCGGGCCGCCAGGGCGAACGTCCGCGCGAACGACGCGGTGACCGTGCCGGCGAGGAGCCGCTGCCATCGCCCGGGTTCGGTGACATCCGCCCGTTCCGTGCTGACTTCCACGTCACCCACGATGCGGCCGCCGGACATCTCGGCGGCGCGGGTGCAGAAGTGCGCCCACATGTGGAGCTGCATCTCCTTCGCGATGCCCAACCTCTCATAGAGGACGTACGCCAGCCGGTCGGCGCTTCGCGCCCAGGACTCGATCGTGAACACGAGGCCGTCCGGGACGTCCCGCGCACGAAACTCGATCTCCCCGGCCTCCATGTGTCCGTGCAGTGTCGCGAACCGGAAGGACACCGGTGTCCGTTCCACCACCCGGACCGGGCAGTTCCACGGCCCCGGCATGTGGACCACGTACTCGTCCCCCACCTCCAGCCGTCGGGAGGTGCCCGAGGTCTTGTCGAAGACGGCGACCTCCACCGGCGAGGCGGCGTTGAGATCGTCGCCCAGCCGCTCGATCAGCTGCGCCGCGGGCAACGGGGCATCGGAGACACGGACCGTATACCGCCGTTGGTAGACCGGGCCAACGCCCTGCCGCGGGGCCTGCACCTGTCCCCCGCGATGCGGGATCCGCCGGATCTCCGAGACGGCCCCGGCGCGGAGCCGGTTCCGCGGTAGCCGGCGGGACCGCCGCAGCCAGCGCCATCCGGCCATCCCCATTCCGGCGGGCCAGCGCGTCGCACGCGCACGCCGCCGCCAGCGTAGTTGCACGGCGCCCCCCGATGCCGCCTCGTCAACGCCCGGCCCCGCCGGGCCGACGGGCGTCGCCTTACCCTGCCTGACCAGGTCGAACCACCGTGTCCGGCAGGAGGTGGCGCGTTTCAGCCGGGGCGGCGGACGGCTATCACGGTGTCGGCCGGCAGGGATCGGACGGTGAAGTACTGGGGGGCGAACTGGGTTGGGTGGAAGTGGACGTCCTGCCATGTCCAGGTCGATGTGTTCGCGCGCAGGATGAATACGTCTATGGGGCCGTATGGGGTCGTCCGGGAGGCGTTTGCGAAGGGCTTGGGGCCGGTGGTGTTGGCTAGGGCCGCCAGGGCGGCGTGGCGGTCGTCCCAGTGGCTGGTGCTGGATGCGGCGGTGCGGTCGACCGCTATGTAGCCCGGCCAGGGCAGGTAGGCGAAAAGGCGTTCGTCGTAGGAGAGGGTGTGGGGCGTCGCATGAGGGCCTAGGGCATCTTTGACGGCTCGCTTGATCGGGTTGATCGGGAACCAGCGTGTGGCAGGACGATCGGGCGCGTACCGCGGGCGGGTGCCATCGGGGCGTGGTTCGGTGTGCGCGAGGACGGCATAACGGCGGTTGCCGGTGGCGGCGGCGGGATCGCTGGTGGGGGGCGTCCAAGCCTGCCAGTAGGCGAAACCGATCCAGCCGATCAGAACGGCGATCGCGGTTGCGGTGACGCCGTGCGGGACGGTGTCGCGGGTGGCGAGGCGGCGTACCAGGGCCGGTAGGGCGTGCATGAGGGTGAGCACACCGGCAACGGCCAGCAGGGCCGCGACCATGCGGGCGGTGTGGTAGTAGAGGCCCGTGTGGCCGGTGAGGATATAGCGTGCGGTGCCCATCGCGCGGTAGAGATAGGCGCCGGCCACCAGGCAGAGCAGTGGAGTGGCCCACCAAGCGGTCTTTCGGTACCACACCATGCCCAGCAGGCCGATCGCCTGGAGGGCGCCCAGTGGCGTGGCGGCCAGGAACGGGAACGGGTCGCCCGTGATGGCCGGGGCGGGGAACAGGTCCGAGACCATCTGGCCGCCGTCGCGGATCAGCGTCCAGGCGTAGGGCACCAGGTACCAGCCGGACACCGCTGCGGCCGCCACGAGCAGCTTCGCCAGGTGCTTGAGGTAGCCGCGCCGGTCCTCGGACGCCCGCCACGTCGACCATGCCAGGACGAGCATGCCGAGCGCGCCCCAGAGCACGAAGCCCAGGTAGGTGGCCACGATCAGGCCGCCGAGGAGCCCGGCCGGCAGCCAGTGCAGCCGCGCGCGGGACGGGCGGCCGATCGCCGCCGGGACCCACGGGATGAACACCGCCAGCGCGATGACCTCGTGCGCCTTGCGGGGATCGCCGAAGGCGACCAGGGTCGCGGCGGCGATGACGAGCGCGGCGGGCGCGGGCACCAGGCGCGCCCACAGCAGGAACGCCAGCAGCACCGCCGCCGAGACGGCCAGGATCTGCGCGTCGCCGAGCAGCCGCCACGCGGGGACGTCCAGCAGCGCCGCCGCCCGGCCGACCAGCCAGGGGAACAGCGGCGGGTACTCGGTGGGCACCCCGGCGACGATGCCGTCGGACGGGACCGCGGTGGCGCTGTAGCGGGTCGCCATCGCGCTCATCCGGCCCTGGTCGCCGGTCAGGCCCGCGAACCCGAAAGGGGTTCCGTACAGCCCGTTCCGCAGCGAGAGCGCCACCCAAGCGGCGAGGAGCCCGGCGGCGGCGCCGGCCGGCGGATCGGTGCCTCGCCTGCGGAACGCCGCGAGTGCCAGGCCGGCCGCCAGCAGCAGCCCCCCGACGGCGATCGGCAGCACCGCGCCGCGGGGCGTGAAGGGGCTCCGACCGGCGACCGCGGGCAGCAGCATCGCCGCCGGGATGGCCAGCACCCAGGTGATCGCCGCCGTCGCCGCGGGGTGCCGGACCGTCCCGATGATCCTGCCCATGCCGGCGGGAGGATCAGCCTTTCTCGAGCATGCGGTCCGCCACGCGCCCGGTGGCCTTGCCGTCGTCGAGGGCGCAGAAGCGCTCGGTGAACCGCTCGTACGGTGCTGCGTAGTCATGGGCGACCCCGTCGATCGAGCGGAGGGCTTCGATCACGTCGTCCGACGACCCCAGCAGCGGGCCTGGCGCGTCGTGCTCGAAGTCGAAGTAGAAACCGCGCAGTTCGTCCCGGTAGTGGTCCAGGTCGTAGGTGAAGAAGAGCATGGGGCGGCCGGTGCCGGCGTAGTCGAACATCAGCGACGAGTAGTCGGTCAGCAGGACGTCGGCGACCAGGAACAGGTCGGCGATGTCGGGATAACCGGAAACGTCGCGGACGAAGCCGCCCGCGTCTTCGGGAACCGTGTCGACCACGTTGGGGTGCCGCCGTACCAGCAGCACGTGGTCCTCACCGAGCGCGGCCGCTGCCCGCTCAAGGTCCAGGCGCAGGTCGAGGCGGTACTTGCCGGGGCCGTAGAACCGGTCGTCCCGCCAGGTGGGCGCGTACAGCACCGCGCGCTTGCCCGGTGGCAGGCCGAGCCGCTCGCGCACCAGCTCGGCCAGCATCGCGCCGTCGGGTGAGGCGAGCACGTCGTTGCGCGGGTACCCGGTCTCGATGATCTCCCCCTCGTAGCGGAACGCCCGGCGCAGGATCGGCGTACTGAAGGCGTTCGGGGAGACCAGGTAGCTCCAGTTGCGGACCTCCTTGGCCACCTTCTCCAGGTAGCGGACATTGGCGAACTGGACGTCCTCGATGTCGAACCCGATGCGCTTGAGCGGCGTTCCGTGCCAGGTCTGCACGACGGTCTGGCCATCGCGCCGGACGAACCACTCGGGCAGGTGGGCGTTCGTGACGATGTACCGGCTGCGGGCCATGGCCTCGTACCACTCGGCACCCCACATCCGCACCGGCCGCGCCGTGCCGGGCAGCTCGACCTGCGCGTCCCGCACCAGCCAGAGGTGCTCGACGTCGGCGTCCCGCCGTACCAGCTCTTCGTGCAGCGCGCGGGGGCTATCGGAGTACTGCTTGCCGGAGTAGCTGTCATAGAGCACGGCGGGACGCAAGGGCCGCAGCCGCCGAGGCGCCCGGTAGTGCCGGATGCGGGTGCGCGTCTGGCGGTAGGCCCCTCGTTCACCGGGCCGCAGGTCGGAATGGACCTCCACGATGGGAAGGTCGTAGCCCTGTTGCCGGAACTCGTACCGCCGGCCATCGGCCACCGACTCGACCGGCAGGCGCTCCGGCAGGGCGTGATCCAGGACGAGGGTCGGGTCCGACGCGTTCTCCGCCTGCCGGAACCGCAGTTCCCATTTCCCCGCGGCCAGCGGAAGCACCCCGCCGAGCGTCACCAGGCGGCTCAACGGAAGCTCGGCGCGGAACCGGCCGTCCTGGCAGGACATGGCGAAGACCCGCTCCTCGTTCTGGCCGCGGTTGCGCAGCACCAGCCGTGCAGGGCCGTTCGCGGGGGTGAAGTCCCCGGCCAGGACGAGCGTCCCGTCCTGCTCCCAAGCCGCGTCGGTGACGACCGGCCGCGGCGTGCGGGCCTTCAGCCACGCGTACCCGTACCGGGAGCGGAAGACCACGATCTCCCGCCCCGAGAACGTGTACAGGCCCTCGGCCGCGTCCTCGTCGAGCAGCAGCCGAACCGGCTCGCCGGACGCGCCGGCGCCTTCCGGCAGGCTCAGCTCGAGGCGCCAGCCGACTCCGTCGTCGGGCTCGGACACGGGGAACCGCTCGGACGCGGGGCCTTGGCCCGTGATGTCGGCGGTCAGCTCGCGCAGCGGGATCTGGACGCGGAAACCGTCGCCGGCCTCCTCGTCCCGTGACACGGAGTAGCGGTCGAGCTCCGTCCCGGCCCGCCGGCGCACCACGAGCACGGCGCCTTCCGGCAGGCCGCCGCGGAACGTGCCGCGGATCTCCAGGGAACCGCCGGTCACCCGGTGGCCGGTGAGGCGCGCCCGGACCGTCTCCACCCGGATCCGGAGCGTGCCGCCTCGGGTGATCAGCGGGAACACCCGAACGTCATCGGCCACATAGCGCCAGGGCGGGTGTGGCCCGCCGCTCGATCCCGCGGCCAGCGCACCGCGCCGCATCTCGCCATGGCCGTACACTCCCGCCGCGACCAGCCAGGTGCCGTCCGCGTACCGGCCCTCGCGCCGCAGCCGCTTCGGGTCGATCGTGCAGCTGAAACCCGACCACCGGTGACTTCGCTTCGGATCGCGCGACACCGCGTCGGCGTTCCGGCCGCGCCGGGTCCACGCGGGGAACACCTTGGTCCCAGCGCCCGCGGCCCGCACACCGACGACCTTGAGGGACGACCAGGGGAACCGCGTCCCGGCGTAGTCGATGTAAGCGTGCCCGGTGATGCGCAGCTTGCCACGCCGCCAGGTCACCTCGTACAACTGGGCGCGGGTCGCCAGTTCCTCGCCGAGCCGGAACACCTGGCGGGGAATGCGCAGTCGGCGGTCGCCCCAGAACGGATACTTCGCATAGTGCCGCCACCACCGGCGGGTCACCGGTATCCGCAGGCCGCGGCGGTCGTACTCCAGTACTTTCAGCAGTTCCGGCAGCAGCCCGCGGCCCACCAGGTGCCATTTCAGGCGCAGCATGGCGGGAATCTCGTCCAGCGCACCGCGGTCGGCCTGCTCCAGAAAGGCTCGCGCCAATTCCATGAACCGGGTCCGAAACTCCTCGTCGGCCTCGTTCAGCACGTTCAGGAAAATCCGCAGATCGCTGCGCAGCGCGACCACGTCGTACGCCCGCTTGCAGGCCCGCACCCGCGGTTCCGGCCGCTCCCCGAGGAACCGGCTGACCGCCTCCACGGCGGCGAACCGGTCGGTGACCGCCTCGATCTCGGTGCGCCGCTGGGTGATCGACGGCCCGCCGGCGGTGCGCTGCCGCCAGTGGTAGACCGGTTCGTTGATCACGTCGACCGTCGAGGCCAGGAAGTGCGCGGGCAGGGTCACCGGGATGTCCTCGTACAACACCCCCTCGGGGAACCGGAACGCGTGCTCGTCCCAGAACCGGCGGCGGAACACCTTGTTGGGCACCAGCCGGTCGTACATCAGCAGTTCGTCACGCGTGATGTGCGTCCGCAGCCGCGTGGTCCCCATCGGACGGCGGTGCATCGGCGACTGCGTGAGCTCATCTCCGGTCAGCAACTGCACATTGCCGGAGGCGATGTCCGACCCCGTGCGCTCCAGCGTCCCGACCAGCAGTTCCAGCGCGTGCTCGGGCAGCACATCGTCACTGTCCACGAATGCCAGGTACTCGCCGCGCGCCGCCTCGGCCCCCACGTTGCGCGCCCGCCCGAGCCCGCCATTGGGCCGGCGGATCAGACGGAAACGCGAATCGCCATCGGCGAACCTGCGGGCGAGCTCCCCGCTCCCGTCCGTCGAGCCGTCATCTACCAGGACCACGTCCAGATCGCGTAGCGACTGCCGGGCGATCGAAGCCAGGCACTCCGCTAAATACGGCTCGACGTTGTGAATCGGCACCACAACCCCGACCCGCGGCTCTTGCTTCGCCCCCATGGACGCCCCTTTCGTTCCCACCGCCCTATTCAGGAGACGCCCCGGAACGGAAATCGGATCACACGCAATGGCCCATGGGCCCTCAC
>NZ_SMKY01000307.1 GCF_004349235.1 Actinomadura darangshiensis | reverse complement strand
GGTAGCAAGGAGCACCGGACCGTGATCCCCACCCTCGCCGGACGCCTGCAGACCCGGGTGTTCGTGCTGGCCACCGTCGGCGCGGTGCTGACCGGGCTGATCGTCCCGGTGCTGCCGAGCACGACCGGGTCGCTCGGGGCGGCGTACAAGACCGCCTACCTGATGCTCGCCGCGGTCATCGTCGCCGGCGTGTTCTGGGAGCTGCTGTACCACCTGCTGATGCAGTTCCGCTGGGACAAGGACTGGCCGACGCTGCTGGGCCTCGTCACGATCGTCCCGGAGGGCCTGCTGATGTGGCTGCTGCTGGACGCGGGGCTGGTCCCCGGGACGGGCGAGGTCGCGGCGTCCACGTTCTTCACGATGTTCGTGTTCGTGTGGCTCGGGCAGTGGCTGTTCGTCAACGGCCCCATCCGCGTCCTGCTCGTCCAGTGGAGGCTTCGCGGCGGACGAGTGCTGTGAGCGGCGCAGCCCCCGAGCCCGCGCGGCTGCTGCCCGGCGACGGCCTCGTGGCGCAGGAGGGCGGCCTGTCGCTGGTGTGCGCGGCACCGGACGCCGCCACCGGCCCGCTCGCCGACGCGCTGCTCGCCGCGCTGGAGGCGGTGGCGGGCGCGGGCGGGGACGGGCCGGACCTCGTGGCCCGCGCCGCCCGGATCCTCGCGGCACGGCGCCCGCCCCGGCCGTACGCGTGCGCCGCCGCCGGGCCGGCCGGGGACGGCGGGCTCACCGTCCTGGTGTCCGGGGACGCCGCCGCCCGCGTGGTGCGGGACGGCGGCGAGGAGATCAGGGTCGGCGGCGGGCCCGCAGGCCCGTCCGAGCGGACGGTCGGCGGGCCGGTCTCCATCCTCGAACTGACTTTGGGCGGGGCCGGGCTGGCCGAGCCGCGGCTGCGGCTGGGCTCGGGCGTGGTGCGCGGCGGCGGCCTGCGCCGGTCGCTGCGCCGCCCGGCGCCCGCGGGGCGGGACGAGCAGGCGGCGCGGGTGCCCCGGCTCGTCCCGCAGGAACGGCTGAAGACGATGCTGGACGCCGGCGCCCTGGCCCTGCCCCCCGCACCGGGCCCGGCAGCCGCTCCGTCCCCGCGCGCACAGGCCGCGGCACCGGAGCCGCGGGAAAGAGTCAGCCTCATCCGCAGGCACCCGAAGCGGCGCCCGTCCGGGCCCGAGGTCCTCGGCGTCAACTGCAAGAACGAGCACTTCAACGACCCCCGGGCGCACTACTGCGCGGTCTGCGGGATCTCGATGCTGCAGCTCACGCTGTCGCCGTTCCACGGCCCGCGGCCCCCGCTCGGCATGCTGATCGTGGACGACGGGCAGACGGTCCCGCTCGACGACGACCAGCTGATCGGGCGGCGGCCGGAAGGGGCGCCCGAGGTGGCGCAGGGCCGGGCGCATCCGCTGCGGCTGACCGACCACGAGGAGTCGGTCTCGCGGCGCCACGCCCTCGTCCGGCTGCGCGAGTGGCAGGTCGACGTGGTCGACCTGGGCTCCGCCAACGGCACCGCGCTGAAGCGGCCCGGCGAGGCCGACTTCCAGCGGCTCGCGCCGGACACGCCCGTCGAGCTGCCGCCGGGGGCGTCGGTCAGGATCGGGCGAACCAGGGTCTTCCGTTTCGAGTCAAACAGGAAAATCTGATCAACATCCCGAAGGGGAACCATGCGAGAACGGCACGCGGGCGACATCGCCTTCTCCCATCCACTGGCCTTCTGGGCCGGGTTCGCCGCCTGTGTGACCGGCGTGGCGCTTCACCTGCCGATGTACATCAACGCGGCCGACATGCACTACCACATGCGGGGCATGGCGATGGACGCCTCGATGTACGCCGGCATGGCGCTGATCGTCGCGGGGCTCGCCGCCACCGCCTACGGGCTGATCCCGCGCGGCCTCGCCGCGGCCCGGCGGGCCGGGGAGGTGCGGGTGCGCGCCGCGCACGACGCGCCGATGCGGCCCGCCCACATCGGCCTCGTCATCGTGATGACGACGGCGGTGACGATCGACGCCATGAAGCCGATCACGCTGTCGTTCGTGGCGCCGGGGATGGGCAAGGAGTACGGGCTGAAGTCCGCGCTGAACCCGGACGGGCACTGGCCGGTGGCGCTGCTGCCGCTGTTCGGGCTCAGCGGGACGGTGCTCGGCTCGTTCCTGTGGGGCTGGCTGGGCGACCGCATCGGGCGGCGCTCGTCCATCCTGCTGGCCGGAGTGATGTTCGTGACGACCGCGATCTGCGGCACCATGCCGTCGTTCTCGTGGAACCTGCTGATGTGCTTCCTGATGGGCATCGCGGCGGGCGGGATGCTGCCGATCACGTTCTCGCTGCTCGCCGAGATGATCCCTGGTCGGCACCGCGGCTGGGTGATGGTGCTCATCGGCGGGAACCTCGCGCTGGCGTACGTCATCACCAGCTGGCTGTCGTCGTCGCTCGTCCCGCACTACTCGTGGCGGATCCTGTGGCTGGTCGGGCTGCCCACGGGCGTCCTGCTCATCGCGCTGAACCGATGGATTCCCGAGTCGCCCCGGTTCCTGCTCGCGCACGGCCGCGAGCGGGAGGCCCGGGAGATCATGGCGCGGTACGGCGCCGTCGAGGACGCGGCCGCGGGGGCCGGGGCGCGGCTCAGGGAGGCGGAGGAGCTCAGGGAGGCGGAGGAGCGCGGGGAGGCGGCGCACGGCTCCGGTTTCGGCCCGCTCTTCAGGCCCCCGTTCACCGGGCTCAGCCTCGCCGTGGTGGTCCTCGGTCTCGGGGTCGGGCTGGTGACGTACGGGTTCCAGCTGTGGATCCCGTCCAACCTGCAGAAGCTCGGCCTGGCGCAGCAGACCGCGGACCGGGCGCTGCGGGACTCCTCGCTGATCGGCCTGCCGCTGGTGTTCGCCGCCGCCGCCATGTACGGGCTCTGGAGCGCCAAGAAGACCGTCATCGTGCTGACGGCGGTGGTGGCCGCGGCGCTGGTGGCGTTCTCGGTCGCGGGCGAGTCGCTCGCCCACGACCGGGCGTGGCTGTACGTGCTGCTGGCGGGCCCGATCGTCGGAACCGCGACGATCGCCGCGGTGCTGGCCGCCTACAGCTCGGAGATCTACCCGACCCGGATCCGGTCGCGCGGCTCCGGCCTGTCGGCGGGGGTCGGCAAGCTCGGCGGCGTCGCGGTCACGATCGTGCTGGTGATCGGGGCGACGGTCCCCTCGATCGGCCAGACGGCGCTGCTCGGCGCCGTCCCGCTGCTGCTCGCGGTGCTGGTGGTCGCGGTGTGGGGGGTGGAGACGCGGGGCGGGCGCGCGGACGGCGACGAGCCGCCGGTCGCGGAGCCCGCCCCCGCCGGCGCCTGACCTCCCGTCCCGGGGGCCCGGCGCCAGGACACCCGTGCAAGGACACCCGTGCCAGGACACCCGGTGCCGGGAGGCGTGTCAGGAGGCGAGGCGGGCGGCGGACTCCAGCAGGAGGGCGTGCACGAACGCCTGGGGCATGTTGCCGCGCAGCTGCCGCTGCTCGACGTCGTACTCCTCGGAGAACAGGCCGCTGGTCGCGCAGCCGGACCGGGTCCGCTCGAAGGTGCCGAGGGCGCAGGCGGTCTCGCCCTGGCGGTCCTCGGCGAGGGCGAGGAAGAAGCCGCAGAGGGTGAAGGCGCCCTCGGCGACGCCGAGGGCCTCGTCCCCGACCCGGTACCGGTAGACGAAGCCCTCCTGGACGAGGTCTTCGCGGACGGCCCGCAGCGTCGCGACGGTGCGGGGGTCGTCGCTCGGCAGCGCGCCCCGCAGCGGCGGGATGAGCAGGGCGGCGTCGACGCGGTCGTCGCCGGGCGCGCGCTTCCACCTGCCGCCGGCGGTGAGCGAGGTGCGGGACGTCTCGGCGAGGATGGCGTCGGCGAGCGTGGTCCACCGGTCGGCCTCCGCGGGGCCGGCCAGTGTCCGGGCGGCCTGGCGGAGCCCGGCGACGCAGGTCAGGCGGGAGTGCGTCCACAGGTCGTCGTGGGTCTCCCAGATCCCGGCCTCGGGCCGGGTCCAGACGCGCGCGACGACGTCGGCGGCGGCGCGGGCGGCCTTCGCCGCGTCCGGGCCGGGCCGGTCGTACTCGGCAGCGGCGGCGAGCAGCAGCAGGCCCTCCCCCAGCGCGTCGAGCTGGAACTGCTCGCCGGCCTTGTTCCCGGTGACGGCGTCGGCGCCCGGGTAGCCGGGCAGGTCCGGGTGGCTCTCGTCCGGTACGTCCGCGCCGGTGACGGTGTAGGCGGGCTTCAGCCGGTCCCCGTCGGCGAGGATGCGGGCGGAGACGAAGTCGGCGGCGTTGCGCAGCAGCCGGGGCGGCCCGCCGTGCAGGGCGACGGCGCGCCCGGCGAAGCACTGGTCGCGGATCCAGGCGTAGCGGTAGTCGAAGTTGCGTCCCTCGTTGGAGCGCTCGGGCAGCGCGGTGGTGGCGGCGGCCACCATCCCGCCGCCGGTGCTGGTGAGGCCGGTGAGGACGGCGTAGGCCAGGCGGGCGTCGCGCGGCGCGATGGTGTCGGTGCAGTCGGGGACCGCCTGCCGCCAGTCCTTCTCGGTGGCGTCCCATAGTTCCCGGGGGTCCAGGGAGCCCCTCGGTTCGCCTTCGGCGATTTCGAGGACCAGGTCGCGGGTTTCGCCCTCGGCCAGGTCGAAGGTGAGGGCGAGCAGAGGCCCCCCGTCCGCGCCCTCGCGCACGACGGCCTCGTCGCCGCCGCGCCAGCGGACGGACGTGCCGCCGCCGCAGCGGGCCGTCCAGTCGGGGGCGTGGTGGTGCAGGTCCCGCATGCGGGGTGCGCCGTCTCCGGCTCGGACGTCCAGCAGGGCGCGGACGCGTGCGCCGCCGCGCACGGCGCGGCAGCGGCGCAGGATGACCACCCGGTCGCGATCGGCGGGGCGCGCGAGCGCCTCGCGGCATTCCACGATGGCGCCGTCTCCGGTGACCCAACGGCTGTGCCAGATGAGCCCGTGGTCCTCGTAGTAGCCGCCCCAGACCCAGCGCCCGGACGCGGGCTGGACGACGTAGCCGCCGGCGCCGCCGAGGAGGCCGCCGAAGGCGGCGGGCGAGTCCCAGGCGGGGAAGCACATCCAGGCGTACTCGCCGTGCGGGCCGACGAGGACGCCGCGCTCCCCGTCGGCGATGAGGGCGTAGTCGCGCAGGGCCTTCGGCAGGGAGTCCCGTTCTCCCGGATCGTCCAGCATGCCCTCCCATTACCCGCGAACCGGCCGATGATCCGGGGACCTCGTCCGGTTAACCGACAACAAGTCCTGCCTTGACAATTCTATTTGTCGGTGGCCATGATGGGGGCATGCTGGACGTGACGGTGATCGAGGACCCGGAGGCGGCGGCCGTCTCCCTGGACCCCATGCGGGCGCGGCTGCTCGCCGAGCTGGCCGAGCCGATGTCGGCGGCGACACTGGCCGGCCGGGTCGGGCTGCCCAGGCAGAAGGTCAACTACCACTTGCGGGCGCTGGAGCGGCACGGCCTGGTCGAGCTGGTCGGCGAGCGCCGCAAGGGCAACATGACCGAGCGGCTGCTGCGGGCGACGGCGGCGGCGTACGTCATCTCCCCGCTCGCCCTGGGCGCGGTGCAGCCCGATCCGGACCGGCACCGGGACGCGCTGTCGGCGCGCTGGCTGCTGGCCGTCGCGGGGCGGCTGGTCCGCGACGTCGGCGCGCTGATCACCGGGGCGGCGCGGGCCGACAAGCGGCTGGCGACCTACGCGCTGGACGGGGAGGTCCGGTTCGCCTCCGCCGCGGACCGGGCCGCGTTCATCGAGGAGCTGACCGCCGGCGTCGGCGCGCTCGTCCGCAAGTACCACGACGGGGAGGCCGAGGGGGGCCGCGCGCACCGCGTGGTCATCGCCGTCCACCCGTCCCTGGAGACCGCCCCCGGGGCGTCCGCCGCACGGCCGGACGCACCCGGGCAGATCGAAGCCTGACAGCGAGGAGAGGGACCATGGGCAAGGAGTTCGAGATCGTCCGCGAGTTCGAGGTCGGCGCGTCGCCCGAGCAGGTCTGGGACGCGATCACCACCGGCACCGCGGGATGGCTGTGGCCGACGGAGTACGAGCCGCGCGAGGGCGGCTCCGCCTCCGGCCTCGGCATCGTCACCGCCTGGGACCCGCCGCACCGGCTGACCAGCCGGGTGGAGGACCCGGACGGCATCCAGGGCGTGCCGCAGACGCTGAACGTCCTGGACAACCTGATCGAGCCGCGCGAGGGCGGGGGCGCCTGGGTCCGGTACGTGCACAGCGGCATCTTCACCGCCGACTGGGACGACCAGTACGACGGCGCGAACCGGCACACCGACTTCTACCTGCACACGCTCCGCCAGTACCTGGCGCACTTCACCGGGCGGCAGGCGGTGCACTCCGACGTCCAGGGGCCGGAGGCGTCCATGATCCGGGGCTCGTTCGAGGCGGTCGGCCGCGCGCTCGGCCTCGGCGGCGCAGCCGAGGGCGACACCGTGAAGGTGGACCTGCCGGGCACCGGTCCGGTGGACGCGGTGCTGGACTACCGCAACGAGCACTTCATCGGCCTGCGCACCGGCGACGCCATGTACCGGTTCTTCGGGCGGGACGCGTGGGGCGGCCCGGTCGGCATCGCCCTGCACCGGTTCGGCCCGGACGCCTCCGCGTCGCGGGAGAAGGCGGAAGAGCAGTGGCGGACCTGGCTGACCGGCCTGTACGCCTGACCGGCGCGAAGGGCGCCCGCACGGCAATCGTGCGGGCGCCCTTCGCGCGTGGTCAGCCCGTCCTCTCCCGCACCAGGGTGGCGAGGTTCATGCGGGCGAGGCCGCGCAGGCCGGGGCGCTGCGCCAGGTAGGCGACGGCGATCACGGCGAGCGCGGACCAGCCGAACGTGGCGGGCCGGATCTCGGTGTGGAAGGCCATCAGGTCGCTGCTGAACGCGCCGAGGAACGCGCCGGTGGCGAGCCGCCCGATGACGAGGCCGGGGACGGCGCCGGCGGCGACGACCAGGAGGTTCTCGGCGGTGACGAGGCGGGCCAGCCGGCGCCGCCCGACGCCGGCGGCCCGCAGGGTCGCCAGTTCGGTGCCGCGCTCGGCGAGGTTCACCGACAGGGTGGCGAACAGGACGGTGAAGGCCAGCAGCCCGCCGAACGCGAGCATGACCGCGACGAACACGTAGAACAGGTTCATGTACTCGTCCATGGTCTTCTTCAGCGCCTGGGAGTCGGCGTAGGCGACGACGCCGGGCCGGGCCGACAGGGCGCGCTCGACGGCGGCCCGGTCGGCGCCGGCGTCGAAGGTGACGAGCACGGTGTCGGGTTTGGCGGCCGGCGCCCAGGCCGCGACCTGGCCGAGGGTGGCGTAGGCGTAGGTGCCGAGGGGCTCGTCGACGAACCCGGCGACGGTGGTGGTGACGGTCCTGCCGTCGCCGAGGCGCAGGCCGATGCGGTCGCCTTCAGTGACGCCGAGCCTGCCGCGCAGCGCCGCGCCGATCAGCGCGCCCTGCCGCGGCAGCCCGCGTTCGCCGCCGCCGGGGGTGAGGAACCGGTGCATGCGGGTGCCGGCGGGCAGCCCGACGACGGTGGTGGAGTAGCCCTTGTCCCCCGCGGTGATCGTCACCGGGACGTGCGCGGACGGCTCGGCGGCCCGCACCCCCTTCGTCGCCGACAGCGCGCCGAGGGCGGCGCCGTCGAGGGGGCGGCCGAGGGTGAGCTCGGCGTCCTGCCGCTGGATCTGGTCGAACTGCCGCGACACGGTCGCCTGCGAGGAGTCGAGCATCCCCCACGAGACGAGGATCAGCACGAGCGCGAGGACGACGCCGGCCATGGTGTACAGGGTGCGGCGGAACTGGCGGGTGGGGCCGCGAAGCACCAGCCACACGCCCGCCGGCAGCCGCTCGGCGGCGGGCAGGGACCGCTGCAGCCGGGCGACCAGCCCTCCCCCGCCGGCGGAGGGCACGTTCCCGCGCATCGCCTCGGCGGGCGGGACGCGCGCGGCCGACACCGCGGGCGCCAGCGCGGCGAGCGCGCCCGCGACCAACCCGAACGCCAGCCCGGCGACGACGGTGGACGCGCGGACCGACACGATCGTCTCGGGCAGCCCGATCGCGTCGCCGTAGACGCGGGTGACCGTCCCGGCGAGCAGCAGCCCGGCGGCGACGCCGAGGACGGACCCGGCGAGCCCGACGGCGACACCGGTCATCAGATAGTGCGCCACGACCGTCCGGCGGCGGAACCCGCTGGCGCGCAGCGTCCCGATGACGACGCGGTCGCGCGCCACGCGGCGGGTCAGCACGACGTAGACGGTGACGCCGGCGGCGGCGAGGAACAGCAGCGGGAACATGACGGCCAGCTCGGAGAACCCCTTGATGTCCTCGGCGAGGGTGGCGTTGCTGGGCTGCTCGGCGCGGGTGACGGCGGCGCCCCCGCCGTGCCGCCGGGCGGCGGCGGTCAGCGCGGCGTCCAGCCGCGCGGCGTGGCCGCGTCCCGCGCCGGTGTAGTAGACGGTGACCTGGTTGGGCCCGGTGGTGCCGGCGATCTGGCGGGCCAGCTGCTCGGGCACGAACAGGACGCCGAACGACCCGGGCGCGGGCAGCACGTCCTGGCGGCTCGCGGCGGGCCACAGGTACTCCGGCGAGGACACGGTGCCGCGCACGCCGAGGGACCGCCAGGCGCGGCCGTCCCACACCGACACCGACCCGCCGGGCTTCAGGTCGGCGTCGTCCGCGACGTGCTTGTCGGCGAGGACGCCGGTGGGGGCGGCGGGATCGAGGTAGCGGCCCTTGAGGACCTTGACGCGGTCGACATCGGGCTGCGCCCCCGCGGGGAGCCCGACGACGCGTCCGACGAGGGTGCCTCCGTCCGGCATGCGCATCGGGACGTCGGCGACGGTGCGGACGGCGGCGCTCTCGACGCCGGGGCGGGCCTTGGCCTGCGCGGCGATCGCCGCGGTGTCGCCGCCCGACAGGGTCAGGTCGGCGAACCGGTACTTGCTGAACATCGCCTGGTATCCGGCGTCGAGGTTCTTGTAGGCGTCGTAGGAGGCCCCGAACAGGGCGACGCCGAGCATCACCAGCACCACGACCGACACCAGCTGCCCGGGGCGGCGGCGCAGGTCGCGGCGGAACTTGACGTTGAGGGTGCTCACCACGCCACCTCGTCGGCGGTGGCGGGCGCCTCGGTGGTCGTGACCTCGACGATGCGGCCGGAACGCATCCGCACCGTGCGGTGCGCGATGGCGGCGATCGCGGCGTTGTGGGTGACGACCAGGACCGTCCGGCCCTCCCGGTTGAGGTCCTGCAGGACGCGCAGGACGCCGCGCCCGGTCTCCAGGTCCAGGGCGCCGGTCGGCTCGTCGCACAGCAGCAGCGCCGGGTCCTTGGCGATCGCGCGGGCGATCGCGACGCGCTGCTGCTCGCCGCCCGACAGCTGGGCGGGGAAGTGGCCGGCGCGCTCGGCGAGCCCGACGGCCGCGAGCGCCTTCTCCGCGTGCTCCCGGTCGCCGCGGCCGGTCAGCTCGGCGACGAGCCGGACGTTCTCCAGCGCCGTCAGCGACGGGACGAGGTTGAAGAACTGGAAGACGAAGCCGACGGTGTCGCGGCGGTAGGCGGTGCGGCCGTCCTCGCCGAGGCCGGAGATGTCGCGGCCGCCGGCGATCACCTCGCCGGCGGTGGGGGGCTCGATTCCGCCGATCAGGTTGAGCAGGGTCGTCTTGCCCGACCCGGACGGGCCGAGCAGCACGACGAACTCGCCGCGCCGCACCTCCAGGTCCACGTCGCGGAGCGCGTGGACCTCCGCGTGCCCGGTCCCGTAGGTCTTGCGGGCGCCGCGCAGCAGCACCGCCGCGGGGGCGCCTGCTGTGCCCTCCACCGTGCCGTCCTCCCGGAGCACCGCCCGCTCATTGCCGTGACGCGCCATCGCCGTCTCCTTCGTCGTCATCGTCGTCATCGCCGCCTGTGCCGGAGGGAGCACCGGAGGGCCGCAGCAGGGCCAGCAGCCCGGCCGTGGAACCGGCGGCGTCGGTCTCCGGGTCGATCAGCACGTGCATGAGCAGCCCGTCCATGAGGGCGCTGAGCAGCACCGCGAGGCCCGCTGCGTCGGCGTCGGCGCGCAGCCGGCCGGCGGCCTGGCTCTCGGCGAGCCGGGCGGTCAGCAGGTCGCGGAACATCCGGATCTGCCGCTTGGTCTCGGTGCGCAGCTCCTCGTCGCGCAGGCCGTGCAGCATCGCCTCCACCAGGACGCGCTGGCCGGGCGTGCCGGGGCCGTGGGCGACGAGGGCCCTGACCGCGTCCGCGAGGCCGTCCAGGGCGTCCGGCGCCTGCAGGATCGCCTCGACGGGCCCTTCGAGCTCCTTCTCCACCGCGTGCATCACCGCGGCCCGGCGGAGCGCGTCCACCGACCCGAAGTAGTAGTGCACCAGGGCGTTGTTGGCCTGCGCCCGGTCCGCCACGACCCGCGACGTCACCGCGGCCCAGCCGCTCTCGGCCATGACCTCGACGGCCGCCTCCAGCAGCCGTATCCGGGTGGGCACCTCGTCGCCCGCCATCCGCACTCCCCCGTTTCTTGGGCATTTGCTTTAAGCACTTGCTTAAAGCATACGCCGAACCGTTGCACTGGGCAAGGGTCGGGGCGGGGGGCCGGACGTACGAAGG
>NZ_SMKY01000306.1 GCF_004349235.1 Actinomadura darangshiensis | reverse complement strand
GGGCGGCGGCGGGAGGGTCTTCTCCTCCGGCGCCGGGTTCTTGTTCGGGAAGATCATTTCGCAGACTTCGAGGTAGAGCTGCTCGGGGTAGGGCAGGAAGTCCACGTTCGTGAGGGCCTGGTCCTGGCCGGCGGACTCCAGGATGAACTCCCCGTAGCCGAGCATGCGGCCCGCGATCGTCCGCTTGAAGCTCATGTCGGTGACCTTGGCCAGCGGCATCATCGCGACCCTGCGGGTGATCAGGCCGGTGGTCAGCAGCATCCGCTGGTTGGTGATGACGAAGTAGTCGACGGACCATTCCGCGACCCGCCAGACGAACCAGGCCAGCAGGATCAGCCAGCCCCACCAGACCCAGCTGAACACCGCGCCGCCCGCGCTGGCGAGCGTCTGGCTCAGCAGGCCCGCGATGATCAGGCCGCCGAGCAGCAGGCCGACCGGGACCATCAGCACGGCCGGGTGCCGGCGCACCGTGATCACCTGGTTCTCGTGCGGGAGGAGGTACTTGTTGACCGACGCCGGCGCGGAATCGCCGGGGGTGACGAGCCTCATGCCGGCCTCTCAGGCGAGCGCGTTGACGAAGGTGGCCAGGGATCCCGCGGCGGACGCGATGCCGTTGGCCGCGCTCTCCACCGACTGGGCCGCACCGTCCGGCTGGTTGATGACGTAGAACGCCACGAATGCGACGGCTGCCCACGTGATGTACTTCTTGGCGGGCACGGATGCCTCCCGGAGCGTTGACCCACGGACCCCGCTTCAGTTTCGCACAGCCCTCAGCACCGGCAAAGCAAGTGGTTCCCGCGCGCGCGGCGCCGGGCACCGTCCCGCCGGCGCCTAAGGCGAGTTGTCGAGGGACGAGCGCTGCGCCTTGCGGCGCTTCTCGGCCGCGACGGTCGCGAGCACCTCCAGGTGCCGGCGCGCGATCCGCTCGACGAGGTCGGGCGGCGCGGACCCGGTGACCTCCTCGGCACCGTACCGCGCGGCGCAGACGCACCGGTCGATCGTGTCGGAGCCGTGCACGCCGTCGAACTCCTCGGTGAGCCGCTCGCCGATCGCGGCGTAGCGCGGCAGGTCGCCATCCCCTTGGTGAGCCATCACGTGTCCCTGAGCTCGCTCGCACCGCCCGGTCCGTAACGGTCCCCTGTGCCGGGACGGCGGAGGGGAACGCGCACTGGCGTTCCGTAGAGGTGTGGTACCCCCTGCCGTCAGGAACGAACATCGCAGGTCACGTCCCGGTTTCCGGCGGGACGCGCCCGGTCAGACGACGCCGTAGAGGCGGTCCCCCGCGTCGCCGAGGCCCGGCATGATGAAGCCCTGCTCGTTGAGGTGGGAGTCGATCGCGGCCGTCACGACCCTGATGGGCGCCGAGATGTCGGCGAACGCCTGCTCCAGGTACTTGAGGCCCTCCGGGGCGGCCAGCAGGCAGATGGCGGTGACGTCGTCGGCGCCGCGGTCGAACAGCAGCCGGATCGCGGCGGCGAGCGTCCCGCCGGTGGCGAGCATCGGGTCGAGGACGTAGCACTGCCGCCCGGACAGGTCGTCCGGCAGCCGCGTCGCGTACGTCTGCGCCTGCAGGGTGCCCTCGTCCCGGATCATGCCGAGGAACCCGACCTCGGCGGTGGGCAGCAGCCGCGTCATTCCGTCCAGCATCCCGAGGCCGGCGCGCAGGATCGGCACGACGAGCGGCTTCGGGCTCGCCAGCTGGACGCCCTCGGCGGGGACGAGCGGGGTCTGCACGGTCGCCTCGGCGACCCGGACGTCGCGGGTGGCCTCGTAGGCGAGCAGGGTGACCAGCTCGTCGGCCAGCCGGCGGAACGTGGGGGAGTCGGTGCGGACGTCCCGCAGCGTGGTGAGCTTGTGCGCGACGAGCGGGTGGTCGACGGCGAGGGTCTGCATGCGCATCACCGTAGCCCACCCCGTGCGGCCTGCCCCCGCGACTGGATAGGACGCCCTTGAGCTGGGCAGTATGGCGGTATGAACAGCGAGAGCGATCAGCAGCCGAGTGGTCCGGCGGGGGCCCGTGAGCCCGCGCCCGATCCGGAGGGCGTTCCGCCGCGTCCCGGCCCGCAGGGCGACATCTCCCCCGAGGAGGTCCGCGAGCATCTGCGCCGCCGGGCGATCTTCCTGCGCGAGCTGGCCGAGGCCCGCGAGCTGCGCCGCCGGGTGACGCCGCACCGGTCCCGCAGGGCGCGGATCCACGCGGCGCTGCGCCGCCGCACGTTCCGCATAAATTGACGTTGATCGAGTAGGTTCGTCCCGCCGGGCACCGGTTTGCGGCACTGACTTCCGGCCTCACCACCGGGTGCGGCGGCGAGTTTGGTGGTGGGGCACGCGAGCGCGCGCCGCATCTGCGACCATGCCCTGGCAGGAGACGGGCCGGTGGGGTGGAAATGACGGATGTGGACGCGACGGATTTCGCCGTCGTGGTGTATCGGGAAGACGAGGGCTGGGAGGCCGAGATCCTCCCGGTGGCGCTGACCGAGGACCTCGCGGGGCTGATCCACGCCCTGCGCCAGCAGCCGAGCCTCGGCGGCACGGTCGGGCTGGTCTCGGTCGGCGACGACTTCTTCGTCGCGATCCGCCTGCTCGGCGACGAGGTGATGGTGTTCCTGTCGGACGTCACGGCGTCGGTCGACTGGCCGCTCGCCGGGCAGGTCCTCGACTATCTGGACATCCCGATCCCGGCGGAGGAGGAGCTCGACCAGGTCCTCCCGGTCGGCGACATGTCGATCTTCAGCGATCTGGGGCTGGACGAGATGGAGCTCGGCGCGATCTCCGGCGACCTGGAGCTCTACCCGGACGAGATGCTGCTGAGCATCGCCGGCCGCATCGGCTTCGCGCCCGCCTTCGAACGCGCGCTGGACGCCGTCCCCTAACCCCTGGGGAAGCCGTTGCGCAGGGCGTACTCGCTGAGGTCCGCCCAGTCGTCCCCGGTGTGGCTGTGCGCCGGGTCGAGGCAGCCGAGGCTGATCGGCCGTTTCGCGCCGTAGCGGGGCGCGCGCAGGTCGGGCGGGCTGTCGAAGTCGAGCACCTCGGCGATGTTGCGCGCGGCGGCGTCCCGCACGGTCAGCGGTTCCAGCCCCCAGCGCCACTCGATCGCCTTCAGGACGGACGTGTGGTCGTACACCTCGTGCGCGACGGCGCCGCGCCGCGCCCGCGGGGAGATCAGCAGGCACGGGACGCGGAAGCCGCGCAGCGCGGTGCCGAGGTCGGGCCGCGGGTCGGGCCCGGACGGCGGCGGGACGTGGTCGAAGAACCCGCCCCACTCGTCGTAGTTGATCACGAACAGGGTGCGCGGCCAGTCGGGCGAGGTGACGACCGCCGTGTACACCTCGTTGAGGAACGCCTGGCCGAACCGGATGTCGGCGAGCGGATGCTCGTCCTCGGACATGCCGGGCAGGAAGAGCTCACCGAGGAAGGCGGGCTCGACGAAGCTGACCGCGGGCAGCCGGCCGCCCCGGGCGTCGCTGCGGAACTCGCTGATGTTCCGGCTGATGTCGAGGTGCCGGAGCCCCCACAGCGCGGTGAACGGCACGTCGCTGAAGTAGTAGCGGCAGGAGACGTCCGCGGCCTTGAGCCGGTCCCAGATGGTGGTGATCTCGGAGATCGTCAGGCTGTTGGAGGTCCGGTCGGTCTGCGCGGCGTGCTGGTAGATCCGGTTGGGGAACGTGGACGACATGATCGCGGGGAAGTAGCGGTCGCAGACCGTCCAGTCGAGGGCGGCGTGGCCGTGGAAGCCGAGGTCGGGGCCCTCGTAGTAACCGATGGAGAACACGTCGTTGTCGCCGGCGCGCAGCCATCCGTCGCATTTGCCGTCGTTGTACTCGGTTCGTCCGCCCGCGTAGGAGTGGTCCGGGTCCTGGAAGCCGCAGCCCCACGGCACCTTCAGGTGGTGGGTGCCGTGCTCGTTGCCGCCGGCGTCGGTGAAGGTGAGGCCGGCCTGGCGTCCGTCGGCGCCGGGGAGCCAGCCCATGTAGTGGTCGAACGACCGGTTCTCCATCATCACGACGACGATGTGGTCGATGCCGGAGTCGTCCGGATCGGGGAGTTCGGCGACGGGTGCGCGCTTCGCGGCGGCCAGTTGCGCCGCGTGCGCCTGGGTGGACGACCCGCCCGCCGCGCTCGTCGCGAGGATCGCCGCGGCGCCCGCCGTCCCCGCCAGAAACCCGCGCCTGGTCAGTTCGTCCGCGCCCATGGCACTCCTCCGAGGATGGCGACCGCTGAGAAGTATGCGAACTTCTGTGACGCCGGGGAAGGACGCGGACCGTCCGGCACCGGACAAAACCCGAAGTTTATTCACAACTCGTTCCGGGCACCCGCCACCCGATTCGCGCGGACAGGGCAGAGTCAGAGCGTTCGCCTGCAAGGCGAACGATCGTCGGCGGTGTGGGTGTTTCGCTCACCTGTTCGAAGTGGTGCGGTAGGCAGTCCCGAGCGGGCTGTGCTGCGGGAGTGGGACCGGTGCCGCTGGATCTGGAACCAGTGCGTCGTCGAATCCCGCGCCGCGCACCGAGCCGGGCAGAAGATCGGCCCGGCGGCGCTGGACAAGATGCTGACCGGCTGGCGCGCCGAGCGCTCCTGGCTGCGCAGGGGTGCGAGTGTGCCGCAGCAGCAGAGCATCCGGGATTGCGGCCGGTCCCGCGCCAAGGCGCTCAAGGACGTCAAAGAGCGGCTGCCGATACGGCAACGCGCCGGGATGCCGAACCTGAAGAAGCGGGGCGCCTCGGATCCAACGTTGAACTACACGCGTCGCGGGTTCCGGCCCAAGGACGGCCTCCTGCTGTTGGCGGGCGGCATCGCCGCGAGGGTGCTGTGGTCGCGGGAGCTGCCGGCAGCGCCGTCGTCGGTGCGGGTGTACCGCGACAGCCTCGGCCACTGGTACGCCTCCTTCGTCGTCCCCGCACAGATCGAACCCTTGCCCGCCACCGGGCAGTCGATCGGGGTGGACTGGGGCGTCAGAGAGCTGGCGACCACCACCAGCGACGCCTACGACCTGGCCCACCCCAGCACGGCAAAAAGGCCGCTGCGAAGCTGGCGAAGTATCAGCGGCAGATGGCCCGCCGCCGCACCCCCAAGGGCACGCCCGGGTCCAAGGGGGACAAACGCGCTGCCCGGCGTGCGGCCAGGCAGCACAAGAAGGTGCAGCGGCAACGCCAGGACACGGCGCGTAAATAGGCCGAACACGTCGTACGGGATCATGACCAGGTCGCGGTGGAGGACTTCAAGCCGAAGTTCCCGGCGCGTTCGACGATGGCGCGCAAGGCCGCCGACGCCGCGATCGGCGCCACCAAAAGAGAGCTGATCGGCATGGGGCGCAAGCACGGCCGCCTGGTCGTGCTGGTCGACCCGAAGCACACCACCACCGACTGCGCGAGTTGCGGGGCGAGAACCAAGCACGCATTGCCGCTGTCGGAACGCGTCTACTCGTCCCGGCCGGTGCCGAGGGTGTAAGACCTGGGAGCCCGCCGGGCTCTCGGGCGGCCTGAGCCGGAAATCCCCACCAACCCCGTGACAGGAGGGAATCTCCTTCCCTTTCAGGGAGGGGAGGACTCAAAATGAGCAGGTGTCCTACTTCGCCGCCGTGTTCGCGCAGACCCCGCAGGGCTGGGTCGGCACCGAGGCCGTGCTCGGCGAGGCCGAGCACGTCGACGACGTCGCCGACCTGATGCGGGAGGCCGCCGTCGAGTCCTACGGCGACCCGGTCGTGCTGCTCATCGAGCAGGACGACGACTGGTTCGCGGTCGTCCGGCTGGACGGCCAGGACGAGCCGCGCGCCTACATCTCCACCGTCCGCGAGGACGGCCTCGGCTCCCTGTTCCAGCAGCTCGTCGGCGAGGTCCCGGACGGCGACCCGGCCGGTGACTCCGCCCTCCTCGAAGACCTCGGCCTCGACGCCAAGCGCCTCAGCGACCTCGGTGAACGCGCCCTCCCCGGCGACGCGCTCCTCACCGTCGCCGAGCACGCCGGCTTCGGCGAAGAGTTCGACCGCCTCCGTGACTGACGCCCCCGGACGCGGCCCGGCGCGGCCGGGCGGTGAGCCACGTCCCGGCCCGGGCGCAGCACGCCCGGCGCGGCCGGGCCGCGGCATGGCGCGCGATCCGGTGATCGAGGGGTTCGTGCCCGCGATGGAGCGGGCGCTGGACGAGGCGCGGCAGGCGTTCGACGAGGGCGAGATCCCCGTCGGGGCCGTCGTGCTGGACGCGTCCGGCGAGATCATCGGGACGGGGCGCAACGAGCGCGAGCGGTCCGCCGACCCGACCGGGCACGCGGAGATCGTCGCGATGCGGCGGGCGGCGGCCTCGCTCGGCGAGTGGCGGCTCTCGGGATGCACGCTGGTCGTGACGCTGGAACCGTGCACGATGTGCGCGGGAGCATCCGTCCAGGCGCGGCTCGACCGCGTCGTGTACGGCGCGGTCGACCCGAAGGCGGGCGCGGTCGGGTCGCTGTGGGACGTCGTCCGCGACCGGCGCCTCAACCACCGCCCCGAAGTGATCGCCGAGGTGATGGCGGACGAGTGCGCCGCGCTGCTAATCGAGTTCTTCGCGCACCGCAGAGTCAGGTAGGCTCTCCCGCGGTGGTGTCGCCTAGTGGACGAGGGCGCACGCCTCGAAAGCGTGTGAAGTGCAAGCTTCCGTGGGTTCGAATCCCACCACCACCGCCAGCCGCATGGCCGTACATCTGACCAAACGCCCTGAGGGCGGGACCCACGGTCCCGCCCTCAACGCTTTCCAGTCTCGTTTGCCGCGGCTAAGTACTTCCGCGCTTCGGTCGGCGGTCGACCTCGTCGGGGCGGCGGGGCTACCCGGCTCTACGCCTTCCCGTTCTTGGTGGCGCAGTACTTCGTGTCGCCGCCCGCTCCGTTCTTCACACAGATCTCGACGGTGACTGAGATCCCCTCGCCGATCGACAGATTCTTCTTGGCGCATGAGTTGTTGGCGCCGTTGGTGTCGTCCAGCCGGACCCAGTGTGAAGCGGACGAATCCGTCCATCCGATGTGGCCGCTCGCCCGCAGGCCATCACTCCGGTTGTCGCAGACGGTGAATGTCTCGCCGTTGGCATGGAAGCCCGCGGCCGCGCTGTTGAACGGGTCCGTCGTGTCGACGTACACGTCGGTGCCTGCGATCGCCGGACCGGCCGCGAACAGCACGGCCGCTCCCGCTGCCAGAGTGGTGCCAAGGATCTTCGCGCGAAGTGTCATGCGACCTTCTCCGTTTCAGGTGGATGCGGCGTTCTTGTATGCATTCACCTCGACCGTCCTTCGCGTTGCATGGATGTCCAGCGGAGAGCGGCCTGCTTTGGCGATGCGTGCACGATGCCGCCGCTGAGCCACCGACGCTGCAGCAGCTCCCGGCGTGCCTTTCGGGGGTCGCGATCTGATGGACGGCTCTGCGCGGCGACCTCCGGGATTTCAGCCCACGGTGACCAGAGCCACTCCGGCGACAGCGACGGCCATGCCGACGCGCTGGACCGCACGGAGGCGTTCGCTGTAGGCGATTCTCGCGAGCAGGACGGTGATCGCCGGGTAGAGGGACGTCAGGACGGCGGCGAGGCTGAGCATGCCGTTGTTGACCGCGAGGAAGTACAGGACGTTCGCCCCCGCGTCCAGGCTGCCGGACAGCAGCGCCAGGACGATCAGCGTCCGGCCGGACACCCGCGGACCCCGGTCGCCGCCGCGGAACGCCAGGAACAGCAGTGCCGCGACGACGACGGCCAGGTTGCCGAGCCGCGCGCCGACGATCGGCCAGAGGCCGGTGCCGTCGCCCGCCTCCTTCAGCAGGACGAAGAAGGCGCCGAAGCACGTACCGGAGACGCCCGCCATGACGGGACCCGAGTCGAGGAGCCGCCGCCACCCGCCCCCGCGCGGCCCGGCGGCCTTCTCGCCGTCGCCCGCCTCCATGCTGACCAGCCCGATCGCGACGAGGCACAGCATGACGCCGAGCAGGACGGACGCGTCCAGCCGCTCCCCCTTCGCGATTCCCACGGCGACCGGGAGGACCGCCGCGGCCAGCGCGGACACCGGCGCCACCACGCTCATCGGGCCGCGGGCGAGCGCCCGGTAGAACGTGATCAGCCCGGCCCCGCCGCAGAGCCCGGCCACGAACCCCCAGGTCATCGGGCCGGGCGACACGCTGCCGCCGGTCAGCAGCGCCGCCGCCAGCACGACCCCGAGGCCGATCGGGACGCACCAGGCCAGCGCCTGGATCGCGGTCGATCTGCGGGTCACGGTGCCGCCGAGGAAGTCGGCGATCCCGTAGGCCAGCGCGGCGCTCAGCGCGAGGACCGTGACCACTACCGCCCGCCGATCAGCCGGGCCTCGATCCGCGCCTCCGGCGAGATCGCCCGCAGCCGCTCCGCGAGCCGGTCGCCGGCCTCCGACAGCCGGTCGAGCGGGTACGGCTCAAGGCGTTCGAGCAGGAAGACGCCGTTCTTGGTGGCCTCCGTCAGCCGTGTCCGGACGCACTGCCGCCAGTTCCAGCGCCGGCAGGTGACCCCCCGGTCGTCCCGCCAGACGACCTCGCCGGGGTTCGGATGCTCGACGGCGGGCTCGCCGCCGGCGATCACGTCGAACGGCTCGTCGCCAGCGGCCCTGACCAGCCGCGCGGGCCCCTGGTAGGCGTCCAGGTCCTCGCCGCCGATGGGCAGCGCGTACTCGACGCTCACGGCGTTGTAGGCGTCCACGACCTTGTTGATCGACGGGAGCGCGTCGGCGCGGCGGAGCAGGGCGTCCACCGACGGGCGGGTGCGCTGCGGCTTGGCCCCGAACGCCCGGTACGCCTCACGCCACGCCTCCACGTGCGGGTCGCCGGCGTCCGCCTTCTGCGCGGCCTCGGCCAGCCAGCCCTCCGACACCTGGTCGCTGGGCCCGTTCTCCAGGCCCTCCGCGGTCATGACGAGCACGGCGAAATCGGGCCGCAACTCGCGCACGGCCTCGTCCACCCCGACCCGCTCCAGCATCCGCGCCCCTCCAGACGGTCACTTTAATGACATCGACATACCATTATACCGACCTGCCGTGGTCCAAGTGACTTCAGGAAGACAGGCGCTGGAGGGTCTCGGCAAGCTCACGGGGTTGCGCCGGGGCAGGGTCCCACATCAGACGAAGGTCGTCGCCATGCCGGCGCGGCACCAGATGGACGTGCACATGAAAGACCTCCTGCCCGGCGGCTTCACCGTTGGATTGGACGACACTCAGACCCTCCGGCCCCAAGGTGGCATGGTGTTCGGGTGTGGGGTGGTTGGGGCGATGATTGTGGGTGCGGCGGTCGGCGGCGCGGTGGTGTTGGGGTCTTGGGCGACGTCATGGAGGACGGTTGGGCGGGCAGGAGGCGATCGGGGAGGCCGTGGCGCGGACGGTGCGGGCGCTGCGCGCCGGGCACGGGTGGAGCCTGGACGAGCTGGCCGGGCGGGCCGGGGTCAGCAAGGGCGTCCTGGTCGGGCTGGAGCAGGGGCGCGGCAACCCGAACCTGGGGACGCTCATCCGCATCTCGGACGCGCTGGGCGTGCCGCTGACGCGGCTGGTGCAGGTGGAGGAGGAGCCGCCGGTGCGGTTGTTCCGTCCGGAACGCCACGTCGTCCTGTGGGAGGGCGAGCACGGCGGGACGGGGACGCTGCTGGCCGGCAGCGACCCGCGGCCGTCGCTGGAGCTGTGGAACTGGGTGCTCCAGCCGGGGGAGACCCGGGAGAGCGACGCGCACGTGCCAGGGACCAAGGAGATCGTCTACGTGCAGACGGGCACGCTGACCCTCGGGGTGGACGGGCGAACGGACCTGGTCGAGGAAGGCACCGCCGCCGTCTTCGTCGGCGACCGCCCCCACTCCTACGGCAACCGGAGCGCCGAGGAGGTCCGCTTCGTCCTCACCGTCCTCGACCTTTGAACCAAGGTCAGAAGGTCAGGAGGTCAGGCGGACGGGCATGGCCAGGTAGCGGTAGCCGGTATCGGTTTCGGTGGGGGCGTCTTCGTCGTCCTTCTTGTCGGGGATGGCGGTGAGGAGGGCGGCCTTGGTGGGGCCGGCGCATTCGAGGCGGGCGTACTCGGTGTCGATGCCGGCCAGGCCGTCCAGGAGGTATTGGGGGGCGAACGCGATGTCGATGTCGTCGCCGGTCAGCTGGGCGCCGACGCTCTCGTTGGCGCGGGCGGAGTCGCCGGTGGCGGCGCGGAGGCGGACCTCGTCGGCGGTGAACGCCAGCCGGATCGGGGTGCCGCGCTCGGTGACGAGGGCGGCGCGCTTGATGGCCTCGACGAACGGGGCGACGCGGATCTCGGCGACGGACGTCCAGGTGCCGGTGAGCCGCGACCGGTAGTTGATGTACTGGTCGTCCAGAAGGCGGCTGGTCATGCTGCGGCCGCCGCCGGAGACGCCGATGAGGGTGTCGGCGGTGCCGCCGAGGTCGATGGCGACGTCCGCGCCGCGCTTGATGGCCTTGGCGGTGTCGGCGAGGGTGCGGGCCGGGACGACGACGCCCGCGGTGAAGCCGGCGTCGTCGGGGGACCAGGTCAGCTCGCGGGCGGCGATGCGGTAGCGGTCGGTGCAGGCGAACCACATCGTGTCGCCCTCGATGTCGATCCGGACGCCGGTGAGCATGGGGAGGGTGTC
>NZ_SMKY01000305.1 GCF_004349235.1 Actinomadura darangshiensis | reverse complement strand
CCCCCGGCCTCGCGCCCGGCCCCGGCCCGGGTTAGGACAGGTGGCGGTGCAGGTCGGTGAGGCGGCCGGCGGCGGCCAGGACGGCCTCGGCCAGGCCGGGCAGCCGGTCGTCGCCGAACCGCACCGAGGGGCCCTGCAGCGCCACGGCCGCGAACACGCGCCCGCCGCCGTCGCGGACCGGGGCGGCGACCGCGCGGACCCCGGCCAGCCGCTCCTCGTCGTTGACGGAGAAGCCGCGGTCGCGGACGCGTGCCAGGTCGGCGTCCAGTTCCGTGCGGGTGGTGAGGGTGGCGGGGGTGTAGCGCAGGTACGGCTCGCGCATCGCGACGGGGCCGTCGCCGTAGGCCAGCAGCGCCTTGCCCATCGCGCAGGTGTGGATGGGGTTGCGGTCGCCGGGCGGCTGGTCGTAGCGCAGCGGGTGCAGCGAGGGCAGGTGCAGCATGACCGCGACCTCGTCGCCGGCCCGCACGCCGAGGCTGACCGCCTCGCCCGTCCCGTCGCGCAGCGCGGTCAGCTCGGGCTGCAGCAGGGTGGCGCCCATCCGCTCCAGCGCCAGGCGGCCGAGGATCGCGGTGGTGGGGCCGAGGAAGTACCGCTCGGACGCCGGGTCCCGCGCCAGCATCCCGGTGGCGTGCAGGGCGTGCACGATGCGGTGCGCGGTGCTGACCGACAGCCCGAGCCGGTGCGCGATCTCGGTCGGGGTCTGCCGGGCGGCGCCCTCGAACGAGCGCAGGACCGCCACCGACCGGTCCACCGTCTGCGTGCCCGGTTTCGGGTGCTGTGTCCCTTCCGCTCGGTCGTCCGTCACGCGTCCCATCCTCCCACCGCGCGGGACGGGCCTCCCGGCGGGGCGTGCGATAGTGGGCGCGTGGCACCCGACACTCCGGTACGCGCGGCGCGTTCCTCCAGCGGCCCGTCCAGCAGTCGGTCACGGAGCCGCGGGAGGGCGGCGCGCCCGTCGCCGTCGCTGACCGTCCGGCACGGGATCGGGTTCGCGCGGAACCCGTGCGCGAGCCTGCTGCGCCTGTACGCCGAGGCGGGCACGGTCGCCTCGGTCGGGACGCGCCGCAGACCGTTCGTGCACCTGTTCGGCCCCGGAGCCAACGCGTTCGTGTTCGCCAACTCCGGCCTGTTCCGGTGGCGGGAGGCGTTCGACCTGCTGGTGCCGGTGAACGGCGAGACCGCGCTGATCGTCAGCGACGGCGCCGACCACCGGCGGCGCCGCCGGCTGGTCCAGCCGGCGTTCCACCACCGGCGCGTCGCCGGGTACGTGGCGCGGATCGCCGCCAACACCGACGCGGCGCTGGAGGCGTGGGCGCCCGGCCGGACCCTGGACGCCTACGCCGAGCTGCGGGCGGTGATCCGGCGCAGCACCGTCGAGGTGCTGTTCGGCGACCGGCTCGCCGCCGACAGCGAGGTGATCGGGGGGCGGCTGCAGGTGGCGCTGGCCGCCATCGACCGCAACTTCGTGCTGCAGATGATGCTGCGGTCCTTCCCCAACCCCTACATGCGGCGCGTCGCCGCGTCCCGCGCCCAGGTCGCCCGGCGGGTGGACGAGGAGGCCGAGCGGCGCCTGGCCGAGGGCGGCGAGCACGACGACGTCCTGGCGATGCTGCTGGCCGCCCGCGACGAGGACGGGACGGGCCTGACCCGCCAGGAGCTGCAGGACCAGGTCATCAGCCTCATCTCGGCCGGCTACGACACCACCAGCGCCGCGATGGCATGGGCGGTGCACGCGCTGCTGGCGCATCCGGACGCCGCCGAGCGGGCACGCCGGGAGGTCGCCGAGGTGGTCGGCGACCGCCCCGTGCAGGCCGCCGACCTGCCCGCGCTCACCTACCTGGACGGGGTGGTGAACGAGACGCTGCGGCTGTTCCCGCCCGCCGTGCTCAGCGCCCGCGTCCCGGTCGAGGACTTCACCTACGCCGGGCACCGGATCCCGGCGGGCGCGATGGTGTTCTACTCCCCGTTCGTCACCCACCGGATGCCGGAGGTGTGGCCGCAGGCGGGACGGTTCCGCCCGGAGCGGTGGGACCCGTCCTGCGAGCTGTACCGCCCCGCCACGCCGTCGACGTTCCTGCCGTTCGGCGGCGGCCCGCACCGCTGCATCGGCTCGACGCTGGCGACCGTGGAGATCAAGACGATGCTGGCGTGCCTGCTGCGCCGCACCCGGCTGCGGCTGGTCTCCACCGCCGCGACCCCGACGAGCGTGACCGCGATGCGGCCGCGCGGCGGTCTGCCCGTCCGGGTCCTGTGACCGTCAGCTCTGCCGCAGGCAGACGCAGAAGGGGTGCCCGGCAGGGTCGGTGAGGACGCGCCACCGGTCCCCGCCGGGCTGGAAGTCCGGCCTCCCGCCGCCGAGGCCGGTGACGGCCGCCTCGGCCTTGTCGAGGTCGTCGACGTAGAAGTCGAGGTGGGACTGCTGGGGCCGGTCCCCTTCCGGCCAGGTCGGGGCCTGGTGGCCGGTGACGCCCTGGAAGTAGACGTCCAGGCCGCTCGGCAGCTTGACCGCGGCGGCCTCGGGGGTGTCGTAGGTGACCTCGCCGCCGGTGACCGCCGCGTAGAACGCCGCGAGGGCCGGCGGCTCCGGGCAGTCGATGTTGACGGCGATGAACTCCGCGAAACCGGACATGTATGTGCTCCTCCGTTGATCGGTACGACCCCAAGGCTGCCAGCCGTACCTGCCACCTTCTGTCAGGTACGCGGACTGACGGCATGCGGGTCTAGCCGGCGGCGCGCGACAGGCGGGCGGCCATCGCGGCCAGGCGCTCGCGCAGCTCGGCCGGCTCGCGGACCTCGAAGGCGATGTCGAGGTAGGCGATGCGCAGCGCCGTCCACTCCAGCGAGTCGGGGGCGGTGCGCAGGACGCAGCTGCGGTCGTCGACCGGCTCGACCTCGGCGCCGGTCACCCGGAACCGGTCGGCCAGCTCGTGCGCCGGGGCGTGCACGAGCAGCACCGCGCGCCGCAGCGGACGCGACCGCGCCAGCGAGCGGGTGACGAAGGCGGCGGCGTCGTCGGCGGGGAGCTCGCGCGGCGGGAACCGCACCCCGGTCGGCGCCGGGGACGACACGCGGTCGACGCGGAACGTCCGCCAGTCCTCGCGGCCGGCGTCGAACGCGACCAGGTACCAGCGGCGCCCGGCCGACACCAGCCCGTATGGCTCGGTGAGGCGGCGGGTGTCCCCGTCGCCGGCGTCGCGGTAGGCGAAGCGGACGCGTTCGCGGTCGCGGCACGCGGCGGCCAGCACGGTGAGGGTCTCCGGGTCGGCGGACGGCCCGGCGGGCGGCCCGGTCAGCGGGGTCGTGGCGGCGTGCAGGGCGGTGACGCGGCGCCGCAGCCGGGCGGGCAGGACCTGCTCCAGCTTGGCCAGGGCGCGCACGGACGCCTCCCCGATGCCCTCGACCGCTCCCCCGGTCGCCGCGCGCAGCCCGACGGCGATCGCGACGGCCTCCTCGTCGTCCAGCAGCAGCGGCGGCATCGCCGCGCCGGCCTCCAGCCCGTAGCCGCCGGCCGCGCCGAGGGTGGCGTGGACGGGGTAGCCGAGGCCGCGCAGGCGCTCGACGTCGCGGCGGACGGTGCGCGGGCTGACGCCCAGGCGCTCGCACAGCTCGGGCCCGCTCCACTCGCGGCGGGCCTGCAGCAGGGACAGCAGCCGCAGGAGGCGTTCGGACGACATGGCCCCAGTATGCGGGTGAAGGAGGCCAGGTCCTGACCTCATTGGTGTTTAGCGTGGCGGGCATGAACGGGGACCACATCGTCATCACCGGGGCCAGGACCAACAACCTCAAGGACGTGTCGCTGCGCATCCCGAAGAACCGCCTGGTCGTGTTCACGGGCGTGTCCGGGTCGGGCAAGTCGTCGATCGTGTTCGGGACGCTCGCGGCCGAGTCGCAGCGGCAGCTGGGCGAGACGCTCAGCTGGTTCGCCCGCGACCGGATGCCCAAGCGGGAGCGCCCGGACGCCGACGTCATCGACCGCCTGACCCCCGCCGTCGTCGTCGACCAGCGGCCGATCGGCGGGAACGCCCGCTCCACGGTCGGCACGATCACCGACATCTCCCCCGTCCTGCGGGTGCTGTTCTCCAGGCACGGGACGCCCAGCGCCGGGGAGGCCGCCGCGTACTCCTTCAACGACCCGCGCGGCATGTGCCCCGAGTGCGACGGCCTCGGGCACGTCGCCCGCGTCGACCTGGACCGGTTCCTCGACACCGGGCGGTCGCTGAACGAGGGCGCGGTGAACTTCCCGCCGTTCGGCCCCGGCACGTTCGTGTGGCAGCTGTACGCCGAGTCGGGCCTGTTCGACCCGGACAAGCCGCTGCGCGACTTCACCCCGGACGAGTGGGACCTGCTGCTGCACGGCAAGGGTTTCCGGGTGCCGCGCCTGAACCGGACCGGGTCGATGGGCCACAACGCCTACGAGGGCATGCTGGAGCGGTTCCACCGCCTCTACGTCCGGCGCGACATCGCGTCCCTGCCGGCGAAGGCGCGGGACGCGGCCCGCCGCGTCGTCCGCGAGGAGACCTGCCCGGCCTGCGGCGGCGCGCGGCTCAACGCGGCGGCGCTGGCGTCCCGGATCGGCGGCCGCACCATCGGCGGCCACAACATCGCCGACCTGCACCGGATGGAGACCGGCGACCTGGTCGCCGCGCTCGGCGAGATCACCGACCCGGTCGCGGCGCGCGTCGCGGACGCGGCCATCGCGCGGCTGCGGCGGCTGGCCGACATCGGCCTGTCCTACCTCACCCTGGACCGCGCGACCCGGACGCTGTCGGGCGGGGAGGCGCAGCGGCTCAAGGTCGTCCGGCACCTGGGGTCCAGCCTGGCCGGGATGACCTACATCTTCGACGAGCCCAGCGCCGGCATGCACGCCCGCGACGTCGACCGGCTGAACGCGCTGCTGCTGCGGCTGCGCGACAAGGGCAACACCGTGCTGGTCGTCGAGCACGACCCGGCCGTCATCGGCGCCGCCGACCATGTGATCGACATGGGGCCGGGTGCGGGCGTGCACGGCGGCGAGGTGGTGTTCACCGGGACGGTCGGGCGGCTGCGCGGCGCCGCCACCCCGACCGGCCGTGCGCTGCGCCGGGCCGCGCCGGTCAAGGCCGTGTTCCGGGAGCCGTCCGGGTGGCTGACGGTCGCCGGCGCCCGCGCCAACAACCTCAAGGACGTGACCGCGCGGTTCCCCACGGGCGTCCTCACGGTGGTGTCGGGTGTGGCGGGGTCGGGCAAGAGCACCCTGGTCGCGGAGCTGGTGTCCGGCCGGCCGGACGCGGTGGTGGTGGACCAGTCGGCGATCGCGGCGTCCCGCCGGTCCAGCCCCGCCACGTTCATCGGGATCATGGACCCGCTGCGGCGCCTGTTCGCGCGGGCGACCGGCGCCGATCCGGCGCTGTTCAGCCACAACTCCAAGGGCGCCTGCCCGGAGTGCGACGGCAACGGCGTCATCGTGACCGACCTGGCGTTCATGGACCCCGTCACGACCACGTGCGGGGAGTGCGGCGGCGGCCGGTACCGGGCGGAGGTCCTGGCGCACACGCTGCGGGGCCGCACGATCGTGGACGTGCTGGCGATGACGGCCGAGGAGGCCCTGGCGTTCTTCCGCGATCCCGCCGGGCCGGCCGAGCGCGGGATCGCCGTGCGGCTGCGCGCCCTCGCCGAGGCGGGCCTCGGGTACCTGGCGCTCGGGCGGCCGCTCGGGTCGCTGTCGGGCGGCGAGCGGCAGCGCCTCAAGCTGGCGGCGCGGCTGCACCGCACCGGGACGGTCTACGTGCTGGACGAGCCGACGACGGGCCTGCACATGTCCGATGTCGGCGCGCTGCTGGCCCTGCTGGACCGCCTCGTCGACGGCGGCGCCACCGTCATCGTCGTCGAGCACGACCTGCACGTCGTCGGGCACGCGGACTGGGTGATCGACCTCGGCCCGGGCGGCGGCCGGCACGGCGGCGAGGTCGTGTTCGCCGGCACTCCGGCCGGGCTGCTGGACGCCGGTTCGTCGGTCACGGCGCGGTTCCTGCCGCGGCCTCGCCGGGGAGGCCGCGGGCGTGTAACGCCGGCGACCCGGATCCGATCTCCGGACGGGAAGGATCCGATCATGGCACTGCGCCCCCGCACGTCCGCCGCCCTCCTGACCGCCGCCGTCCTGGCCGCCGCTGCCACCGTGTCGCTGGCGGCCCCCGTCCCCGCGCGGGCCGCCCCGCCCGCCTGGGAGCCGTCCCCACTGCGGGTGGCGCACGGGGACATCGTCGACGCCGGCGGCCGGACGGTGCTGCTGCGCGGCGCCAACGTCAACCAGCTCGCCGACTACGCCGCGAACGACCCGGCGCTGCCCACGGTGGTGCCGCTGACGCGGGACGACTTCGCGCAGATGGCGTCGCTGGGGTTCGACGTCGTCCGGCTGAACCTGTCGTGGTCGGCGCTGGAGCCGCGTCCCGGCGCGTTCGACACCGGCTATGTCGCGCGGATCGGGAAGGCGGTGCGCGACGCCGCCGACCACGGCATGTACACGGTGCTGGACATGCATCAGGACGCGTGGGGCAAGGCGGTCGGCACCCCGCCGGGAACGTCCTGCCCGCCGTTGCTGGACCGGGCGCGCGGCTGGGACGGAGCGCCCGCGTGGGCGACGCTCACGGGCGGCCTGACCACCTGCACGCTGGGCGGTGTCCGGGAGGCGTCCCCGGCGGTCGCGCAGGCGTTCCAGAACTTCTACGACGACGCCGGCGGCGTGCAGGCGCATCTGGTGCGCACGTGGGCGCGGCTGGCGGCGGCGTTCGCCGACGAGCCCGCCGTCGCCGGATACGACCTGCTCAACGAGCCCAACCCGGGGCTGCGGCTGCCCGGCGACCCGCAGCTCGGCCGGTTCTACGGCCGGGCGATCGCGGCGATCAGGACGGCGGAGCGCGCCGCGGGCGGCCCGCCGCGGCTGATGGTCGTCGAGCCGTCGGCGCTGTGGTCGGCGCTCGGCGCGGACGCGCTGCCGTCCCGGGAGGCGGTCCGCGACGACCGCCTCGTGTTCTCCCCGCACCTGTACAACGAGTCGATCGCGCTGGACCCGTCGGGGACGCTCATCTCGATCGAGCGGGGGTTCGCGCTGGCCCGCGCCGCCGCCGGCCACTACGGGGCGGCGCTGTGGCCGGGCGAGTGGGGCTGGTTCGGCGACCCGGCCTCGGACGGTCCGCGGGTCGCCCGGTACGCGGCGGCCGAGGACGCGAACCGGGCGGGCGGCGCGTGGTGGGTGTGGCGGCAGGCGTGCGGGGACCCGCACAGCATCGGCGACGGCGGCGCCACGACGGCCGGCGGCCTGAACCGGCTCCGCTGCCCGGACGGGACGCCGCTGGGCCGCCCGGCCGCGTTCACCGGGCCGCTGTCGCGCCCGTTCCCGCGGGCCGCGCCCGGGCGGCTGACCGCGCTGTCGGCGTCGTCGTCGCCGCGGCGGCTGTCGCTGGCCGGCACGGCCGGGTCTTCGGGGAGCTGCCGGCTGGACGTGTGGGTGCCGGGCACGGCCCGCCCGGACCTCACCGCGTCCGGCGTGGCGTCGCTGCGCGCGGTGCGGGTGCCGGGCGGCTGGCGGGTCGCCGGCTGCGCGACCGGCGCCTACCGCCTCCAGGCCCGCTGACCTGGCCGCCGCTTATCCGGCCGCCGCCCATCCGGCTGCCGCCGGCCTAGTTGTCGGGGACGAGCCGGGCGGGGAACCCGCCGGTCGCGATCGGCCCCCACTGCTCGATGGTGACGCGGATCAGGGACTTGTCCTGGCGGCGCATCGCCTCCCGGTACTCGTCCCAGTCGGGGTGCTCCCCGGCGATGCAGCGGTAGTAGCCGACGAGCGCGTCGGCGGCGTCGGGCATGTCGATGACCTCGGCGGTCCCGTCGGCCTGCACGTAGGGGCCGTTGAACTCGTCGGACAGCACGCACACCGACACGCGGGCGTCGCGGCGGGCGTTGCGGGCCTTGGCGCGTTCGGGGTAGGTGGAGATCACGATGCGTCCGCCGTCGTCGACGCCGCAGGTCACCGGCGACATCTGGGGGCGCCCGTCGGAGCGGACGGTGGACAGGACGGCATGGTGGCGGGGACGCAGGAACTCCAGCAGCTCGGAGCGGTCGACGCGGTTCGCGGTGGCGATGGAAGGAGCCATGCCCGCAACATTAGGGAACCGGCCGCCGATGAGTTCCCGCGCGCCGCGCCGTCTACCCGTTCAAATCCCGATTCCAGGAGGGCGAGATGAGCGAACGTGAACCCGCCGAGGCCCGCGACCTCGACATCTACGGCGGCGGACGGCTGGCGTGGGGCACCGTCCGGGACGCGCTGACGGCGGCGCTGCCGAAGGCGGAGACGCCGGTGTTCCTCGGCACGGTGCGGCCGGACGGCCGCCCGCACTCGGCGGGCGTCGGCGCGCTGTGGTACGGCGGCGACCTTTACGTGGTCAGCGGCCCCGGCACGCGCAAGTCGCGGAACATGGCGGAGAACCCGGCGGGCACCATCTCGGTGCGGACGCCGGTCGCGGACGTGGTGCTGGAGGGCGACCTGGAGCGGGTCACCGATCCGGCCGTCCTGGAGCCGGTCGCGGCCGGGTACCGGGAGGGCGGCTGGCCGGCGCGGGTGGACGGCGACGCGTTCACCGCGCCCTACAGTGCGCAGAGCGCCGGCCGGCCGCCCTGGTACCTCTACCGGTTCACCTTCCACACGGTGTTCGCGGTGGGCACGGTGGAGCCGTACGGCGCGATGCGGTGGCGTTTCACCCGCTGACGGCGGCCGGTGGCGATCGGCCGGGGGCGTGCCGACTTTGGTCTACGGGCGGTGGCCGTTCGGGCGTTGGCCCGGCCGTGTCCGCTGGTGAGACTGGTGGGCATGGCAGGGGGAATTTCGCTGAACGGCACGCCCGCGGGCCGCTGGACGCTCGTCCACGACGGCCGCCGGCTGGAGGTCGAGACGGGACGCGCGGGCTGGGACCATGTCGCGCGCCTTTACGTCGACGGCGGCCGCGCCGGGGAGGCGACGGGGTTCCCGAGGGCCGCGCTGCCCTTCGGGGAGATGACGGTGGCGGTCGTGTTCGACGTCCTCGGCCTGGTCGACGGCCAGGCCGCGCGGTGCGAGCTGCGGCCGCCCGACCCTGGCGGGGACGACGACGCAGACGGCGCCGGGGAGCCGGTGGCGTTCGAGGCGCCCGCGGGGACGCGGGCGGCGAGGCGGGAGGCGCTCGCGCGGGCGCATCCCGCCCTGTACGCCTCGCGGCATGTAGCGGCGGCAACGGCGAAGGTGCTGTTCCCGCTGCTGGGGCTGGGCGCGCTGGTGAAGGTCCTGCTCGACAGGGTCCCGCGCCCGGACGTGCGCATCCCCGACATCGATCCGCCGTCGCCGCCGTGGGGCGACATTCCCTGGCCGGACGTCCCGTGGCCGGATCTGCCGGATCTGCCGGATCTGCCGGACGTGTCGGCGCCGGCGTGGGCGGGCGCGGTCGTGGCGGCGGCGAAGTTCGTGGTGCCGGTCCTGATCGCGGCGGGGGTGGCGGCCAAGGAGGTGGAGCGGCGCAAGCGGTCAGCCGCTCAGCAGGGCGAACAGGCCGGCGCAGGTGAGGGCGACCATGGCGGCGGCGACGGGGAGCTGTCCGCGCAGGGCCCGGCCGGGGGCGCGCAGGGCGAGGTCGTGGGCGGTGATGGTGCCGGCGATGTGCCCGAGGACGATGGCGTTGACCTGGACCTGCGCGGTGAGGGCGGGTCCGGCGAGGTCGTAGTCGACGCGGTTGCCGGTGGAGCCGAGCAGGTTCAGCCCGGTACCGAACGGGTCGCTGGCGAGGATGAAGGTCGTCTGCCCTTCCAGGACGAGGAAGGAGAAGTAGTGCGCGACGGTGTAGCCGAGGGCGATCGGGAGCAGGGCGGCGGCGAACCGTCCGGGCAGCGCGGCCGGGTCCTGGCCGGTCAGGCGGGCGCTGAGCCGCAGCGCCGCGACGTACAGGACGGTGACTGAGCCGATGGCGGCGGCGAGCCCCAAGGTTCCGGCGGGGATGCTGGCCGGGTCGACGTTGTCGCGCCAGTAAGTGGTGCGGGTGATGCCGTCGAACCCGGTGGAGCCGATCAGCACGCACGCGGTGGCGGTGAGGCCGGGGTCGGGGCCGTCCGCCATGAGGCCGGTCAGGGGGGTGCGCAGGACGAGCGTCCCGTCGCCGCGGCGCCCGAGCGGGCAGATCCGGGCGAGCAGGCTGGAGTAGGCCTCGAACCCGTCGCCGCGGGTGAACCAGTCGCGGCCGAACCACCAGGCCAGGGCGAGGTTGGCGGCCGCGTAGGCGACGATGAGGGTGCCGACGACGCGCGGGTCGGACCGGTGCGGCGCGACCAGTTCCAGCCACACGAACCCGGTGAGCCAGCCGGCGGCGGGCCAGTACCCGAGCCGGGGCGGGAGCGCCCGCCGGCCCGCGGCCGGTGTGCGGGTGAGGCGGCACAGGGCGGTGTGCAGGGTCCGCAGCGGGTTGACGCGCCGCCACACGGGCCCGAGTAGGACGCCGGCGGGGACGAGCCCGACCCAGAACGTCACGAACAGCGCCCAGGGCGCGAGGTTGGCGTCGTCGGCGGGCGGCCCGGCGAACGCGACGGCGACGACGAGGGCGGACGCGGCCAGCGCCAGGGCGCGTCCCGCGGTGGTGAGGGCGGGGG
>NZ_SMKY01000304.1 GCF_004349235.1 Actinomadura darangshiensis | reverse complement strand
GTGGGGGCGGGGGCGGCGTGCCGCGGGGTGTACTTGGCCTCGACCTTGATCTTGGACGGGTAGCCGAAGCCGACGACGGCGTCCATGTCGCGGGTCTTGCGCATGAGCTTGTAGCCGTCGGCGTTGCCCTCGATGGTGTGGAGGGTGTGCCCGTCGACCTTCTCGACGATGCCGACGTGGTCGACCTGGTCGATGTCGCCGGAGCCGTTCCAGTCGTAGAAGACGATGGCGCCGGGTTCGGGGTCGTGGCCCCAGGCGTCGTTCTTCTTGAACCACTTGGCGTGGTCGATGGTGGAGGCGAACTGCCCGGCCTGGTCGGTGACGTCGGCCTTGTCGGCGGCCCAGGCGAGGAACATGTCGCACCAGGGGGCGGTCTTGAAGTACTCGTCGTGGTCGCCGTCGACGTGCTCGGCGTACCAGTTGCCGAACTTCGTGTAGCCGTCGCCCTTCTCGGTGTAGCCGAGTTCCTTCTGGGCGATGTCGAGCAGCTTCTTGCCGATCGCGTCCATCACGCTCCCTGCCGCACCTCGCTCGTCCGGGCAGGGTTGCGCCCGACCGGGGGGTCGGACCGTGCCATCGTCCGCCGGCGGCGCCTCAAGGTCACGTTCCGATCTCGACGGAATGTAGCGAAGGTAAACGCTGGTCGGCAAGCCGATCCACAGAACCGGCCAAAAGGGACTACTCAGTAGTAGCCACGCGGGAGGACGGTGACCGGACACGGTGCGGCGCGCAGGACCTTGAGCGCGACCTCGCCCACGAAGACCCGGTGGGCGGCGGCGTCCTCGCTGGACGCGCACACGAGCAGCTCGTCCTCGGGCCAGTCGACGTCGTCCAGGGCGTCGGCGACGTCGTCGCCCTCGGCGACCTCGGCGGAGACCTCCTCCGGGAGCAGGTCGGCCGAGTCCAGGGCGAGCCGGATGGCGAGCGCGAGGTCGTCGCGGAGGCGCTCGGCGTTCACCTCGCCGATCGCCAGGGTGACCAGCCGGAGCGGTACCTCCAACCGGTCCGCGGCCTGGGCGGCGCGGATGACGGCCTCGTCGCACTGGGGACGCCGGACGTACATGACCGCGATGCGGCCCAGCTCCTCCGGCGGGGTGTAGCCGGACGGGGCGAGCATCACGGCCTCGGTCGCCGAGTGCAGCAGGTGGTCGGCGGCGGCGCCGACGCCGATGCGGCCGCGGGCGCCGCCCTCGGGGGAGCCGACGACGATCAGGTCGGCGCCGATCCGGCTGGCGAGCACGGTCAGCCCGCGGCCGACGCTGCGCCCCTCTTGGACGAACAGGTCCGCGGGCCGCCCGTCCAGAACGTCCGGTAACTGGTCCAGGACCGCCTGCGCCTCGCCGGCCGCGGCCGGCAGGTCCGGCGGGTGGACGGTCGCGATGCTCAGCCGGCCGCCGGTCAGCGCGACGATGCCGCGCGCGAGGCCGAGCGCCTCCCGCCCGCTCGCGTCGTTGACGTATCCGGCGAGGACGTGTTCACCGATCATGCCCCTGAGCATTCCCCCGGAGAGCGTGCGCAGACCAGGGGGTGTTTAGGGTAGTTTCACCTGGTTAGCGATATTTGGGGGGATATTCATGGGCGCCGAGGTGTCCGACCTGGAGGCCGGTCGCTGGACCATCGACCCGGTCCACTCCGAGATCACCTTCACCATCCGGCACCTGATGACGACGGTGCGCGGCTCGTTCCCCGACTTCGGGGGCGAGGTCGTGATCGCGGACGATCCGCTCGACTCCACCGCCCGCGCGGAGATCCGGATGGGCTCGATCGACACGCGCAGCGCCGAACGGGACGAGCACGTCCGGTCCGCCGACTTCCTGAACGTCCGGCGGCACCCGGTCATGATGTTCACCGCCACCGGAGTGGAACGTGCCAGCATCGGCCGCCGCGCCCGCACCCCCCGCTACCACCTGGACGGCGAGCTGACGATCAAGGACGTGACCCGTCCCGTCCGGCTGCTGACCGAGTTCCACGGCGTCGGCGCGGACCCGTGGGGCGGCGTCCGCGCGGGCTTCACCGCGACCGCGTCGATCAGCCGCCGCGACTTCGGCATCGAGTTCAACGTGCCGCTGCAGGGCGACCGGGTCATGCTCGGCGACGAGATCGCGATCGCGCTGGAGATCCAGGCCGTTTTCGCCACCACGGACGCGAGCGCGACGGCCGCGGACACGCCGGCCTAGACCGCGGTATGGGCCAGCCAGTGGTCCAGCAGCGACCTGTCGCCGGTCACCTTCACCTCGGCGGCGCCGTCCGGGGCGAGGCGCCGGGCGAAGACCAGCAGCAGGTTCTGGACGGGCCCGGCGACGGTCACGCCCGCATCGCCCGTCCCGCGCTCCCAGACCGGGCCGCCGGCCGTCCGGGTGATCACCCATCCCGGAACGGACGGCTCCGCCGGACGCGCGCACAGCGTCTCGCCGTCCCCGCGCAGCTCGGCGAGCTCGGGCTTGAACCGCGCCGAGGCCCCACTGGCCAGCAGGCCGAGGAACTCGCTGATCGCGTCGGCGGCGAGACCGGACTCGATCGAGTACGGCAGGCCCGCCGTCAGCGCCGCGTCCACCCGGTGGACCGACGTGTCGTGCGTCATGCGCCTCAGCCACATCAGCGTCGACCGCGTCCCGAGCAGAGGATGCTCGACCGACCCGTCCGGATCGGCCTCCTGCGCGCCGATCAGGTCCTCCACGCCGTCGCGCAGCCAACCGGACCACTCGGCGGAGGAGTCCGGGGTCGTGCGCGGCAGCTCGTCGACGACCTCGGTGCCTCCCGTCCGGACCAGGTGGGCGGCCCACCGGTGCGCCTGGCCGACATGCCCGACCAGATCCCGCATCGTCCACTCCGGACAGGTCCTCACCTGGGCGGACGGGTCCATGACGGCGGTCGCCTCGGCGAGCCCGCGGGTGTGCTCGCGCAGCCCGTCCCTGAATCGCTCGGCTTCGATCACATCCATCGTCCCGGTCCTCTCTCTCGGTGGCGTCCCTTCTCGGTCGCGTCGCGTTCGTAGAGTAGGAACTCCAGCCCGGTGGAGGTTCAACTGGATGTGACCGACGACACATCGATCGGGATCGGCGATCTCGCGACGCTGACCGGCGTGCCCGTCCGCACGATCCGCTTCTACTGCGACGAGGGCATTCTCGACGCCCGGCGCAGCGCGGGCGGCCACCGCCGGTTCGACGCCTCCGCCGTGGACCGGCTCCGGCTCGTCCGGCGGCTGCGCGGCCTCGGGCTCGGGCTGCCCGGCATCGTCGCCGTCCTCACCGGGGACCGCTCGCTGGCCGAGGCCGTCACCGTCGAACGGCGCGCCGCGGACGCCGGACTGGCCGCGCTCGCCTGGCGCCGCGCGTCCCTGCGCGCGGTCGAGGAGGCCGCCCCGGCGGGGCAGGCGGCGCGGCTGGACCTGCTCGCCGCCGTGCAGGACGGCCCGGCCGCGCGCGACGTCCTGCGGGAGTTCTGGCGCCGCCGCATCCTCGTCCCGCTGCCGGACGCGGCGGTGGAGGAGTTCCTGGGGATGAGCGTCCCGGAGCCGCCGGCCGATCCGGCGCCCGGGCAGGTGGTCGCCTACGCGGGGATGGTCGCGCTGGCGGGCGACCGGCGGCTGCTCCATGAGCTGCGCATGCAGGGCCGGGTGAACGCCGAGTGGGTCCGGGACGAGCCGGCGCTGATCGCGGGCGCCCGGGAGGCGATGGAGCTGGCAACCCCGCTGGTGGCCGCGGGACGCGAACCGTCCCCGGGCCTCGCCCTCGACCGGTTCGTCGCCGCCCACGCGGCGGGGCGCGGCGAACGCGACACGCCCCGCTTCCGGCGCGCCCTGCTGCCCGCCGTCGCCATGGAGCAGGATCCGCGGCTCCGCCGCTACTGGACGCTCTTCGGCGAGGTCACGGGCGAGACCGCCACCGCCGGGACGGTCAACACCTGGCTCGTCGACGCTCTCGAACGGGCCGTCGCCTGACTCCTGACGGATCAGGAATACCCGTCGCCGGCCGCCGGTTCGGTAAGATAATTGAAAGTTCTACTATTTGGAGGGCGGCATGCAGTTCGGGATCTTCACGGTCGGCGATGTCACGCCGGATCCGACCACCGGACGCGTCCCGTCCGAGGCGGAGCGGATCCAGGCCATGGTCGCGATCGCGGACAAGGCCGAGGAGACCGGCCTCGACGTCTTCGCGACCGGCGAGCACCACAACCCGCCGTTCGTGCCGTCCTCGCCGACCACGATGCTCGGCTACATCGCGGCGCGGACCGAGCGGCTGATCCTGTCCACCGCGACCACCTTGATCACCACCAACGACCCGGTGAAGATCGCCGAGGACTTCGCGATGCTCCAGCACCTCGCCGGCGGCCGGGTCGACCTGATGATGGGGCGCGGCAACACCGGGCCCGTCTACCCGTGGTTCGGCAAGGACATCCGCGACGGCATCCCGCTCGCCATCGAGAACTACCACCTGCTCCACCGGCTCTGGCGCGAGGACGTCGTCGACTGGGAGGGCGAGTTCCGCACGCCGCTGCAGTCGTTCACCTCCACTCCGCGGCCGCTGGACGGCGTCCCGCCGTTCGTCTGGCACGGCTCGATCCGCAGCCCGGAGATCGCCGAGCAGGCCGCCTACTACGGCGACGGTTTCTTCGCCAACCACATCTTCTGGCCCAAGGAGCACTTCCAGCAGCTCATCGGCCTGTACCGGCGCCGCTACGAGCACTACGGGCACGGCTCCGCCGACCAGGCGATCGTCGGCCTGGGCGGGCAGGTGTTCATGCGGAAGAACTCGCAGGACGCCGTCCGCGAGTTCCGCCCGTACTTCGACAACGCCCCCGTCTACGGGCACGGCCCGTCGCTGGAGGAGTTCAGCGCCGAGACGCCGCTCACGGTCGGCAGCCCGCAGCAGGTCATCGAGAAGACGCTGACGTTCCGCGACAACTTCGGCGACTACCAGCGCCAGCTGTTCCTGATGGACCACGCGGGGCTGCCGCTGAAGACCGTCCTGGAGCAGATCGACATGCTGGGGGAGGAGGTCGTCCCCGTGCTGCGCAAGGAGTTCGAGTCGCTGCGCCCGGCGCACGTCCCCGCGACCGCCCCCACCCACGCGTCCCGCCTCGTCGAGGAGGTTCGATGACCACGCTCGCCGTCGTCTCCGCCGGACTCGGGCAGCCGTCCTCGACCCGCCTGCTGGCCGACCGGCTGGCCGCGGCCACGTCCGGCGCCCTGCCGGACGTCACCGTCGAGACGATCGACCTGCGCGACCATGCGCACGCCATGGTCGACGCGACCCTGACCGGCTTCCCGTCCGGGACGTTCCGCGCCGCCGTCGAAACGGTCACGGACGCCGACGGCCTCATCGCCGTGACGCCGATCTTCAACGCGTCCTACAACGGGCTGTTCAAGACCTTCTTCGACGTCCTGGAGGACGGTGCGCTGGACGGCACGCCGGTCCTGCTGGGCGCGACCGGCGGCACGGCCCGGCACTCCCTGGCCATCGACCACGCGATGCGCCCGCTGTTCGCCTACCTGCGCGCAAGCGCCGCCCCGACCGGCGTGTACGCGGCGTCCGAGGACTGGGGGAGCGGGGAGACCGCCCTGCCCGACCGCATCACCCGCGCCGGCACCGAGCTGGCCGCCCTGATGTCGGCCCGCCCGGCCCCGCCGAAGCCGGGCCCGTACGACGCCCCGGTCCCGTTCGAGGAGCTCCTGGCGCGCCGGTAGCTTCTTAAGGCTTGGCTTATATAAGCGAAGGCTGTAACTTGGAGCCGTGCACGCGTTCGATGTACTGGGCGACCCGGTGCGGCGCCGGATCCTGGAGCTGCTCGCCGACGGCGAGCGGTCGTCAGGTGAGGTGACCGCGGTCATCCGGGAGGAGTTCGGGATCTCGCAGCCCGCCGTGTCGCAGCATCTGAAGGTGCTGCGCGACGGCGGGTTCGCCGTCGTCCGGGCGGAGGGGACGCGCCGGCTCTACGCCGTCGACTCCGCGCCGCTGCGGGAGGTCGACGCCTGGCTCGACCGGTTCCGCGGGTTCTGGACGCCGCATCTGGACGCCCTGGCGACCGAGATCGCCCGCGGCAAGCGCGCACGCCGTCAGACGACCGGGCACGACCCAGGGAGCGAGCCATGATCGAAGTAACGGGGCAGGTCAACGCCGTCCGCCGCAAGGTCGGCGAGCGGGTGCTGGAGGCCGGGACCGCGCGGACCGCGGTGGTCAGCCAGGTCTACGACACCGATGTCGAGGACCTGTGGGACGCCGTCACCGACCCCGAGCGCATCCCGCGCTGGTTCCTGCCGATCTCCGGCGACCTGCGGCTCGGCGGCCGCTACCAGTTCGAGGGCAACGCCGGCGGGACGATCGAGACCTGCGACCCGCCCAAGAGCTTCTCCGCGACCTGGGAGTACGGCGGCCAGACCAGCTGGGTCGAGGTGCGGCTGACGCCGGAGCCGGACGGCAGGGCGCGCTTCGAACTGGAGCACATCGCCCACGTCGACGACGACACGTGGAACCAGTTCGGACCGGGCGCCGTCGGCATCGGCTGGGACATGGGCCTCCTCGGCCTCGCCCTGCACCTGGCGTCCGGGGAGAGCGCCCCGGACGAGGTCGGCCCCGACTGGGCCGCGACGGACGAGGGCAAGGAGTTCAGCCGGCAGAGCGGCGAGGCCTGGTTCACGGCGCACGTCGCGTCGGGCGCCGACCAGTCCGTCGCCCGCGCGTGCGCGGACCGCACCATCGCCGCCTACACCGGGAACGCGGAATGATCCGCGTATCGCCACGCTTCCGGATGGCGCGCCTTCGGTGGGGATTGCGAGCCGCGCAGCCTCTCCCTGTCGCTGAGCCGTAGCCCGCGGACACGCCCTCCGCTGTCCCGTCCCTGGTCAGCGCGTCCTGGCGGGGCAGAATGGCGGGGTGGAGGTCAGGGTCGGCGTTCGCGTCGAGGGGGTCGTGCAGGGCGTCGGGTTCCGGCCGTTCGTGCATGGGCTCGCGACCGGCCTCGGCCTGTCCGGGCTGGTGGGCAACGACGCGGGCGGCGTGTTCATCGAAGTCGAGGGCGCACCCGACGAGGTCGGGCGGTTCCTGGACGGGCTGCGCACGCGTCCGCCGCGGCTCGCCGTCGTCGAGCGCGTCACCACCCGGGAGCTGGCCGCGGACGGACGCGGCGGCTTCACCATCGTTGGCAGCGACGCGTCGGGGGAGCGCCGGGCATTGGTGTCCTTCGACTCCGCGACCTGCGACGACTGCCTCCGCGAGATGCGTGACCCGCGCGACCGCCGCCACGGGTACGCGTTCACCAACTGCACGAACTGCGGGCCGCGCTTCACCATCGTCAAGGACGTCCCGTACGACCGTCCCAACACGACCATGGCGGGGTTCGCGATGTGCGGGCCGTGCGCCGCCGAGTACGAGGATCCGGGCGACCGCCGGTTCCACGCCCAGCCGGTGTGCTGCCCGTCCTGCGGCCCGTCCCTCACGCTGCGGCCGGCCACCGGCGATCCGCTGGCCGGCGCGCAGGCGATGCTCGCGGACGGCGCCGTCCTCGCCGTCAAGGGACTGGGCGGGTACCACCTGGCGGCACGGGCGGCGGACGACGGCGCGGTCGCCGCGCTCCGCGCCCGCAAGCATCGCGAGGACAAGCCGTTCGCGGTCATGGTCCCCGACCTGGCCGCCGCCCGGGTGCTCTGCGAACTCTCCGAAGCCGAAGAGGCGCTGCTCACCGGCCCGCGGCGGCCGATCGTCCTGGCCCGCCGCCGCCCGGAGGCCGACCTCGCCGACGCGGTCGCGCCCGGCAACCGGGACGTCGGCGTCATGCTGCCCTACACCCCGCTGCACCACCTCCTCGTCACCGAGCCGTTGGTGCTGACCAGCGGCAACGTCTCGGACGAGCCGATCGCCCACCGCGACGACGAGGCCCTGTCACGCCTCGGCGGCATCGCCGACGGGTTCCTCCTTCACGACCGCGCCATCCACACGCGCACCGACGACTCGGTGGTCCGGGTCTTCGGTGGCAGGACGCTGCCGGTGCGCCGGTCACGCGGCTACACGCCGGAACCCGTCCCCATCGCCGCAGGACGGCCCGTGCTGGCGTGCGGCGCGGAACTGAAGAACACGTTCTGCCTCACCCGCGACGGCCGGGCGTTCGTCTCCCACCACATCGGCGACCTGGAGAACCACGAGACGCTCCGCGCCTTCGAGGAGGGCATCGAGCACTTCCGGCGGCTGTTCGACATCGCGCCGGAACTCATCGCCTACGACCCGCACCCCGAGTACCTGTCGACAAAGTACGCGCTCGACCAGGACCTGCCGTCCGCCGCCGTCCAGCACCACCATGCGCACATCGCGTCCTGCCTCGCCGACAACGGCGTGGACGGCCCGGTGATCGGGGTCGCCTTCGACGGCACCGGATACGGCACGGATGGGACGCTCTGGGGCGGCGAGTTCCTGGTCGCCGACCTTCGCGACTTCCAGCGCGCCGGGCATCTGCAACCGGTTCCACTCCCGGGCGGCGCCGCCGCGATCCGCGAACCGTGGCGCATGGCCGCCGCCTACGGGGTCCCGGACGACCTCCCGGTGGCTCAGCGCCCCGGCTGGTCCACGGTCGCCGCCATGGCCCGGAGCCGCGTGAACGCGCCGCTGACGTCCAGCATGGGCCGCCTGTTCGACGCCGTCGCCGCCGTCCTCGGCGTCCGCGACCGGGTCAACTACGAAGGCCAGGCCGCCATCGAGCTGGAACAGCACGCCGACCCCACCGAACGCGGGGCCTACCCGGTCTCGCTCGACGGCACGTCCGAGTTCACCGTCGCGGGCGGCGATCTACTGGACGCGGTCGTGGCCGACATGAAGGCGGGCGTCCCGGTCCCGGCCATCGCCGCGCGATTCCACAATGCCGTCGCGGCCCTCATCGTCACGGCGGCGTCCCGCATCAGAACGGGAACCGGACTCGGCACGGTCGCGCTTTCCGGCGGTGTGTTCCAGAACATGCTCCTGCTCGAACGCGCCGTTTCCGGCCTGACCGGCGAGGGTTTCGAGGTGCTGACCCACCATCGCGTCCCGCCCAACGACGGCGGCATCAGCCTCGGCCAGGCCGCCGTCGCCACCGCCCGCGGCTGATCGCGAGACCGGTCTTTCGCGGAAAGCGGCCACACCGCGTCCGCGGAGGCGACATGATCATCTGATGCCGGACGAACCGAACGGACGCGAACCGATCTCCTGGCGGATACGGCGGTGGGCCGCGCCTTTCGCTCTCGCCCTTTCCGTGGCCGCCTCGATCGGCGCGGTCCAGCTGTTCGCGGACGGGGACACCGCATCCGCCCTGTCGCACGACGGCCGGCGAATGCCGCGCTTCACCCTGGCGGCCGGCCGAATGGGCGGCACTTCTTCGGAGGGCGGACCTACGCCCTGGTTCCAGGTCAGCACAATTCAGCAGGACAAAGTGAAGCCGGTGGACAGCGTCCCTCCACCGTCCTCGGCCGGTAGCGCCCAGGCAATTCTCGCGGGACCACACGGAACGTTCGCGGTCTCCTCGCTTCAAGAGAAGGCATGCGAGTCCCGGCTGTATCGCTTCGGCCTCACCGGTGACGGCCATGTGAAGGAAATCGAGCCGTTGAGCGAGGACGTCATCCCGGCGCGCGCAGACGGTCTGGCGATCAGCCCGGACGGCGACAGGATCGCCTACGCGACGACTCCCTGCACGAACACCGCGGAGCCGCGCGCCACCGTCACCGTCATGGACATCGGCTCGGGCCACCGCCGAACCTGGACCACGGCCGCGCCCTCCGTGGTCGGAGAGATCGTCTGGGCACGCGACGACCACACGCTCGGCTACACCCTCAGTGACGTCCGTCCGGCAACGGGCCGACCGGGCGCCCCATACAAACGCGATGTTGGAAACGTCACCGTGCACGCCCTCGACACCGCCAAGGCGGGCACTGATCTCCGCGCCGGCCGCGTCCTCTTCCGGCAACCGGCAGGGCCCGGTGCGGTCACCAGCGCCGTCATGAACCCGGACGGCCGGACGGGCTACGGCACGATGAAAGCACCTTCGAGCATCATGCTCTTCTCTTTCACCGCCGGTAAGCCGATGAAGGTCACCAAGACCATCAGGGTCAAGCCGAACACCCTCATGGTCATGGATGTCGTCACGCGTGACGGACCCCGATACGCCTGCCTGGACGGCCTCGACGCCTTCGGCCGAGTGGTCGAAGGCGGCTTCATGAACTCGAGCGGCGGCTCGGGCTGCACCGTCGCCTACGCCTATTGACGGGCGGCGGATCCGCCACTTCAAGTACGCTTTAGATCACCATGGCCGAGCATTCGATGACCATCGGGGAGTTGGCGCGCCGGGGCGGTGTCGCCACCTCGGCACTGCGCTACTGGGAGGACATCGGGCTGCTCCCCGCGCCCGCCCGGGTCTCGGGCCGGCGGCGCTATCCCGAATCGGCGGTCGCGCTGGTCGGAGCCATCCTCCTGCTCGGCGACGCCGGGTTCACCCTGGCCGAGCAGAAGACCCTTCTGGCCGCACGCGGGAATCCGGACGAGTGGCGCCGGCTCGCCCGGCGCAAGCAGGCCGAACTCGACGAGCAGATCGCGAAGGCGCAGGCGGCCCGCGACGCCATCGAACATGGCATGCGCTGCCCTCACGAGGACGTCATGGACTGCCCCAACTTCGTCGGCCTCCTCACCGCCCGCCTGGCCGGCCGGTCGCTCCAGGAAGCCCACCCGCACTAGCC
>NZ_SMKY01000303.1 GCF_004349235.1 Actinomadura darangshiensis | reverse complement strand
GGGGGGACGACCCCCCAGACCCCCCGGCAACCGCGATGGGCGCCGTCAACTCCCGGACAAGTTCGTACTGCGCGTGGTTCGTGTCCTGGTACTCGTCGACCAGGACGTGCCGGAACCGGCGCCGGTAGTGCTCGGCGGCCTCTGGGAACACCTGCAGCAGGTTGACCGTCATCATGATCAGGTCGTCGAAGTCCATGGCGCCGGCCTGCTGGAGCCGCGCCTGGTACATCTCGTACGCCTCGCCGAGCGTCTGCTCCATGTGCGTGGACGCGCGGTTCTTGAACGTCTCGTAGTCGATCAGCTCGTTCTTCAGGTTGGACACCTGGGCGCTGAACGACTTCGGCGGGTAGCGCTTCGGGTCGAGGTCGAGCTCGCGGCAGACGAGCGCCATCAGCCGGTTCGCGTCGGCCTGGTCGTAGATGGAGAAGCTCGTGGGGAAGCCGAGCCGCTTGGCCTCGCGGCGCAGGATCCGGACGCACGCGGAGTGGAACGTCATCACCCACATGGCGCGCGACCGCGGCCCGACGAGGGCGTCGACGCGCTCCTTCATCTCGGCGGCGGCCTTGTTGGTGAAGGTGATCGCGAGGATCTGGCCGGGGTGCACGTCGCGTTCGCCCAGCAGGTGGGCGATGCGGTGGGTCAGTACCCGGGTCTTGCCCGAGCCGGCGCCGGCCACGATCAGCAGGGGGCCGCCGGAGTGCACGACGGCGGCGCGCTGGTGCGGATTGAGGCCATCGAGCAAGGGGTGAGCTTCGGTCTTCGACATCAGGTGCGAGTCTACGGCGCGGCGCGGACGTTTTCGGCGCGTCCGCGAGTACGGCTCGGCACGGCCGTGTCCCGCCCGCGCGGCAGCATGTGGACAGATGCCCTGCTTTTCGCCCCCGCGGGTTGATTCGATCTCGCGACCGGCGGACGTTGAGCAGACGGAGCGGACACACGGACCGGACGAGCCGGTCCACGGATGCAAGGCCCCGTATTGCAGCCCCGCATGTCCGCTCGCAGCAGCGCAGGGTCAGCAGGGACTCGCGCACTGTCAGGGGAAGGTGGCTTCGATGACGATCCACCAGCACGACTTCCAGGCGCCGCGGGACGCCGATCCGACGCGAATCGAGATTCCCGCCCAGCGGGCCCGCCGCGCGGTTCCGCCGCTGCCGCGGCCCGTCCCGCGTCCAGTCCCGGTGCCGGTGCCGGCCCGCCCCGGGCACCGGTTCCTCGTCTACAAGCAGGACCCGTCGGTCACCGCCCTCGGCGCGCGCCTGGCCTTCGTCCCGACCGTGGTGCTGAACGGCCCCACCGACGCCCGCGTGCGCACCGAGCTGCAGGGCGTCACCCCGGTCGCCCGCGATGTCGGCGGCGACTTCGTCTTCGCCGCGGGCAGCCCGCAGTTCGACTGCGCGCACACGTTCGCCGTCGTCCGGCAGACGATGGCGATGTACGAGCGCCACAACGGCGGCAACCCGATCCCGTTCGCGTGGAACGTCGGCGGCAACACCGACCGCATCACGGTGTTCCCGCACGGCGGGGAGGGCGCGAACGCGTTCTACAGCCGGACGGCGAAGGCGCTGAAGTTCCTGTTCTTCACCCCGCAGGGGCAGCCGCCGTCCCAGGTCGTCCACACCTGCCGGTCGCTGGACATCGTCGCCCACGAGACCGGGCACGCGGTGCTGGACGGCCTGAAGCCCGGCTGGCTGGCGGCCGGCAACCCGCCCCAGACGGGCGGGCTGCACGAGGCGTTCGGCGACATCACCGCGATCTTCCTGGCGCTGGCGGAGCCGGACCAGGCGGAGGCGCTGGTGGCGCTCACCAAGGCGAACCTGCACGACAGGTCGTTCCTGCCGGAGCTCGCCGAGGAGTTCGGCCGGGCGCTCGGCATGCCGTCCGGGCTGCGCAACGCCGACAACGACCTCAAGCTCAGCCAGGTCGGCAACGAGGTCCACGCGATCTCCCAGGTGTTCACGGGCGCGATCTACGACGTCCTCGCGGACGTCTACACGTTCGAGCTGAGCCGGCAGCGGCGCACCAAGGACGCGACGATCGTGCTGATCGAGACGGCGTCGGCGCTCTGCAAGCTGGTGTTCGACGCGATCGTGGCGGCCCCGGCGACGGGCGCCCGGTACGTGGACGTGGCGAACAAGATGCTGCAGGTGTCGGCGGGCCGCGGCGACCCGGCGGTCTACCGGACGTTCATCCGCAACCGGTTCGCGGTCCGCGAGATCACGACGGCGGCGACGCCGCTGCGGGACCTGATGAGCGGGCGGATGGCGATGACGGAGCCCGGCTACACCGGCGACGGGCAGGACGTGACGGAGGTCGAGGCGTTCGACGAGCACTCGGCGAGCCTGCGGGCCGACCAGGACAGGTCGCGCTGCTGCGGGACGATGCAGATGCCCGAGTACCAGGTCGTCCCCGCGGAGAAACTGGCCAGGCGCGGTTCCCTGGACGACGATGACATCCTCCAGGAGGACTTGGAGGAGCTCCGCAGGGCCTTCAGCAAGTAGGGCCCCGCAGCAGGGAGGCCGGCATGCGCGTGAAGATCGAGAGCACCGGCGGTTTCACCGGCCGGAACACGGTCGTGGCGCTCTACGACACCGCCGGCCTCCCCGCGGGGCACGCGGGACGCATCCGGGAGGCGGTGGACGCGCTGGCCGCCGCGCAAGCACGCGGTGAGCCCGGCGAGATCGGCGCCGACCTCCCCGCGTACCGGATCACCGTGTCGGACGAGGGCGCGGACGGGGAACCGCACGTGTACGAGGTGCGGGGCGACCCGGCGGCGGGCGGCGCGTCCGTCCTCGGGACGCTCCTCGAAGGACCGGGCAGGTCCTGAACCTCGCCCGCCGAGCAGCCGTGGCGGGCCGGCCGAGCGCCGGCACGCCACGCGCTCAGCCCGCCTTGCGGTGGTCGCGGGCGGACTCGGCGGCGGCGTGGACGGTCGCGAGGTCCGCGCCGGTCGCGGCCATGGACGCGGCGGCGACCGCGCCCTCGACCAGCGGGGCGTCGGCGAGCAGCACGTCGTCGCGGTCGGCGTCCTCGATGAGCATCTTGGCGGTGAGGACGGAGCTGCCGAGGTCGGCGAGCAGCACGACGCCGTCGCCGCCGTCCGCCGCGGCGAGCGCCGTCTCGACGAGGTCGATGCTGGTGCCGAGCCCCCCTTCGAGGTCACCGCCGGCCGGTTCGACGACGGCCTTGCCGACGCCCAGCGCGCGGGCCATCTCGGCGACGCCCTCCGCCAGCGTCCGGCTGTGGGAAATGATCACGATCCCGACCATGTCAGCCCTCCCCCGCGACCTCGGCCAGTGCCCGCAGCAGCAGCGCCGTGGACGACGCGCCCGGGTCCATGTGCCCCTCGCTGCGCTCCCCCAGGTAGCTGGCCCGGCCCTTGCGCGCCCGCATCGGGACGGTGGCGTCCGCGCCCTCGGCGGCGGCATCGGCCGCAGCGCGCACACAGCCGGCGAGACCGGTGCCGTCCGCGAGCGCCGCCGCGAAGGCGGCGACGGCGGGAGCGAGCGCGTCGACCATCGTCTTGTCGCCCTCGACGGCCTTCCCGAGCTCCTGGACGCCGTCGAGCGCGGCCTTCAGCGCGGCGCCGAGGGCGGCGGCGTCCACGTCATCCGCGTCGCCGAGGGCCTTGCCCGCCCGGCGCAGCACCGTCCCGTACAGGGGGCCGGACGCGCCGCCGGTCTTCGACACGATGGCCCGCCCGGCGGCGATCAGCACCTTGCCCGGCGGGGCGCCGTCCGGCAGCGCGTCCACGGCGGCGCGGAACCCGCGGTCCAGGTTGAGGCCGTGGTCGCCGTCGCCGATGGCCGCGTCCAGCCGGGTGAGCCGCTCGGCATCGGCGGACACCAGCTCGGCCGCGTACCGGACCCAGGCGGCGAGGTCTCGCGCGTTCACCGGCCCCACCGCAGCCCGGGGGTCTCGACCGGCGCGTCCCAGAGCCGGGTCAGCTCGGGCGTCAGCCGGCACACGCTGATCATGCAGCCGGCCATCTCCAGGCTCGTCACGTACGGCCCGACCAGGCGCCGGACGACCGTGGCGCCATGCCCGTCCAGCCACTGCGCGGCGGCCGCGTAGGCGACGTACTGCTCGATCAGCGGGGTCCCGCCCATCCCGTTGACCAGCACCAGCACCTCGGACCCAGCCAGCGGCATGTCCGCGTCGATCGCGCTGAGCGAGGCGTCCACGATCTCCGCCGCCGTGCCGATCTTCGCGCGGGCGCGGCCGGGCTCGCCGTGGATGCCGATGCCGAGCTCCATCTCGTCCTCGCCCAGCTCGAACGTCGGCGTCCCGGCGGCCGGGACGGTGCACGACGACAGCGCGACGCCGAACGACCGGCTGCGCTCGTTCACCTCCCGCGCGACGGCCGCGACGTCGGCGAGGGAGGCCCCCTCCTCGGCGAGCGCACCGGCGATCTTCTCGATGAACAGCGTGGCGCCGGTGCCGCGCCGCCCCGCGGTGAACGTGCTGTCCTGCACGGCGACGTCGTCGTCGACGATCACGGAGGTGACCTCGATGTCCTCGTCCTCGGCCAGCTCGGCGGCCAGCTGGAAGTTCATGACGTCGCCGGTGTAGTTCTTCACGAGGTGGAGGACGCCGGCGCCGCCGTTCACCGCCATCGTCGCGGCGATGATCTGGTCCGGCACGGGGGAGGTGAACACCTCGCCGCAGCACGCCGCGTCGAGCATCCCGTGGCCGACGAACCCGGCGTGCAGCGGCTCGTGACCGGATCCGCCGCCCGACACCAGGGCGACCTTGCCGGTGCGCGGCGCGTCCGCCCGCACGACGGTGCCGTTCCCCGGGTCGACCGTCAGCTCCGGATGCGCGGCGGCCAGGCCGCGCAGCGCGTCGGAGACCACGTCCGCCGGGGCGTTGATGAGTTTGCGCATGTCTCAGCTCTACCGTTCTCAACAGGATCCAGGAATGGGTCTTGTACCCAAATCCCGGACTCCGCGCGCGTCCCGAACGGTGCTGGGCGCGCTGGTTCCCCGCGATCTGGTCGCCTGCGTCCGGCGGCGTGCCTCATGTGCACGGTCCGGGACGGGTCTGCGGGGACCCTCGCGTCCCCGGGCGGCCGACGCGGCCTGGAAGGTCCGATGCCCGGCATCATCGCTCTGGTGATGGCGGGGCGGTGCCGTCCGTCGCCGGATCGGGTGCCCGAGGGCGCGTCGCCCGATCGCGATGCTCGCCGCATCGTGCCGGGAGATCTTGCGGTGCGGTGCGCTCATCGGCTCGCGCCAGTGCTGCACGCCCCACTTGGAGGTGTAGGCGGGGTCCACGGCCACGACCGCCAGACCGACCTCGGCGGCCATCGAGACGAGCCGAGCCCTGAGCCTGCCTATCGGCATGCCGGAGATCAGCTGTCGGAACTTCTTGCGGCGGCCGTACTTTTCGCGGGTCTTCTCTCGCGAAAAGTCCAAATCCTCGATCGCGATCGCGGCGACCCCGCAACGTCCGGCCCAGTGCAGCAGGCGGGTGATGGCCTGCCGAATCTGCGCGTCGCGATGCCCGGCGGTGCCGGATAGTTCATAGCCGAACCGGCGTGGTTCGCCAACGGGATTGCCATGCCGGTCCAGCCACCAGGCGGCAAGGTGGCCAGCGTTGGTGTCGACACCGATCATGCCGCCTGCACGCGCGTCCTCCAGCGCAATCGCCGGGACGGTGGCACGCTGCCAGGACGCGGTCAGATACCAGCGCCCCCGCCCGGCATCCAGGTGGATGCGATAGGCGACCGCCCGATTCGCCTCGACCCGGTCCGCCCACTCGACCCCCCGATGCTTGAAGGCGACGTTGGACGACAGGACGTACCGGCCGTGCCCGGCGTTGGCCAGGTGCACGAGCGGGGCCGGGAGCCGAATAGACACTTCACCACAGGGGGCGACACGGATCGTCTCATTGCCGTACCGCTTGCCCGACTCACCGTCAGCGCGCAGAAACCAGCGCCCGGCCTCCCACTGCTTCCGCCACTCGGCCTCGGCCAGACCGGCCGCCTCCAGGTGGTGACGGGTATTGAGAAGCCTGCGGCCGCCACGCACCACATGCACGCGCCCCGCTTCCCAGTCGGCCCGCTCGGCGGCGAGCCGGTCTCGGAGGACGCCAAGACGGCGCGACTTGGCGAACCACTCGCGTTTGGAGCGGTAACCGCCCGGAACCCGCTTGGCCCCCTTGTGACCGATCGGCAGCGACAGCCGATGCTCCAGCATCCGGACACCGGCTTCGAGGCACTGCATGTGCGCCCGCCGGTTCCGGCGGGCGAGCGCCCATTGATCGTGAGTGGCCTTGGTGATGCTCCCGGCCCACCGCGCCGACGACTCGGCCGTCAACTGACGTTTACGCGCCGCCCAGCGATCGGTGTCGTGATCCAGGGCATCAGCGCACCGGATCTTCAGATCACGACCGGCCAGCACCCCTAAGTGAGCACCCACCAGCCGCAGCACCCGCTCGTCCTCCACCGACAGGCCCTTGAGCCGGTCACGCACCGCCACCCCCGACGGCCCTTCGACCACGAACGGCAGAGCAAATGCAGATCGCGACATGGCCGCTACTTTAAGTGAGCGATCTCGAACATGCAATCGACAACCCGGTGTGTTGCCGGCTTCGGGGCCGACGGTATCGATCCTCACTCGCCGCATGGCGGGTTCTGTCGCTGTCCCATACCGCATAGGTTGCATCCGTGACCAAAGCACCCAGCATCCTGTACGACTGCGACACCGGCATCGACGACGCGATGACGCTGCTCTACCTGGCCTCGCTGGTCCGGGCGGGCGAGGCGGAGCTGGTGGGCGTCGGCACGGTGCACGGCAACATCGACCCGCTGACCGGCGCGCTGAACACGCTGCGCGTGCTGGAGGCGGCGGGGCTGAAGGCGGGCGAGCAGGGGGTGCCGGTCGCGATCGGCGCCGCCCGGCCGATGGCGCAGGACGTCCACTACGCGCTGGACTGGCACGGCACCGACGGCCTCGGCGACACGCACCTGCCCGACCCGGCGGGACGCCCGGTCGCCGAGCCCGCCGCCGCGCAGATCGTCCGGCTGGCGCGGGAGGCGCCCGGCGAGTTGACCCTCCTCGCGACCGGCCCGCTGACGAACCTGGGCGCGGCCCTGCTGCTGGACGACGAGCTGCCGTCGCTGATCCGCGAGGTCGTGGTGATGGGCGGTGCGTTCGAGCACCCCGGCAACATCACCACGCACGCCGAGGCGAACATCTGGCACGACCCGGAGGCCGCCGACCTGGTCTTCGCCGCGGACTGGCCGGTCGTCCTGGTGCCGCTGGACGCGACGCACCCGACCGCCGTCCACGACGACTGGCTGGACCGTCTCGCCGCGCACGACACTCCGGTCGCCCGGTTCGCCGCGAACATCCTGGAGTTCTACGCCGACGCCTACACCCCGACCCTCAGGCGCCGCGGCGCGGTCATCCACGACGCGCTCGCCGCGATGCTGGTCGTCGAGCCGGAGCTCGGCGAGTACGCGCACCGTCCCGTCCGGGTGGAGCTGCGGGGCGAGCTGACGCGCGGCACGACCGTGTGGGACGCCCGCTCGCTGCCCGCCGAGGACACCCGCCGGCCGGTGAAGATCGCGGTGGGCGGCGACGTGCCGGGGTTCCAGGAGCGGCTGCTGGCGTCGCTGCTCTCCTTCTGACCCGGCACCGCTCCGGCCGGCCCGGCGGCGCCCGCGATTTCCCGATCTTCGGGTGTGCCGGAAACCGTTCGCCGACCTTATGGTTGAAACCGTGACCAACGTTCTTGACGACAGCGGGCTGCAGCGGATCCTCGCCGTGATGGCGCATCCGGACGACGTCGACTTCGGCGCCGCCGGGACGGTCGCCGGGTGGACCGACCTCGGCATCGAGGTCGTGTACCTGATGGTCACCGACGGCGACGCCGGCGGCTTCGACGACGGGATCACCCGGGCGGAGATGGCCGCGCTGCGCCGCGAGGAGCAGCGCGCGGCGGCCAAGTGCGCCGGGGTCGGCGACGTCCGGTTCCTCGGCTACCCGGACGGCCGGGTCGAGGCGACGCTGGACCTGCGCCGCGACATCGCCCGGGTGATCCGGCAGGTGCGGCCCGACCGGGTGCTGATGCCGAGTCCCGAGCGCAACTACGAGCGGATCTACCCGAGCCACCCCGACCACCGGGCGGTCGGCTCGGCCGCGCTCGACGCCGTCTACCCCGACGCGCGCAACCCGTACGCGTTCCCGGAGCTGCTGGCCGACGAGGGCCTGGAGGCGTGGACGGCGCGGGAGGTGTGGATGAGCGGCGGCCCCGTCGTGAACCACTACGTCGACATCACCGACCGGTTCGAGCGGAAGGTGAACGCGCTGCGGGCGCACGCCAGCCAGACCGGGCACATGGGCGACGGGCTGCCGGAGATGCTGCGCGGCTGGCTGGGCTACAACGCCGCCGCCGCGGGCCTGCCCGAGGGGCGTCTCGCGGAGTCGTTCCAGGTCATCGACACCGCCTGAGGTTCGCGGCGAATCGGTCACACTAGAAATACGATCCCCTACCAGCCGTAATCAGTCCGAGAACGGGCATGTACCCCGGGTGACAGAACTCGGGGGGTCGTCATGCCACATGAGATCGAGTCCACCGCCACGTCCTCCGCCGCGCCGGAGGTGATCTTCAAGCACCTGTGCGTGCCGGAGGCGTGGGACGAATGGGGCGGTTTCTGGACGCGGGCCCGGCGGGAGACCGCCGGCGCGGAGCACCCGAACGGGGTCGGGGCCGTCCGGATCGTCCGGTCCTGGCGCGAGGAGGTCGTGGCCTGGGACCCGCCACGGCACTACGGGTACGTCGCGCTGGCCGGGCCGCCGGAGCGCCGCCTGCACGCCGACATCACGCTGGAGCCGCACTGCGCGGGCACGCTGATCCGCTGGCGCGGCGAGATCGACGGGTTCCCGGGCAGCGGGCCGTTCACGCGGGCCGTCCTGCGCCGCCGCATCGACACCTACGCGCGGCGGGTGGCATGGCATTCCGCGCACTGCGAGCCGGGCTGCCCGGCGCGCCTTCCCGGCGCCATCTGAGCCGGGCCCATTCAAAGTCGCACGACATTCGGGGGAATCGATGCGGCGTCATCTCATCGTGCTCGCTCTCGCGGCGGGCGCCACCGGGGCGGGGGTCACCGCCCACCTGTTCACGGCGGACGGGCCGCAGCGCAGAAGCGGCACCGTCGTGAACGCCACGGAGTCCATCCCGTCCCGGCGGGGCGCGGCCGTCGTCGAGGAGGCGGCCCGCCCGTTCGACGCGGCGGCGCTGCGGCAGGCCGTCCGCGCCTACGTCCGGAAACGTCCCGGCAAGGCGGGGGTGATGGCGACGGACCTGCGGACCGGGCTGTCCTTCGGCGAGAACGAGAAAGGCCGGTTCGTCACCGCGAGCATCGTGAAGGTGGACATCCTGGCGACCCTCGTCCTGCAGCGGCAGCGCGACGGCCGGCGCCTGTCCGGCGGCGAGCGCGAGCTGGCCGGGCGGATGATCCGGGAGAGCGACAACTCGGCGGCGGACGCCCTGTACTCCGACGCCGGCTACGGACCGGGGGTCCGGAAGGCGAACAAGACCTTCGGCCTGAAGCAGACCAAGCCGTTCCCCACCTCGTGGGGTTCGTCCCTGACGAGCCCGGCCGACCAGGTGCGGCTGCTGGCGAACCTGGCCTCGGACAGAAGCCCGCTGAAGGCCACCGGCCGGCAGTACATCCTGGGCCTGATGGGCTCCGTGCTGGACGAGCAGGCGTGGGGCGTCAGCGCGGCGGCGCGGCCGGGCGAGAGGGTGGCGCTGAAGAACGGCTGGGCGCCGATCCACAATCAGGGGAACGGCTGGGCGATCAACAGCGTCGGCCGGATCAGCGGTCCCGGCCACGATTTCCTGATCGCGGTGTGCAGCGGGGACAACCCGACGATGGAGACCGGCGTGTCGACCGTGGAGCATGTCGCGGGCATGGTCGTCGGCACCATGCGCGGGGCGCGTCCCTGACGGGTCCCGGAGCGGGCGGCGGGCCGGCCGCCCTGCGGACCGGAAGCGTCAGCGGTGCAGCGGCCGGGTCAGCTTCTTGCCGTCGGTCGCGGCCACGGCGACGCAGGTGACGGTGCGGTCGCCCTGCCGCCACGACTCGTCCGTCGGGTAGTAGTAGGAGTTCGCGATGCCCCGCGCGGCGGGGTCGCGGTTGATCCTCGCCCGGGTGCGCGCCTTGCAGCCGGTCGAGGCGTACTGCTGCAGCTGCGACTCGGGCGGCAGCGTGAAGCCCTTCAGCTTGAACACGGCCGTCACCTCGCCGTCGTGCGGCCCCGTGCACGGGACGATCTTGACGCTCTCCACCTCGACCGGCGCCTCCGTCGACGTCGTGGTGGTGGCGCCCGAGTTGTCGTTGATGCAGTCGCCGACCTTCATCTTCTGGGCGTCGACCTCCTTGGTCTCGGACGCCTTGGGCTTCGGAGCATCCGAGGACGAACCGGACGAGCCGCGCAGGGCGAAAACGCCGATGCCGACGACGATCCACAGGCACGACAGGATGATCCCGGCGATCGCGAGCCCGCGGCCCTTGCCGCCGTTCCGGCCGATCTGGGAGAGGGAGATCGCGCCGAGGATGAGGCCGAGCACGCCGAAGCAGCCGAGCAGGCCGGTGATGAACGCGGCGATCGCCAGGCCGTTGGTCTTGTCGTTCCGCGAGTCGTACGGCGAGCCGTAGTCGGGGCCCGACGGCATGGGCGGGGGCGGATACGGCGCCTGGGGACCGGGATGCCCGGATCCGGGGGG
>NZ_SMKY01000302.1 GCF_004349235.1 Actinomadura darangshiensis | reverse complement strand
CCATGGGGGGACGTGGTGGCACGTTCCGCGGCGCTGCGTTTCCTGTGGCGCCTGTGGCTAGGGCGCGTCCCTCCGCCACGATGGAGGGCGGCAGGCGGCCAGGGAGCGAGCTGTCCTCGCTGAGGAGCTTCTCGAGGATCGCCTTGGCCGTTGGACGCTCCGCCGGGTTCTTGGCCAGAGCGCTGGCCACTACGTCGCGCAAGGAATCGGGCACTTCTGACAGTTCGGCCTCGTCGTAGACGATCCGCTGCATCACTTCCGACGGCGACCCCTCCCCGAACGGCGGATTGCCCGTCGAGGCGAAGAGAAGTGTCGAGGCCCACGCGAACACGTCCGCCGCAGGGCCGATGCCCTGGCCGCTGAGCTGCTCTGGGGACTTGTAGGCGGGGTCCTCGGTCATGTGCCCGCTGAAGGCGACGTTCACGGCCTCCATGGCGCGGGCGATGCCGAAGTCGCTCATCTTCGGCCCGTCCCGACCCAGGAGGACGTTTCCAGGCTTCAGGTTGTGATGAAGAGCACCCGCCCTGTGGACGGCGGCCAGGGCGACCGCCATACCGACGGACACGCGTTCGACGACGACACCGCCGCGCACGCCCTCCTCGTCGACGAGTTGCTGGAGGGACGGCCCGTCCACCCACTCGCTCACCACGTAGGGACGGTCGCCGTCGACGTCCGCGTGCAGGATCGCCGCCGTGCAGAAGCCGGACACCTTGCGGGCGGCGGAGAACGCGCCGGCGAACCGCGACCGCGCGACGGGCTCGCCGCTCAGCCGCACATGCAGGACCTTCACGGCGACGGGGCCGCCGGACGGGTCCCTGCCGAGGAAGACGGCGCCCTGCTCGCCGACGCCGAGCCGACCCGTGATCTCGAACGAGCCGAGCCGCCGCGGGTCACCCGGCTGCAAGGGCAGCGCCTCGGGCATCTGACGAACCTCCGTCTCCCCGGGGACCCCTTGTCCCCGGCCTCCCCGTTCATCCCCCATGCCTTGGCACCGAGGTCCTTTTTACCGTCTGCGCGACACCAGGGTGGACCCGGTAGCGTCGTCCGCGATGCCGCGTACACCGCTCTCCCTAGCCCTCCTCAACGAGCAGCGCGCCGCGCTCGGCCTGCCGCCGCACACCGGTGCGGACGAGCCCGCCGCGCTGCGCCGCGCGGCCCTGGACACGGTCCTGGCCGGTGCGGGTGCGGGTGCGGGGGGCGCCGAACCGTCCCGGCCGATCGTCAAGGGAGCGGTGCGGTTCCTGCTCGACCGGCTGGCCGAGCTGGCACCCGGCCGCTCCGTGGAGGTTCGGGTCCCTCCGCACGCCGCCGTTCAGTGCATCGACGGCCCGCACCATACCCGTGGTACACCCCCGAATGTGGTGGAGATGGACGCCGCGACGTGGATCGCGTTGGCCACCGGGCGGCTGGCCTGGGCGGACGCCCTCGCCGAAGGACGAGTCCGTGCCAGCGGCGCGCGCGCGGACCTGACGGCGTTTCTCCCCATACCCCTCGACTGAGCGGCACGGCGCGCATAGCGTGCGCCTAACCGGAGGTGATCCCGTGCTGATCGCTCACTGGACGTTCGACCTCGACACCCTGGACGGACGCAAGGTCGCGGTCGCGGCCGGGGCCGCGCCTGACATCGAGCTGGGCGAGACCGCCGAGGTCGTCCCGGGACGGGACGGCGGGGCCCTGGCGCTGCATGGGCACGACCGCGCGGTGGTCCCCGCCGTGCCGCAGCTCGTCCTCAGCCAGGTCTTCGGGTTCAGCGTGGCGTTCTTCGTCCAGGTCACGGAGGAGCCGACCGGTGAGTGGCGCAGCCTCGTCTACAAGCCGGTCGCTGAGAACGACGCGCGGGGCCTGGGCCTCTGGCTGTACCCGGACGCGATGAGGGTCCGCGTCCAGCTCTTCACCGTCAAGGGCCCCGACTACGTGGACAGCCGCACCAGGCTGCCCGTGGGCGAATGGGTCCACATCGCATTGGTCGTGGACACCGCAGGGATGTCCCTCTACATCAACGGCAAGCAGGATGTGGGCCTCTCCCTGGAGCACGCCGTGGTCACACCGGCCGGCCCCGTCTACCTGGGCAGCGAGCTCACCAAGCCCGGTTTCGGTGGCCTCCTGGACGATTTCAGGGTGTACGCCACCGCACTCGACGACGACGCCATACGCGCCCTGGCGGCGGGCTAGTAGCGCTGGGTACCCGCCTGCGCGAAGGGGAACTCGCGTTCCACGCAGCCACGCCGTGACAGGTCGTCCGGGTACCGCGCCTCGTTCCCGCACTGGGCCGCCTTGCTCAGCAGCCAGAAAAGTGTCCCGGCACCGATGGCGAGGGCCAGCGTGGAACAGACGACCCCCACCATGGCCGGACGCCGATCAGGGGTGCGCCGGACGAGGCAGACGACACCCAGGACGAGCCCGGCGAGCGCCGGGACCATGCCTGCGAAACATGCGGCGAGCCCGACCAGGCCGACGATTCCGAGCACCTGCGAGGCCCGCGCCATGGTGCTCCGCTTGGGCGGGGCAGGGGGCGAGTAGGTCCGGTACCCGGGCAGCGTCATGCAGTCCTCCACGTGTCGTCCCCAGATTCCCCCGAACCACGTGATGCCCACTGGTCCCGGGGAGTAAAGGTCCGTTAAGGAGATGCCACCGATCGGAGCAGGTGAACGGGGCATCTAGACTGGCTGATGTGCCTCTCCGTGATGGACGTCTGAGCCACGACATCGATCCCTCCGACCGCGCCCCGCAGGACGCGTGCGGCGTCTTCGGCGTCTGGGTTCCCGCCGAGCAGGCGGCCAAAGCCGAAGTGAGCAAGCTCACCTACTACGGCCTGTACGCGCTCCAGCACCGGGGCCAGGAGTCGGCGGGAATCGCCGTGAGCGACGGCTCCCGCATCGTCGTGTTCAAGGACATGGGCCTCGTCGCCCAGGTCTTCGACGAGTCGGTGCTGAACACGCTGCGCGGCCACATCGCCGTCGGCCACTGCCGCTACTCCACGACGGGCTCGCCCACGTGGGAGAACGCGCAGCCCACGTTCCGGTCCACGGACGCGGGCGGGATGGCGCTCGTGCACAACGGCAACCTGATCAACACGCCGCAACTGGCCGCGCGGCTGGCCCCGGGCGTGCTGACCGCGACGACCGACACCGAGGTCCTGACGGCCCTGCTGGCCAACCGGGGCGAGGGCGGCGCGCTGGAGGCGGCGCGGGAGGTCCTTCCGGCGACGCGCGGCGCGTACTCGCTCGTCTTCATGGACGAGGGAACGCTCTACGCGGCCCGCGACCCCGAGGGCATCCGGCCGCTCGTGCTCGGCGCGCTGGAGGACCGCGGCTGGGTGGTGGCGTCCGAGACGGCCGGCCTCGACATCGTCGGCGCCCGCTTCGTCCGGGAGATCGAGCCCGGCGAGATGGTCGCGATCGACGGCGAGGGCGTGCGGTCGGAGCGGTTCGCCGAGGCGCGGCCCAAGGGCTGCCTGTTCGAGTACGTCTACCTGGCGCGGCCCGACACGACGATCGCCGGGCGCAGCGTCCAGGCCACCCGGGTGGAGGTCGGACGGCGGCTCGCGCGCGAGCACCCCGTCGAGGCCGACATGGTCATCCCGACGCCCGAGTCGGGCACGCCGCCAGCGATCGGCTACGCGGAGGCGTCCGGCATCCCCTACGGCCAGGGGCTGGTGAAGAACTCCTACGTCGGCCGGACGTTCATCCAGCCGTCCCAGACGATCCGCCAGCTCGGCATCAGGCTCAAGCTGAACCCGCTGCGGGAGGCGATCGAGGGCAAGCGCCTGGTCGTGGTGGACGACTCGATCGTGCGCGGCAACACCCAGCGCGCCATCGTCGCGATGCTGCGGGACGCGGGCGCCGCCGAGGTGCACGTGCGGATCTCCAGCCCGCCCGTCGCCTGGCCGTGCTTCTACGGCATCGACTTCGCGACCCGCGCCGAGCTGATCGCCGGGAACCTGTCGGTCGAGGGGATCCGCGACTCGCTCGGCGCCGACTCGCTCGGCTTCATCTCGCTGGACGAGCTGATCTCCGCCACGCGGATCCCCAAGGACAACCTGTGCCGGGCGTGCTTCGACGGCGTCTACCCCATCCCGGTGGATCAGGACGCTCGCGGCAAGCACCTGCTTGAGGTCGGCAAATGACGGACCGTCCGGCGGCCTCCTACGAGGCTGCCGGCGTCGACATCGCGGCGGGGGAACGCGCCGTCGAGTTGATGAAGTCCCGGGTGGTGCGTTCGCGGCGCCCGGAGGTCGTCGACGACGCCAGTGGTTTCGCGGGTCTTTTCGACGCTTCAGCGTTCCTGCGCTACAAGCGGCCGCTGCTGGCCACGTCCACGGACGGTGTCGGTACCAAGGTCGACCTGGCCCGGCGTCTCGGCATCTACGACACGATCGGCCACGACCTGGTCGGCATGGTCATCGACGACCTCGCCGTATGCGGCGCGGAACCGTTGTTCATGACCGACTACATCGCCTGCGGGAAGGTCGTCCCAGAACGCATCGCCGACATCGTCGGTGGCATCGCGGACGCCTGCGCTCTGGCCGGGTGTGCCCTCATAGGTGGCGAGACCGCCGAACACCCCGGTTTGCTGGAGGCGGACGAGTTCGACCTCGCGGGCGCAGGTACGGGCGTTGTCGAGGCTGACGAGATCCTGGGTCCTGACCGGGTGCAGGTGGGGGATGTCGTCATCGCCATGGCGTCGTCCGGTATCCATTCGAACGGGTATTCGCTCGTCCGCCACATCCTGGCGACGTCGGACCTGGCTCTGGAAGCCCAGCCGGACGAGCTGGACCGTCCGCTCGGTGAGGAACTTCTCACCCCGACGCGCATCTACGCCAAGGATTGCCTGGCCCTGATGCAGGCCGGCGGCGTACGGGCGTTCGCTCACATCACGGGTGGCGGGCTGGCGGCCAACCTGGCCCGCTCACTGCCGCCCACCGTGGACGCCGTGCTGGAGCGCTCGTCCTGGGAGATGCCGCCGGTGTTCCGTGTCTTGCAAGGACATGGGGAAGTGCCCCAAGCCGAGATGGACAAGACGTTCAACCTCGGCGTCGGAATGGCCGCGATCGTCGCCCCGGAGGCAGCCGATGCGGCGCTGCGCCTGCTGGCGTCCCGCGGCATGCCGTCCTGGCGGCTCGGCGAGACCACCGCCGGTGCCGGCATGGCCAGGCTCGCCTGACGCCCCCGGAACCTCGTCCGACGACTCCGGAACCTCGTCCGACGGGCCTGAGGCGACGGCTGAGCGCCTCTCGTGCCCCATTGGCCACACGGAGACCACGAGCCGCCCGAGTGGCGCGAGAGGCCCGCTCAGCGGCCGAAGGGCATGACAAACGCCACCGCCCCTGGTGCGGGCGGTGGCGTATGTGTCAGCCGGTCAACCGGAAGTGCCGTCCTTACGGGTCTCCGAGTTGTACTCATCGGCGTAGTCGGCGTACTTCTCGGCGAGCTCGTCATAGGAGTCGTCGTCGGAGTCGCTGACTCCCAGTTCGTCCTTCAGGCGGTCGAGGTCCGTATTGCCGCCGTTGTACTTGAGTTGGCGGGCAACCTTCACCTGCTTGGCCTTGGCTCGGCCGCGACCCATTGGCTCGACCCCCTCGATGGTCAGGGCTTTCGTGGGCCCATCAACGCGCGCGTGTACCACACGAAGCGGTGCCTGATGAGCCATGCGTCAGTCACGGGTACAACCGTACCCGTTTTGCGCCCGGCTCGGTACATCGACGGTACGTGGCGGCGCCCCTGTTGCTGCTAACAACAGTGTATCCGGTGGTCACGAGTACGTGCGAAGGCCACCGCAGGACGGTCGCAGACCGCCCCGCGATGGCCCTCACAACGGTTTTGCAACGGTCTAAACAGGTCTAGGAAGCCCACCCTGCGGACCGCGGCCATCCGGTGGCATCAGAGAAGAATGCCCCGGAGTCTGCCGATCTCGGACATCCGGCGCTCCGCGAGCCGGTCGGCGGCCACCGCCGGCGGGACACCCTCGTCGGCGGCCAGCGCGAAGATCTTCCGGGTGGTGTCGTAGATTCCGGCGGCGCGGGCCTTGGCACGGTCGAAGTTGAAGCCCTCGATCTCGTCCGCGACCTGGATCACACCACCGGAGTTCACCACATAGTCGGGCGCGTACAGGACGTCACGGTCGGCTAGGCGCTTCTCCACGCCGGTGTGGGCGAGCTGGTTGTTGGCGGCGCCGCACACGACCTTGGCGGTCAGCACGGGCACCGTCTCGTCGTTCAGGGAGCCGCCCAGCGCGCACGGTGCGTACACGTCGAGTTCCGTGCGGACCATCGCGTCGGCGTCTGCGACGACCTCCACCTCCGGGTGCAGGGACCGGACGCGGTCGACGGCGGCCTCGTTCACGTCGCAGATGACGACGTCCGCACCGTCCTCGCGGAGGTGCTCCACCAGCCGGTGCCCGACCTTCCCGACGCCTTCGACCCCGACGCGCTTGCCACGCAGCGTGGGTGCGCCCCACACGGTCTCCGCCGCTGCCCGCATCCCCTGGAACACGCCGAACGCGGTCAGGATGGACGAGTCGCCGGCACCGCCGTGCGCGACCGTCCGCCCGGTGACGAAACGGCACTCGCGCGCCACGATGTCCATGTCCTCGCTGAACGTGCCGACGTCGCACGCCGTGTAGTAGCGGCCGTTCAGGGACTGGACGAAACGTCCGTAGGCCCGCAGCATCGACTCCGACTTGTCGACCGCGGGGTCGCCGATGATGACGGCCTTGCCGCCGCCGAGGTCGAGCCCGGCAAGGGCGTTCTTGTACGCCATGCCGCGGGACAGGTTCAGCACGTCGGCCAGGGCCTCTTCCTCGGACCCGTACGGGTAGAAGCGGGTGCCTCCCAGGGACGGGCCGAGCGCGGTGGAGTAGATGGCGATGATCGCGCGCAGGCCGCTGGCCTCGTCCTGGCAGAAGACGACCTGCTCGTGTCGGGGCTCGGTGCCCTTGTGGGGCGCCCCGAAGACATTAGGCACGGTAGTGCCCTCCTCTCTGTCTCTAAGATCAGCCTAGGGCGCGTGATGGCCCCACGCCCGGGCGAATCTCATGTAACGATGCCGTCGTGCTTCCGTACGCCGCGTACCTACGGGTTTATGAACCGGTGACCGCCTTCCCGGAGCCCGCGCGGACTCTGTGGACGGTTTACGCCGATTCCAGGCGGCGTCCCAGGCGGATCCATGCGCTCGGGGTGGAGCACCGGGAGGCCACGCTCAGGCTGACCGGCTCGCCACCGGAGGTCGTCCCAGAGCGGGAGAGCAGGGACGCCTATATCCGGCGCCTTGAGGACATGATCTACGTGTGCCCCTGGGGAACGCGCCTGCGGTCGTGGCTGGCCTTCGAGCGGTTCAGGAACGAGCACGCGGCCGGTGTCGCGGCGGCGTTCGTCCCGCCGCCCCTGTCGGAACGGGTGATGGACGACTTCGACCAGTGGAAGCGCCTGGGCCGCACCCTGCGCACGCACATCCTCACGAGCACCTGGCACGTCCCGCTGGACTGGTTCGTGCCGTTCGCGCGCGGTGAGCGGTCGCTGCTGCTGGGCACGCCGGGCTCGGAGAGCGCTGAGGGCGCCGAGGAGCACGCCGGCTCAGGCCCGGCGACGGCCGCGCCCGCGCGCACCCTCATCTACGTCACCTCGATGGACGAGGCGCGCCGCCGCGTGGCGGCCGCGCTCCCGGTGGTGCGCGAGAACCTCGGCGACGGGCAGGGAGAGGTCTACCTCCTGTCGGCCGGACGGCTGGAGACGCTCGCGCGCTGGCTCGGCGAGTTCCACCCGGGCGCGCTCGTGGAGCTCGACTACGGCGGGCTCGTCCACCTGCTGGACGACGAGGCCCTCCGCACGGACGAGTCGGTCGCCGAGATGGCCGTGGCGCTCACCGGCATGGAGCGCGGCGAGGTCGAGCTGACCGTCGCGATGTACAAGCGGCTCCTCGCCCGCTGGCGGCCCGTCCGGGCGCTCGAGGCGGCGAACTAAAACAAATTTCCCGAATCCCCGCGCGATACGACTATACGTGTCGCTAGAATCACGCAGCGTGACCCAGCGTCCACCGTGCAGGCGCAGCTTCCCGCACTTGCGGGGATGTTTGCACGCAACTACAGCCAGGAACTTGCTTGTTGCGCTGAGTGGTGGCAAGGTTACACGTTGTGATGTCATAGTGGCTCTTTCGGGCCATAGGGGACATCAGTGACCACGCGAGGATCATTCGCTGGATCGCTGTCATCGGTCCACGGAGGAGAGGCCGCAAAAAATGTCAGCACGTACGCCAGAGGCCGAGCCCCTGCTGACGCCGGCGGAGGTGGCGACGATGTTCCGCGTCGACCCCAAGACCGTCACGCGCTGGGCGAAGGCGGGGAAGCTCACGTCCATCCGGACACTGGGGGGGGCATCGTCGCTACCGCGAGGCGGAGGTGCGGGCGCTGCTCGCGGGAATTCCGCAGCAGCGCTCGGAGTAACCGTTCCGGCCGCGTTGCCCCCGGGGAAGGGCGCTAGAGCGTCCGGCTCCGAGGGCAACGCGGTGCGATCGGGGCCACGGGGCCACGGTGCCAGGTGGGGCTGGTGTCCGGTTGTGGACGCGCACGAGTTAGATGTCCGAAACTCCGTGCACGTCAGCGCGATCACCGCAGGTCGCGTGGCCCACGGCCGGTCACGTTCGGTTACCGGCGCGCCGCCGGTTACCGAAGCACCGCCGGTTACTGGCTCATCTCCTCGTGGGCCAGCCGGTCGAAGAGCGCGCCGGTGCCGGGGTCGTGCCGCCCCGCGATCTGCATGATGACCACGAGCTGGTCGACGAGCAGGCGTTCCAGGTCGGGCCGCGCCACGTCCCGGTTCTCCAGCCAGTCCAGGCCGGCGGTCTCCACCGTCGCCATCCAGCAGCGCAGCGTGATGCGCAGGATGGGCGCCGGCACGTCCACGTCCAGCGAGTGCAGGATCCGGTCCAGCAGCAGCTGCCGGATGCCGTCGACGATCTCGCCGGCCTCGCCGGACCGGTCCGCCGGGCCGCCCCGCAGCAGCGCCGTGTAGCCCGCCGCGTGGCTCTCCACGAAGTCGAAGTACCGCTTCAGCGAGATCCGCAGCCGTTCGAGCGGCTTGCCCTCCGTGGGCGGTTCGAGCAGCACCGACAGCTTCTTCGCGGCACTGCCGAGGGCCGCGATGTACAGCTCGTACTTGCCGCCGAAGTAGTGGTAGACCAGCGCGCGCGACGCGCCGGCCCGGGCCGCCACGTCGTCGATCGAGATGTCCTCGGGCGAGCGCGTGCTGAACAGCTGCAGCGCCGCCTCGATCAGTTCGTCTCGCCGTTCGTCCACGCTGAGCCGGCGACGGCCCCGTCCGCCGCTCGGCCGGCTGCGCGCCTTGTCGCCGGCCACCGCACGATCTCCCACCTGGGCAGCGTATCCGAGCCGGGCGCGCGGCAGGCCCCGGCGGGCGGCCCTGGGACACGCTCTTCACCCGCTCGTGATCAGTTGTGATCTGGAACACCACAGGCCCGAACCACCATTGTCGGATGCCCGTTACTCGCTGTTGCGGCGATTTGGGGGGAAGGCGCGGCATCATGGCATCTCCTCCCGAGCGGAGGACGGCGTGCCGCACCCCCGACCGGCGCGCCGTCGCGGCAGGTCCTGCAGGTCCCCCCGGACGGAGTGCCATGTCAGCTGATGAAGCAAATCCCCCGCACCAGCGGCAGGGAGAGGGCGCGGTGCCCCGGCCGCGCAGCGAACCCTCTCCCGCCCCGCGCGACGAGGGGAGGGCGGTGCCCGCGCCGAAACCGACCATCCGCAACGTCGCCGAGCGCGCCGGAGTGTCGAAGTCGCTCGTGTCCCTGGTGATGCGGGGGTCACCGCACGTGAGCGAACGCCGGCGGCAGGCCGTCCTGCAGGCCGCCCGCGAACTCGGCTACCGGCCGAACGCCGTGGCGCGCAGCCTGGTCGAGGGGCGCACCCGCCTGATCGGCGCCATCGTCGCCGACCTGCACAACCCGTTCTTCGCCGAGTTCCTCGACGGGCTCCAGGAGAGCCTGCACGGCGCGGGCCTGCGGATGCTGGTCGGCAGCGGCCGATGGGACCCGCTGTTCGAGGCGGAGGCGGTCGAGGCGTTCCTGGAGATGCGGGTGGACGGCCTGGTCCTGCTCAGCGTCGTCCCCGAATCGCTCAAGGAGGCCGCCGCCAGCGTTCCCGTCGTGGTCGTCGGTGAACGCGACGTCGTCGGCGTCGACATCGTCGTGGACGACGACGAGCTCGGCGCGAGCCTGGCCGTCGACCACCTCGTCGAGCACGGCCACCGCCGGATCGCGCACATCGAGGGGGCGCGCTCCACCACCGCCCGCTACCGCCGCGCCGGCTACGAGAAGGCGATGCGCCGGCACGGCCTCACCGGCGAGATCGTCGTCGAGGCCGGCGACTTCACCGAGGACGGCGGCTACCGGGCCGCGGGCGCGCTGCTGCGCCGCGACCACCGGCCGACCGCGATCTTCGCGCCGAACGACCTGGTCGCGACCGGCGCGCTGTCGGCCGCCGACGAGCTCGGCATGCGGGTGCCGGCGGACCTGTCCATCGTCGGCTACGACAACACCCATCTCGCGGCGATCCGGCACATCTCGCTGACCAGCGTCGACCAGCCGCGCCGCGACATGGGCCGGGTGGCCGCCGAGCTGCTCACCGCGCGGATCGGCGACCCGTCCCGGGCCGCCCGGCAGAACCTGGTCGTCCCGCACCTGGTGGTCCGCTCGACGACGGGGCCCGCTCCCGCCCTTTAGCTCCCGCCC
>NZ_SMKY01000301.1 GCF_004349235.1 Actinomadura darangshiensis | reverse complement strand
CACCTGGGGTTCTGTCACCGGGCGGGGGGTGCTGGAGACGGTGGGTGACGACACGCCCGGAGGGAAAAACGGGAGTTCTGAGATGACCTGCGCGGACGCGGCGGGTGGGGCCCGTGAGGCGTCGGACCAGGTTGCGAACGCCCCCGGCGAGCCGTACGGTTGACCACAACATCTAGTAGTCACACCGACGTACTTAACCTATATGTGGCACTGTTCAGAGGTGTGACGCGTTTTCGTCAGGGGAGGGGTCTAACGTGCACTGCCCGTTCTGCCGCAACCCTGACACCAAAGTGATCGACAGCCGCTCGACCGACGACGGGGGCGCCATTCGGCGTCGCCGCTCGTGCGCGGAATGCGGCCGGCGATTCACGACGCAGGAGAATGTGCTCGTGATGGTGGCCAAGCGCAGCGGGGTCACCGAGCCGTTCTCCCGGGAAAAGATCATCGCCGGTGTGCGCAGGGCCTGTCAGGGCCGGCCGGTCGACGAGGATGCGCTCGCGAAACTGGGGCAGCGGGTCGAAGAGGAGATCAGGTCCTCCGGCTCCGCGGAAATCCCCTCGCACGAGATCGGCCTCGCCATCCTGGGGCCGCTCGGCGAACTCGACGAGGTCGCCTATCTGCGATTCGCCTCGGTCTACCGGAGCTTCGAGTCGCTGGACGACTTCGCCAAGGAGATCGAAACACTGCGGAAGGCCGGTTCCTCGGGGGAGCCCGGCCCGTCCCGGTAGGGACGGTTCCGGAAACACAGCAGCACAAGTAAAGGCGTCTCCGCGCGGGCATGGGTCGTGCGGCGGCGGGGTTGTTCCTGGACAGGGCCCTGCGGGTGGGCCCGAGAGGGGGAAGGTCATGACGGAGACGGTGAGCGGCTCGGCGGCGCGGCGCGGCAAGGGGGGACGCAAAGGGCTGAAGGTCGAGCGCATTTTCACCACGCCCGGCGTGCATCCATACGACGAGCTGCGCTGGGAACGTCGTGACGTCGTCATGACCAACTGGCGCGACGGCTCGGTCAACTTCGAGCAGCGCGGCGTCGAGTTCCCCGACTTCTGGTCGCTGAACGCCGCCAACATCGTCACGTCCAAGTACTTCCGCGGGGCGGTCGGGACGCCGCAGCGGGAATGGAGCCTGAAGCAGCTCGTCGACCGCGTCGTCCGCATGTACGTGGACACGGGGCTCAAGGAGGGCTACTTCGCCTCCGAGCAGGATGCCGAGATCTTCGACCACGAACTGAAGTACGCGCTGGTCCACCAGCTGTTCAGCTTCAACTCGCCGGTCTGGTTCAACGTCGGCACCAGGTCCCCGCAGCAGGTCTCGGCGTGTTTCATCCTGTCGGTGGACGACACGATGGAGTCGATCCTCGACTGGTACAAGGAAGAGGGCGTCATCTTCAAGGGCGGCTCCGGCGCCGGCCTGAACCTCTCCCGCATCCGCTCCAGCAAGGAGCTGCTCTCGTCCGGCGGGACGGCGAGCGGGCCCGTCTCGTTCATGCGCGGCGCCGACGCGTCCGCCGGGACGATCAAGTCGGGCGGCGCGACCCGCCGGGCCGCCAAGATGGTCGTCCTGGACGTCGACCACCCCGACGTCGAGGAGTTCATCGCGACCAAGGCGCGCGAGGAGGACAAGATCCGCGCGCTGCGGGACGCCGGGTTCGACATGGACCTCGGCGGCAAGGACATCGGCAGCGTCCAGTACCAGAACGCCAACAACTCGGTCCGGGTGTCGGACGAGTTCATGCACGCCGTCGAGTCGGACGGCGAGTTCGCCCTGCGCGCCCGCATGACCGGCGAGGTCGTCGAGACCGTCAAGGCCAAGGACCTGTTCCGGCTGATGGCGAAGGCCGCCTGGGAGTGCGCCGACCCGGGCGTCCAGTACGACGACACGATCAACGACTGGCACACCAACCCCGAGACCGGGCGCATCACGGCGTCCAACCCGTGCTCGGAGTACATGAGCCTGGACAACTCGTCCTGCAACCTCGCGAGCATCAACCTGCTGAAGTTCCTCACCGACGCGGGGACGTTCGACGTCGCGAAGTTCGTGAAGCTCACCGAGCTGGTCATCACCGCGATGGACATCTCCATCACCTTCGCCGACTTCCCGACGCAGAAGATCGCCGAGACGACCCGCGACTACCGGCAGCTCGGCATCGGCTACGCCAACCTGGGCGCACTGCTGATGGCGACCGGGCACGCCTACGACTCCGAGGGCGGACGGTCCCTCGCGGCGGCGATCACGTCCCTGATGACGGGCGTCGCCTACCGCCGCTCGGCGGAGATCGCCGGTGTGGTCGGCCCGTACGAGGGCTACGCGCGCAACGCCGACGCGCACAAGCGGGTCACGCGCAAGCACGCCGCCGCCAACGACGGCATCCGCACGCTGGACGCGATGAGCAAGGCCGTCCACGCCGCCGCCGCCAAGCAGTGGGCCGACTGCCTGAAGGCCGGGGAGAAGCACGGGTACCGCAACGCGCAGGCCAGCCTCCTCGCCCCGACCGGGACGATCGGCCTGATGATGGACTGCGACACCACCGGCATCGAGCCCGACCTCGCCCTGATGAAGTTCAAGAAGCTCGTCGGCGGCGGGTCCATGCAGATCGTCAACCACACGGTGCCGCGCGCCCTGGAGAGGCTCGGCTACCAGCAGGAGCAGATCGAGGCGATCGTCGAGTACATCGCCGAGAACGGCCACGTCGTGGACGCCCCCGGCCTGCGTCCCGAGCACTACGAGGTGTTCGACTGCGCGATGGGGGAGCGGGCGATCAGCCCGATGGGGCACGTCCGGATGATGGCGGCGGTGCAGCCGTTCCTGTCCGGCGCGATCTCCAAGACCGTCAACATGCCGGAGCAGGCCACCATCGAGGACATCGAGAAGGTGTACTTCGAGGGCTGGCGGCTCGGCCTGAAGGCCCTGGCGATCTACCGCGACAACTGCAAGGTCGGCCAGCCGCTGTCGGCGGCGGGCAAGAAGGAGGAGCCGAAGGCGGCGGCGCCCGCCGATGCCGCGGTGGCGGCGCGTCCCGTCCGCAAGCGGCTGCCGAAGCAGCGTCCCGCGACCGTCACCCGCTTCTCCGTCGCGGGCGCCGAGGGGTACATGACCGCCTCGTCCTACCCGGACGACGGCGTCGGCGAGGTCTTCCTCAAGCTCGGCAAGCAGGGCTCCACGCTCGCCGGCGTGATGGACGCCTTCTCCATGGCGATCTCCATCAGCCTCCAGTACGGCGTCCCGCTGGAGACGTGGGTGGAGAAGTTCACCAACATGCGGTTCGAGCCGGCCGGCATGACGGACGACCCCGACATCCGCATGGCGACCTCGGTGATGGACTACATCTTCCGCCGCCTGGCGCTGGACCACCTGCCCTACGAGGAGCGCGCCGGCCTCGGCATCTTCACCGCCGGGGAGCGCGCGATGCAGGCCAACGGCGAGGACCCGGCCGACCTGCACACCGAGGCCGAGGTCGACCACGAGTCGCTGGCGCAGTCCGCCGAGATCACGCGCCCGGCGGCGCCCGCTCCGGCGGCGTCCACCGAGGCGCACTCCTCCATGGAGGTCATCGAGAGCCGCCAGGGCCGGACGGCCGACGCGCCGCTCTGCCTGACCTGCGGCACGAAGATGCGCCCGGCGGGCAGCTGCTACGTCTGCGAAGGCTGCGGCTCCACCAGCGGCTGCAGCTGACCTGATCGGCCACGGCCCGGAGTCGTAGATCAGAGGGGGAACCGGCCGGTGCCGGTTCCCCCTCGACCTTTCGGTCAGGGCGGTCGCAAACGTCCTGGTCGTCCCAGGCGGATATGGGCGGCCTGGATGGCTCCATGCCGCCGGTCTCTCAGGTGGAGGGGTCTTTGTCGTCGGCGGGGCCGCGCTTGATCGGCTGGGTCGTCGAGGAGCGGCGGCGGTGCGACGCTTTGCGGGTGCCGGCGACGAGTACGTCGTCCTCGGAGCCTTCGGGCTTGGTGGGGTCCTCGGTGGGCTGCGGTGCCGGGTCCGGGGTCTTGGGCCGGCGCGGAGGACGGGGCTTCTTCGGGGGCTTCCCCTCCGCCTGGCGCAGGGATTCGACGAAGCTCGCGGCGTCGTCCTCGTCGTCGTCATCGGGTCGGCGCAGCCGCTTGCCGATGATCCACTGGTCGAGGGTCAGGCGTCCGCCGCCGCCCGCGGCGAACAGCAGGCTGGCCATGCCCAGGGCGAGGACGAGTTCGTAGCCGTTCTGGACGGTCGTGCCGTCCACCATGAACAGGCCCTGGTCGGCGTGGATGAAGATGAACGCGCCCGCCATGTCCACGAACAGCAGGACTCCGGTGACCGGCAGCCCCAGCCCGGCGATCAGCGCGGCACCGCCCAGCAGCTCGACGAACGCGGAGTAGACGGCGGCGGCCGTCGGGAGCGGGACGCCGAGGCCGTCGAAGGTGTGGCTCGTCGCGGTGACGCCCGCCTCGATCTTCTGCCAGCCGTGCGCCATGAACACGACGCCCACGCCGAGCCGCACGAGAACTGCAACGACGTCGTACAGCGGCCTAGAGCGCATGCCGTCGACTCCTTCAGCGCGGGGGCGGGCCCTGTTTCGACGGAGAGTATGACGGCCTCCGCGCGGTTATCGCGAACACCGCAGGTGAGGCGGCCTTTCAGGTTTGGATGAAGGCGCCCGCGAGGGCCGCGGCAGCCGTTTCGACGGCGTGTTCCAGGGTCTCGATTCCGTCCTGCATCGTGGTGCCGCGTTCGGTGAGGGCGGCGAGGAGGTACGTGTGGCCGAGACGCTGGACGATGCCGATGCTGTTGACCGTCCAGCGGCCGTTGTGCCTTTCGCGGGGAAGCCAGCCGTTCTTCAATTCGGCATCGTTCCCGGCGGCGCTGACGCCCCACGCTTGTTCGGGGGTCACGTCCCCCATCAGTCCGCGGAGGTATCGGCGGCTCCCCGAACGCAGCGGGCTCCGGTCGGATGTGAGGGCCCTCAGCAGCCGGATCTGGTCGGCGGCGCTGGTCGTCGTCGACCCCCAGGCGTTCCCCGGGCCCGGGTCGGTGTCGCGCAGGCCCAGTTTTCTGTTCGCGGACGCCAGGCCGCCCGCGCCGCCGATGGAATGCCAGAGCGCGGAGGCCGCGGCATTGTCGCTGACCGTGATCGCGCGTTCGGCCAAGGACTTCTCGCGGGACGTGAGGTCGCGTTCTCCGCGTTGAGCTCTGAGAAGCAGCGCCATGACGATGTCGACTTTGACGATGCTGGCCGTCGCGGTCCGGAGGTCCTCGTTGTAGGAGTACGAAGTGCCGGTGGTCAGGTCGCGCACCGACAGCGACAGATCTCCGGGCTTGTCCTTGAGGTATCGGCGGAGTTCGCGGGTCAGCGCGTCGCGCTGGGTCTTCGTGAATGTCGGGATCGTGGGCTGCCGCCTCGGGCTCGGGGTCGTCGCGGCGATCGTGGGAACGGTCGCCGGCTTGCGGACCGATGCCGTGGAGCCGGCCACCAGTATCGCGGTCGCGGCCAACGTCGCGGTGATCAAGAGCCCTGCGCGCCTCATCGGCGGGGCCTGGCCTCGGGATGCATGGTCGGGAGTTTTGTGAGCAGCCCGTTACCCCTGTGTTAACCCCCTTGCGCGGCCGGGGCGGCTGAACGTGGACGGCTTCGAGTGAGATGGCGGGTGCATGGTGAGCTGTTATGGTGAGATGCTCAATGAATGATGGCTTCTCGTCAGCTCGAATACTTCCGGGCCGTCGCGCGCGAGCTGCACTTCACGCGGGCGGCGGAGACGCTGCAGATCGCTCAGCCCGCGCTGTCCCAGCAGATCCGCAAGCTTGAACGGCAGCTCGGCATCGCGCTGTTCGAGCGGAACAACCACCGGGTGGAGCTGACCTCGGCCGGGGCCGCGCTGCTGGAGCACGCCGAACGGATCCTGGCCGACATCGCGGCGGTCGAGGACGAGATGCGCGGCTGGACGGCGGGCACGCGCGGCCGGATCCGTCTCGGTGGCGCCCGCGGGCTGACCGCGAGGCTCGCACGCCTGCTGGCTGAGTTCTCCCAGGAGTTTCCCGCCGTCGAGGTGGAACTGCGGGAAATGAACACCGAGGAGATGGTCGCCGGCCTGTACGGCGGACGGCTCGATGCTGCGACCGTCGTCCGATTGCCGCCGCAGGAGGCCGGACGCCGCCTCGAATCCCTGCCGCTGGGGGACGAGCCCCTCGTCCTGATCACGGCCGAGTCCGCGCCGCTCGCCGGCAAGTACCGCGTGCCCGTCGCGGCCTTGGACGGCGTCGACCTGGTCTGCTACTCGCCGGGGTCGGTGATACGCGAGATCGTCCTGTCGGCCTTGGCGGACGCCGGTGCGACGGCGCGGATCCGGTTCGAGACGCGGGAGTACAGCACCGCCCGAGCCATGGCGAGCGTCGGGCTGGCCGCGGCCGTCGTCCCCCGGTCGGTGGCGGAGGAGCCGGGCCAGCCGGTGGGGATCGTCCGGCTCGACCCGGAGCCGGCCTGGGCGCCGTCGCTCGCCTGGCCGGCGGGACGCCGTCCGGGTCCGGCCCTCGCCGCTTTCATCGACTTCGTCGGACGCCGTCCGGACCTGGTGTCGGTCACCTGATGATAGGCCTGAGATATCGCCAGCAGGCTTGGTATGTCTTGGACATCTTCTCTCCTCTTGGATGAGGATTGTCGTACTCCGCAGAAAGCGGACTTCTAGCGGCATCTAACGGTCGAAGGAGCACGACATGAACCGCCATGAACGGGGACGACGCGAGTACGAAGGCCTGATGGGAAGGAAGCCCGAGGAGGCTCTGGGCGCGGTACTCCGGACGTCCCCGCAGATGTTCGAAGCGGTCGTGGACGGGGCGTTCGGCGGGGCACTGGCTCGTCCCGAACTGGCACGCCGGGCGCGAGAACTCGCGTCCGTCGCCATCATCGCCTCCGCGGGAGGCGCGGAGAGCCGTCTCGCCAGCCATGTGCGCGGGGCGCTGCGGCAGGGCGTCGAACCGTCCGAACTGCTGGCGCTTTGCGAGCACATCTCGGTGTACGCCGGTTTTCCCCGCGCGCTTGACGCACTCGCCGTCGTCAACGACGTCCTGGAGGAGCAGGGGGTTCCGAGCCCGCCGCAATTGCACCGTGTCGCGCTTGCCGGCCATGAGACCGTCGTCGCGCAGAAGGGCGACCACGGGCCTGCCGTGATTCTGTCGCATTCCCTCGGCGTCGATTGGCGCATGTGGGAGCCGGTCATGGAACGCCTTTCCAACGGCCGGCGGGTCTTCGCCTACGACTTCCGCGGACATGGTGCCGCCGCGGGCGCGCCCCGCCCGTTCACCATGGACGATCTCGCCGCGGACCTCCTGGGCGTCCTCGACTCGTTCAACGTGGAGCGGGCGCATGTCGTCGGCCTCTCGATGGGCGGCGGCATCGCGCAGGCGGCCGCCGTCCGCGCACCCGGCCGCGTCGCGTCGCTGGCCCTGCTCGCGACCACCGATCACGCCTTCGACGCGTTCGAGGAGCGCGCCCGCTCCGGCGAGGCCGACGGCATGGAGGCGCAGATCGTCCCGACGCTGACGCGCTGGTTCACACCCGCCGCACTCGCCACGAACCCCTGGGGCGTCCGGTACGCGCGAGAGCACATCCGGCGTTTCGACCCCGCCGACTGGGCGGCCGCCTGGCGTGCCTTCAGGGGAGTGGACGTGCAGGGCCGTCTAGCCGGGCTCGACTTCCCGACCCTCGTCCTCGCGGGCGAGCTGGACGCGTCGACGACCCCGCAGATCATGTCAGGCATCGCCGAGCGGATTCCTGGCTCGACCTACCGGGAGCTTCCGGGCACTCCTCACATGCAGACCCTCGAACGTCCCGAGTTGGTGGCCGCGGCCCTCGACGAATTCCTCCCGTCCGACCGATAGTTCCCCCGGGGGAGGCGGATGCTCCGCGCGGGGGAGGCGGCCGCCGGGCCCGGACGACAGGCTTCGATCATGACCGGAACGCCTGATGTCTCGGGGGCCGTCGGGCCGAGGTTGAACGCGGCGCGGCGGCTCGCCGGCCACGGGGCCGCCGCCTCGCTCTCGCTGTACCTCGTCGTCAAGGTCGGCTGGGTGGCGGCGGCCCTCTTCGGCCACGCCCCACCGGATTTCGGCAGCACGGACTGGGTCGTGCTCAACCTGGTGACCGTCGCCATGTCCGCCGCGGGGATCGTCCTGGGTGTGGTCTTGGCCCAGGGCCCGAAATGGCATATCCCAACGGCACCCTTGGTCTTCTTCGCCTGGGTGGGCAGCGGGTTCCTGGTGCCCCTCCTGCCCTATGCCATGGTCAGTGCCGCCCTAGGTGCCGGTGGGGACGATGGTGATTCGGCGCCGTCCTGGGAGCTGACCCTCATCGCCATCGGATTCACCGGCATGGCCGTTGGGCTGGCCATCGCCCTCCCCATCTACATGCGGGAACGATGGCCGGGCGCCTATCTCGGACGTCTCACCGACCGGAAACGCCTCGCCGCCCGTCCGGCACGCACGGCGTCCCTCGTCCTGACCGCACCCACCGTCCTATGGACGTACTGGTCGTTGGGCGGGACGCTCGGCCTGGACCCAGCCCACCGTGACCTCATCGACGTGAACGCCCGCCTGCTACTGGGCAACTCGGCGCTCTGGGCGCTGCTCGGGCTGTGGGCCATCTGGGCGATCACTTCCGCCCGCCCGAACATGCCCGTCTGGCTCCCGACGACGCTGGCCTTCACCGCGTCGGGCTCCCTGTTCGCATGGGGCGGCTGGAGACTGGCGGTGGCGCTGCTCCGTCCAGGCGGCTATGCGCCCGCCGAGTACCCCGCCGTCACCGTCGTCGAGCACAGCCTCGCCATCGCCGGCGGAACGCTGATGCTCGCGATCCTCGTGAAGTCGATCGGCGATGGCCGCTTGCGTTAGAGCGCGCTCCAACTTCTACGGTTGTCGACATGTCCAGCGCAATGCCGCTTCCAGCGGACACGCTCACCATCGCCGAAGTCGCCGAGCGGACCGGGCTCACCGCCCACACGCTCCGCTACTACGAGAAGGCGGGCCTCATCGACCCGGTCGAGCGGTCGGCGTCCGGCCAGCGGCGCTACGCCGCCACCGACCTCGACTGGATCGAGTTCCTGCTGCGCCTGCGCGACACCGGCATGTCGATCGCCGACATGCAGCGGTTCGCCGAACTCCGCCGGAACGGCCCGCCGACCTTCCCGGACCGGCTGGCCCTCCTGCACGAACACCGTGCCCAGCTGGCCCGCCGCATCCGCGACCTGCAGGACAACGCCGCCGCACTGGACGACAAGATCACCTTCTACGAGACCCATCTGGGGGAGTCATGACCCGCGAAGAACGATTCGAGAACGGCCTGGGCGTGCTCCAGCGGGTCGACGGCGAGGCCGGGCAGAAGGTCGTCGACTCGCTCGCCGACATCTCCCCGGAACTGGCCCACCAGGTCGTCGCCTGGGCGTTCGGCGACATGTACGCCCGCCCGAACCTCGCACCGCGCGACCGCCAGCTTGTCACCCTCGGCATCCTCACCGCCCTCGGCGGCTGCGAGCCGCAACTCGAAGTCCACACCCACGCCGCCCTCAACGTCGGCCTGAAGCCGGACGAGATCGTCGAGGCGATGCTGCACGCCGCCGTCTACTGCGGCATGCCCCGAGCCGTGAACGCCACCTTCACCGCAAAGAAGGTCTTCACCGAACGCGACCTGATGCCCGTCCACAACACCTGACACCCCACAACGTCGCCAAGACACCAAACCAGCCACAGCACCGAACCTTGACACCCGAACACCGCCGAGCGGGCCCTTTCGCCCGGCCTGGGGTGTTGGCACACGAGACCGGTGGGGCGGGGTACCCCGCCCTGCCGCCGGCCCACTACCGGAACACGCTGGCCGAACCGTTCAGCGTGTGCGACCTCGGGGTTTCAGCGGGGTGGCGGGCATGGTGGGCGCCGGAATGGGGGCGCCGTCGTAACCGCGCACTGCGCCGAAGCGGTCGCCCGTCATCCAGTCCTCGCGTGCCTTGGCGATCTCGTCCCCGGTCCGGGCGATGAAGTTCCACCACATGACGAGCTTCTCCTCGAACGGCTCGCCTCCCAGAAGCAGGAGCCCGCTCAAACCATCGGCCCTCAAGGGCAGTTCGCGGCGGCCCGACCCTAGGTACAGCATCGAACCGGGCTCGACACGCATCCCGTCGACCTCCGTGATGCCGGACATCGTGAGTGCCGCGTACTCGAAGTCGGGCTCGACCGGCAGACGCACCTCGGCTCCGTCGTCTAGGACGAGGTCCGCTCCCATGAGCGGAGTGAACACCGTCCCGGGCGACACGACGCCGTCCAGTTCACCCAGGATCACGGTCGCGCTGAACCCGGGACCCGCCACGACCGGCAGGTCCGCGTGGTGCTCGAACGCGGGGTCCGTGTGCCGATCGGCGTCCGGCAGCGCCACCCACAACTGGGCGCCGTGCAGGACCGGGCCGTGCCCGCGCGGGGACTCCTCCGAGTGCGCGATGGCCCGCCCCGACGTCATCAGCCCGAGTTCCTTCGGCCGGACGGTCTGCAAACTCCCCAGGCTGTCCCGGTGCAGCACCTCGCCGCCGTGCAACCAGCTGACCGTCTGGAGACCGATGTGCGGATGCGGCGGCACCTGCATGCCAGGCTCGTCGGTGATGTCGTCCGGCCCGTAGTGGTCGACGAAGCACCACGCGCCCACCATCCGCCGGCCCAGGCTGGGCAGAAGCCGCCGGACGACCGTGCTCTCACCCAGCGGCACCCGCCGCGGCGGCAGCAGCTCATGAACCGGGCCCCCGGGCACGTCCTCGCGCCCACCGCACTCGACCGGCTTCGGCCTGACATCAAGATTGCTCATCCGACCCGCCCTCCCAGACACCGCCCTCAACCC
>NZ_SMKY01000300.1 GCF_004349235.1 Actinomadura darangshiensis | reverse complement strand
CAGCCGGGCTGGGCGGTGTGGGGCTGGAGGCAGCGGTAGCTGGCGCCGCTGTAGGTCACCACATCACCCGTGCTGTAGGCGGTGCCCACCGCCCAGGTGCCGGAAGGGTCCCCGGGGTCACCCGGGTCGCCGGGGTCGTCCACGCGTCCGCCGACGTTGACACCGGCCCACGCGTTGGCGGTCGCGGCGTACTCGGCGCTGTCCGCCCCGTACAGGCCGGACGCGGCGGCGAGGGTGGCGCGGCGCGCGTCGGCGTAGTCGGTGGTGGGGCGCATCTCCTCGGTGAGCGCCTTGTACCAGATCGCGGCGGCCTTCTCCCGGCCGATGCCGGTGACGGGCTGCCCGTCGGCGGTCGGCGAGTCGTACCGCACACCGTTGATCACCTTCGACCCGCTGCCCTCCGACAGCAGGTAGAAGAAGTGGTTCGCGATGCCGGACGAGTAGTGCACGTCCACGTTCCCGGCGTTCGGCGACCAGTTGTCGAGCGAGCCGCCGTCCTTGCTGGGACGGTCCATGTACCGCAGCGGCGCGCCGTTGCCGGAGATGTCGATCTTCTCGCCGATGAGGTAGTCGCCGATGTCGCTGGAGTTGTCCGCCCAGAACTCCATGGCGGTCGCCATGATGTCGGACGTCGCCTCGTTCAGCCCGCCGGACTCGCCCTGGTAGATGAGGCCGGCCGTGTTGGACGTGACGCCGTGCGTCATCTCGTGGCCGGCGACGTCCAGCTCGGTCAGCGGCTTCATGTTGCCCTGGCCGTCGCCGTAGGTCATGCAGAAGCAGCCGTCCTCCCAGAAGGCGTTGACGTAACCGCTGCTGTAGTGGACGCGGGAGTAGGCGCCGACGCCGTCCCCGCGGATGCCGGTCCGGCCGAAGACGGTCTTGTAGAAGTCCCAGGTCTCCCCCGCGCCGTAAGCGGCGTCGACGGCGGCGGTCTGGGCGTTGCCCGGCGAGCCGGTACCCCAGGTGTCGTCGGCGTCGGAGAACAGCGTGCCGCGGCCGGAGGTGGCGCGGTTCAGGTTGGTCGTCTCGTGGTTCCCGCGTCCGGTGTCGCGCAGGTAGTACGTGCCGCCGGAGTTGTAGGTGCCCAGCTGGACGGTGCCGGAGTACTCGCTGTTGCCGGTGCCCGTCTGGACGCCCTGCCACTCGATGAGCCGCTTGCCGGTGACGGCGTCGGTGAGGACGTGCAGCCGGTTGGGCGTGCCGTCCTTCTGCGTCCCGCCGACGACGGTCTCCCAGGCGAGGACCGCCTCGCCGTCACGGTCCATCCAGACGACCTTGCGCGGGGCGGTGCTGCCCTCCGCCTTGGGCGTGTTCGGCTTGGTGGACACCAGGGTCTTCGGCGCGGTGTCCACGGCCAGCGGCTTGGCGGCCGACTGGGTGACGCGCTCGATGGAGCCCGACGGCGCGCGGTGGACGATGAGGTCGCCGCCGATGACGGGCAAGCCGTCGTAGGTGCGCAGGTAGTGGGTGTGGGTGGTGCCGTCCTTGTCCTTGACGACGCTCTTCACCCGCACCTCGACCTTGTCGCCGAGGCGCAGCTTGGACGCGGTCTCGTCCTGCCGCGCCTTGGCGTGGCCGATGAGCGCCCTGTACTCCTTGGCGCTCACCTTCGCGGGCCGCTGGCCGGGGTCGCCTTTCGACGCCGCGGCGGCCGGTCCGGCCTGGATGCCGAGCACCGCCATGGCGGCGACGGTGACCAGCGAGCCGCCCAGTGCTAGGGCCGGACGTGCGATGGCTGGACGTGCTAGTGCTGGGCGTGCGACGCGCCGGTGGGCGCGTCCGGGGGGCGTGGATCTCACGGGGGTACTCCTTCTCTGACGGCCCTCGGGAGAGCGGCCGATGGGAAGCGTTCCGGCGGCGCGGTGGCGCCCGGAACAACGGAGTGTCGGGGGTTGCCTCGGGAACGATCGCACGCGATACCGGGCATGTCACCGCAAAGTTCCCCCTGCACCGCAGGTCTAGGGGACGGGGACCGCGATGCAAGGGAAACCCCTACGGGCACGAGGGGTGGACGGGGGTTCCGCTATCGGGGCAGGGGTGCTCCCGGCTCGTCCAGGCCGCCGCTCCGCGGGGAGCCGCCGAGCAGGGAACCGCCCAGCAGGGTGCCGAGCTGCGTCCGGGAGCGGATGCCGAGCTTGCGGTAGATGCGGGTGAGGGACGCCTCGACGGTCTTCACGCTCAGGTACAGCCGGTTGGCGACCTGCTGGTTGGTGGCACCCTGCCCGACGAGCACGGCGATGCGCCGCTCCCCCTCGGTCAGCGTCACCTGGACGACGGAGCCGGGCGGCTCGGGACCGTCCCGCAGGCCCATGTCCAGGCGGGCGATCCGGTTCTGCGCCTGCTCGGCCCACGGCCGCGCCTCGCAGCGCAGGAAGATCTCCAGGGCGTCCTCGGCGGCCCGCCGGGCGGGCGCGGCGCGGCGGCGCCGCCGTTCGATCCGGGCCTGTTCGAGGAGGCAGTGCCCGGCCTCCAGCGGCTGGCCGAGCCGCGCGAACAGCGCCGCGGCCTCGCCGAGCAGCGCGACCGCCGGCTCGGGTTCGCCGCGGGCGGCGAGCACCGCGGCCTCGGCCCGGTCGAGCCGCCCGGAGACGCCCGCGTGGCGGTAGCCGACCGCGGCGCGGGTCGTGCGGATCACCTCGGCGGCCCGGTCGGTCTCGCCGAGCGCGGTGAGCCCCTCCGCGAGGTCGCTCTGCCGGCGCAGCACCGTCGGGGACGGCAGCTTGCGGCCCTCGCCGAGCGCGTCGATGCGCCGCAGCGTGTCGACGCCGGCGCGGACGTCCCCGCCGCGCATCTGCGCGACGCCCAGCACGTGCAGCAGGCGGCTCTGGAAGATGACGTCGTTCTCCTGCTCGGACGCCCGCACCCCGCGCTCGGCGAGGGTGACCGCGCGGACGATGCTGCCGCCGGCCAGCTCCGCCATCGCGCCGTGGTACCAGGCGGGTCCCGGGCTGAGCGCCGCCTGCTCGGTGACGCGCATGGCCCGGTCGGCGAAGTCGAGTGCCTCCCGGCAGCGTCCCGTCCGCGCCGACACCTCGGACAGGTGGCGCAGGACGTGCACGACCTCTTCGCCGGACCCGCGCTCCACCAGCGCGAGCAGCCGCAGCAGTTCGGCGCGCGCCTCGGTCAGCCGGTCCTCGAAGATGGCGCAGTAGGCCGCCAGGTAGCGCGGCGTCATGTGCAGCTGGCCGTCCAGCGGGGGTTCCGGGAGCCGCCGGGCACGTTCCAGGTCGTCCGCGTAGTCGCCGCGTCCCTCGATCAGCGCGATGTTCGCCCGGACGGCCAGCGCCCGCGCCTCCAGCGCCGTGTCGCCCGTCTCCCGCGCGTGCACGAGCGCGCCGTTGACCTCCTCCTCGGCACGTTCGGGCGCGCCGTTCACGAGGGTGCCGAGCGCCATCCGCAGCCGCACCGGGCCGAGCAGCGCCGGGTCGCCCTCCGCGTCCACGAGGGCCGCGGCGAACAGCTCGCCCATCTCGGTCAGTCCCTGCCCGGACAGGTCCAGCAGCGCGAGCCGGACCCGCACCCGCTGCGCCCGGGTGGCGTCCGCGGCGAGGACGGCGTCGGCGGCCCGCCGCACGAGGTCGGGCAGGCCGCCGCCCGCGCCCGTCTCGGCCGCCGCGACCAGCCATTCCAGCCGGTCGGCGGCGGGCTCGGCGGGCGACCGGTCGGCGGCCAGCAGGTACAGCTCGGCGGCCATCCGGTGCGACCCCTGCCGGACGGCCTGCTCCGCCGCGGTGACCAGCGAGTGCGCGAGCTCGGCGTTCGGGCCCGGGTCGGCCAGGGCGCGGTGCCTGGCCCGTCCCGCCGCGTCCGGGACGACGTCGGCCAGCGCCCGGTGCACCCGCGCCAGGTGCGGGACGTCGGCCGCCTCGGCGAGGACGGTCCCGACGGCGGGCGGGGTGAAGCGGATGCCGCCGCCCTCGGTGATCAGCAGCCCCAGGCCGGCGGCGTGCCGGATGTCGCGGGCGGCGTCGGCGCGTCCGGCGCGGCGCAGCAGGTCGGTCGTCGGCCGGATCGCGAGCGCCGCCATCAGCAGCGTCTCGCGGGCCTCCGCGCCGAGCCGGGCCAGCCGTTCGGCGATCACGGCCTGCACGCGCTGCGGGAGCGGGGCGGGCCGCCAGTGCCGCGGGACGCGGCCGGTGAACGCGCCGCCGAGCGCCAGCGCGAGGTACGGGTTGCCGCCGGAGTCGGCGTGCAGGGCGTTCACCACCCGCGCCGGGAGCCCGTAGCCGTCGAACATCTCGGCCAGCTCGTCCGGTCCGAGGGGCGGGACGGGGAGGTGCAGGGCGTCGGGCGCGGGGGTCCACGCGGCGCCGATGCCGTCCGGCCAGCGTCCGGCGACGACGGCCCGCACGCCGCGCGAGGCCAGCCGGTGGACGGTGTAGCGGACGGCCTCCACGGACTCGGCGTCCAGCCACTGGGCATCGTCGACGAGCAGCAGCACCGGGCGTTCCTCGGCGCACCGGGCGAGCAGCCCCCGGAACGCCAGCCGGCACGCGACGTGGTCGGACGACGCCGCCGGATGCGGTTCGGGCAGCCCGGACAGCCGCTCCCGCGGCAAATCGGCGGTGAGCGTGCCGGGCAGCTGGTCGAGCAGCTCGGCGAGGCCCGAGCACGGCACCCACCGCTCGGTCTCGCTGCCCGCGACCCGCAGCACGAGCTCTCCGCGCTCCGCGGCCGCGGCGCCGACGGCTTCGAGCAGCGCCGTCTTCCCGATGCCGCTCGGCCCCGTCAGCACGACGCTGCCGTTCACGGCGGTTCGGGACTCCACGGACGCGAGCAGCGCGGATCGCCCTGCCGGCGAGGGCGGTGCTCCGCTGCGGACCACCGGCGGCGCGGGGAGGACGTCCATGACTCGCTCCACTCATCAGGAGGATTCGGACGCCGCCTCCGACGATAACCAGCCGCCGCCCCGCCCACAACAGCCGCCGGCGGGCTCAGCCGGCGAACAGCGCGTCGCGTGTGCCCATCATGATCCGGTCTCCCGGGCGGAGCGTCCGCATCACGGACTCCAGTTCGGGGCGGGCCATCGAGACGCAGCCCGCGGTCTGGCCGGAGCCGATGTGCATGAAGATCGCCGACCCGTCGCCCTGCACGACCGGCGAGTCCGGCGGCCGGTTGTAGTTGATCACCACGGCCTGCCGGTAGGCGCCGTCCGTCATGATCTGCGACAGGTTCTCGTCGGCCGGCTGGCACTCGCCCCGGTAGTAGCGGTTGTAGCGCTCGTCCCCGATCGTCGAGCCCCAGCAGTCGCCGCTCTCCCGCAGCCGGCGGTAGGGCAGCCGGGTTCCGGGGTCGCCCTCGCCGAACGCCTCGGTCAGGCTGTAGGAGCCGGTCGGCGACTTGCCGTCGCCCTCCCGCTTCGCGCCCGGCTCGGCGTAGCCGCTCCGTCCCACATGCCCCGGCGTGGTCAGGACGGTCTTCCAGGAGCGGCCCTTCTTGGCGCACTCGGTGACGGTGACCTCGGTCGTCCCGTATCCCTCGGCGACGGCGAAGACCACGTGCTGGGCCTTGCCGGGCTCGTACCGCGTCTGCTTGTGGCTGAGCGCCCGGCACGGATCCCGGCCCTCCCGGCCCTCCTGGGCGGACGCTTGCGGGACCAGGACGCCCGCGGCCACCAGCGCCGCCATGGAGAGGACCGCGACCCGCGTGGCACCCGGAAGCATTCGCAACTCCTTCACCGTCCCGCCCGGCCGGGCGTGCTCGGAGATCGCCTACGAATCCGATCTTTACCCCGCCCGGCCCCATCCCACCCCGACGCGGGCTTGGGACGTGACCGATACGGCAAGACGCCCGGAACCGGGAGGCTCCGGGCGTCTCGCGCGGGGTCGTACTAAACGCGGTCGGGCTACTCGCCCTTCCAGTCCGGCTTGCGCTTCTCGGCGAACGCCGCCGGGCCCTCCTGGGCGTCCTTGGACATGAAGACGGGCAGCGTGATGTCCTGCTGCTTCTTCCACGCCTCGGCGGACGTCCAGTCGGCGGACTCGACGATGACCTTCTTGGTCGCCGCGAGCGCCAGCGGGGCGTTCTCGGCGACCTTCAGGGCCAGCTCCTTGGCCGCGGCGAGCGCGCCGCCCGGCTCGGCGAGCCGGTTGACGAACCCGAGCTCGGCCATCCGCTCCGCCGGGTACTTGTCGCCGGTGAGGGCGATCTCCATGGCGATGTGGAACGGGATGCGCTGCGGCAGCCGCAGCAGGCCGCCGCCCGCGGCGACCAGGCCGCGCTTCGGCTCGGGCAGGCCGAACTGTGCCTCCCGGGACGCGACGATCATGTCGCAGGCCAGTGCCACCTCGCAGCCGCCGGCCAGGGCGTAGCCCTCGATCGCGGCGATCAGCGGCTTGGCCGCCGGACGCTCGGTGATGCCGGCGAACCCGCGGCCCTCGACGGTCGGGTTGTCGCCCGTCAGGAAGCCCTTGAGGTCCATGCCGGCGCAGAACGTCCCGCCAGCGCCGGTGAGGATGCCGATGGACAGGTCCTTGCGGGAGTCGAGCTCGTCGACGGCCGCCGCGATCCCCTTCGCCACCTCGCCGTTGACCGCGTTGCGGGCCTCCGGGCGGTTGATGGTGATGACGAGGACGGCGCCGTCTTCCTCGGTCAGAACAGCGTCGGTCATTGGGGCCTCACTTGGGCTGGAAGCGGATGCCGCCGTCGAAGCGGATCGTCTCGCCGTTCATGTAGTCGTTCTCGATCAGGGACTTGACCAGGTGCGCGAACTCCGACGCCTTGCCCATCCGCTTCGGGAACGGGACGGGCGCGGCGAGCTTGGCCTTGAACGCGTCCGCGGCCTCGCCCTCGCCGTAGATCGGCGTGTCGATGATGCCCGGGCAGATGGTGTTCACGCGCACGCCGATCGCGGCGAGGTCGCGGGCGGCCGGCAGCGTCATGCCGATGATGCCGCCCTTGGACGCGGAGTAGGCGAGCTGCCCGGTCTGCCCCTCGATGCCGGCGATGGACGCGGTGTTGACCACCACGCCGCGGGCGCCGTCGGCGTCGGCGGGCTCGGTCTTGGAGATGGCGGCGGCGCCGATCCGCATCAGGTTGAAGGTGCCGATGAGGTTGATCCGGATGACGGTCTCGTAGGCGTTCAGGTCGTGCGGGGTGCCGTCGCGGTTCACCGTCCGCGACGCCCAGCCGATGCCGGCGCTGTTGACGATGACGCGCAGCGGGGCGCCGGTGTCGACGGCGGCCTGCACCGCGGCCCGCACCTGCTCCTCGTTCGACACGTCCGTCTTGACGAAGACGCCGCCGACCTCGTCGGCGACGGCCTTGCCCTTGTCCTCGTTGAGGTCGGCGACGACCACCTTTGCGCCTTCGGCGGCCAGCGCGCGGACGGTGGCCTCACCGAGGCCGCTCGCGCCACCGGATACGACGGCGGAAACTCCGTTCAGGTCCATAAGCGACACCTTACGTGAGGGACCGAATGTGGTTCGGGACGATGCTATCCAGGCGCCACCGCGTGCTCTGCTCACACCCCTGCGGATTGCCGGGCCGCGATGTTACCCAGGAGTCACAATATGGCCCACGTTTGCTCGCCGCGGCCAGGGGCACCCGCCCGGACATGAGCGAAGGGCGCCCGGAAACGCCCCCAGGACCGCCCCGCGTCCCGTCCGAGGGAGTGAGCAGAGCATGAGCGAGCCTCCGGCGCAGAGCCAGGAGTACCCCGGGCGGACCGCGGACATGGCGCCCGAGCCGCGCGACGAGATGCGCGACTACACCGGCAGCGGCCTGCTGGCGGGGCGGCGCGCGCTGATCACCGGCGGCGACTCCGGCATCGGCCGCGCGACCGCCGTCGCGTTCGCCAAGGAGGGCGCGGACGTCGCGATCACCTACCTGGAGGAGGACGAGGACGCCCGGCACACCGCGGGCCTCGTCGAGGCGGCGGGACGGCGCTGCGTCACGTTCGGCGGCGACCTGGCCGAGGAGCGGCACTGCCGCGAGGTCGTCGAGCACACCGTCCGGGACCTGGGCGGACTCGACCTGCTCGTCCTGCACCACGGCACGCAGACGCCGGTGGACGACGTCCGGGAGATCGACGACGCGCAGCTCCACCGAACCTTCGCGGTGAACGTGTTCGCGCTGTTCTGGACCGTGCAGGAGGCGCTCGACCACATGGGGCCGGGGTCGTCCATCATCATCACCGGGTCGATCAACGGGCTGCGGGGCAACAAGACGCTCATCGACTACTCGGCCAGCAAGGCCGCCGCGATGGCGCTGACGACCTCCCTCGCCCAGAACCTCATGGACCGCGAGATCAGGGTCAACTGCGTCGCGCCGGGCCCGGTGTGGACACCGCTGATCCCGGCCACGTTCGACGAGGAGCGCGTGGAGGACTTCGGGAAGCAGGCGCCGATGGGACGCGCCGCCGACCCGGACGAGGTCGCGCCGTCCTACGTGTTCTTCGCCTCCGACCGCCAGTCGTCCTACTACACGGGCCAGACGCTGGTGCCCGCCGGCGGAGAGATCCACCCGGGTTGATGGATCTGCAGCGGAGCGACATGGCCGAGCCCGGCTACGGGCGCCGGAGGTGCGGCAAGGGCTGGACCTATCTCGGTCTCGACGGGCGCCCCTTGGGCGACCCCGCCGAGAAGGACCGCATCAAGGCTCTCGTCATACCGCCGGCCTGGAAGGACGTCTGGATCTGCCCGGACGCCGACGGCCACGTCCAGGCGATGGGGACGGACGCGGCCGGACGGCGCCAGTACCTCTACCACGAGGCCTGGCGGGAGCAGCGCGACCGGGCGAAGCACGAGCACGTGCTGGAGCTGGCCGAGCGGCTGCCCAAGGTCCGCGACACGCTCAGCAATTACCTCGTTGGACGAGGATATTCGCGCGAGCGGGTGCTCGCCGCCGCCGTGAGACTCATCGACCTGGGGTTCTTCCGGATCGGCGGCGAGACCTACGCCGCGGAGAACCACACGTTCGGGCTCGCGACCGTCCTGCGCGAGCACGTCACCTGCCGCCGCGGCGAGGTCGCGTTCGACTACCCGGCCAAGGGCTCCAAGGACCGGTACCAGGCGGTCGCCGAAGAGAACGTGTGCAAGGTCGTGAGCGGCCTCAAGCGCCGCGGCGACGACTCCCCCGAACTGCTCGCCTACCGGACGCGGGACGGCTGGCACGACGTCACCGCGGCCGACATCAACGACTTCATCCACGAGGTCACCGAGGGCGACTTCACCGCCAAGGACTTCCGCACCTGGCACGCCACCGTCCTCGCGGCGGTCGGGCTGGCGGTGTCGGTGCGCGCGGGGACCAGCGACACCGCCCGCAAGCGCGCCGTCGTCCGCGTCGTCAAGGAGGTCGCCTCCTACCTGGGCAACACCCCGGCCGTGGCACGGGCGTCCTACATAGACCCGCGCATCATCGACCTGTACGACGACGGCACAACGGTCGCCCCCGTCCTAGGCCGCCTGGGCGTGGAAACCGCGGAAGGCGAACTCGCGACTCAGGGCCCAGTGGAGCAGGCCGTCCTAGACCTCCTCCGCCCGACCCACTGACGACCCCACGACCGGGCGAGACACGTCCAGGCAGTACATGCCGTAAGCGTGCTGGATCACCGGGAACGCCACGTTCCGCACGCGGACGCGCGGGGCATTCAGCGGGCGGTGGCCGGTGGGGTGGGGGTGGTGCCGAGGCAGGTCGCGACGGGGTCCTCGATGGAGCACCAGCCGGGCTTGCGCACCGGCACGTACCCCGGCGGGACGCCCCGGTTCGCGATGACGGACCGGTAGACCGGGACGGCGTCGGTCGGACGCCGCGCCAGGGACGGATCGGTCAGCGCGTCCACCGTGTAGAGGCCGAACCGCGGGCGGTAGCTGCCCCACTCGTAGTTGTCGGTGAGGCTCCAGTAGTTGTAGCCCATCATCTTCACGCCGTCGGCCATCGCCCGCTGGATCCAGTAGATGTGGTCGCGCAGGTGGTCCGAGCGCGTGTAGCCGTCCTCGCGCGGCTTGCCGTTGTCGGTCGACATGCCGTTCTCCACGACGTAGAGCGGCAGGCCGGGCCCCCGGCGCTGGTAGCTCTTCAGGACGTAGTACAGGCCCTCCGGCTCGGGGTCGATCTTCCAGAACTGGCCGGCTAGCGCGTACGCGGCCGTGAAGTTCTGCAGGTTGGCGCCGTAGTAGTAGTCGATGCCGATGAAGTCGAGCTTGTCGGTGACGTCGTTGAACAGGGCGGCGTCGAAGATGCCGTTGACGGGCGACCCGTAGGCGACGTTGCTCGACACGGGGGCGCCCGGGTCGAGCTCGTGGATCATGTCGTAGGCGGCGCGGTGCGTCCTGATGAGGGCGTCCCGCATCTTCATCATCTGCCCGAGGTCCATCGGGCGCGTGGTCAGCTCCTTGTAGATGTAGGCGCTGGCCTCGTTGAACGTGATCCAGATGACGCCCTGGTCCTTGTACCGGTCCACGACGAAGCGGGCGTTGCGCAGCCAGTCGTCCTGGGTGCGGGGGTCGTCCCAGGCGCCCTGGTCGGCCACCCAGCCGGGGTACACCCAGTGGTCGAGCGTGATCATCGGGCGCATGCCGTCCGCCTTGATCCGGCGGACGAGGTCGTCGTAGTAGGCGAGCGCGGCGGGGTCGCGGTGGCCGCGGCGCGGCTCGATGCGCGACCACTCGACGGACGTCCGGAAGACGTTCGCGCCGAGGCCCTGGGCGAGTTTCAGGTCGGACGGGTAGCGGTGCCGGAAGTCGACGGAGTTGCCGTACGGGTCCTCGACGCCGGTGGCCTTGCGGTCGGCGTACCTCGTCCAGTTGCTGTCGGGGAAGGAGCCTTCGCTCTGGAAGCCGGACGTGGCGACGCCCCAGAGGAAGCCGGGCGGGAACTTGGCGGTGGCGGGCGGGCTCGCTGCGGTGGTGGT
>NZ_SMKY01000002.1 GCF_004349235.1 Actinomadura darangshiensis | reverse complement strand
CGGGAATGGGGGTGCCGTCGGTCAGGCGGGCGGGTGCGGTGCCGCCGGTGAGGGTGTCCAGGTCGCAGATGACGGTGACCTTGGTGCCCTTGTGTCCGCCGGACAGCACGGACGTCAGGGCGGCGGCGGTGCGTTCGGACAGGTCGCGGCGGTCGTCGGTCCCGGCGGGTTTGGCCAGCGGGCCCAGGGTGCCGTCCCAGATGGCGGCGTCTTCGGCGTTGAGCCAGCCTTTGATGTAGCGGCCGCCGTCCAGGGAGCGGGTGGAGTCGATCCAGGAGCGCTCATATCCGCGTCGGGTCTCGGAGTCGGCCTTTTCGGTGCCGTCGCGTTCGGCGATCAGGTCGGTGATCTTGTTGCCGAAGGCGGCGACCTTCCCGGCCGAGAATCCTTGATCAGTGAGGTCGAGGAGGATCTCTTCAGCGGCGGCGCAGTCTTGGTCGGGGAGCCGGTTGACGGCTGTGGCGATCGTGGCGGCGTACCCGTAGGAGAGGTCGCCACAGGCCAGCAGTTTGGTGACCTGCGGCAGGCGGGTGTGCTGGCGGGCCAGGGCGAGGCGTTCTCTGGCTCGGGCTTCGCGCATGCCCATGTGGTTGCGTAGCCAGGCGAGGGCGGACGGCAGGCCCCAACGGCGCATCTCACCGGAGGCGTCTACCCGGGCGATGGTGTCGGCGAGGGCGCTTTCGTGCAGGTCGGTGGCGGCGGAGAGGGTTTCGGCCATCCGCATGCACACGGCGGGTGAGTCAGGCGCCTGTCGTTGGGCGAGTTCGGCCGCGATGGCATGCGCCACGTCCGCCAACTCCACGGCGGACATCGACGCGATGTCGATCTCGATCGAACACATGCTTGTATTTTATCGAACAACAAGTCCTTCTTATAGCCAACATCGAAGATATCTGGATTAGTTGCACGCATCGCTGGATAATTTCTGGTCATGCCCGTCCGGCAGGCTCAGGCATCCCCGCGAACCCCTTGACCTGGCGGCACGCACTCTCGCCGAAGGCGAGGCCAGGAGCCGTACCGTCAGCAGAGCCCAGCCAGAACAAGCATCCCTAACCGGCAACATCAGGCGAAGTGCCAGCAATTTGCGACACACCCGCACTTTCCCGGCAACGTGAAGAGGCCACCTCAGCGTGACACCTTCAGAAACCACCCTTAACGATAAAGAGACCGCCGTAAGGGACGTGACCGGCATCAGCCGTCGAGATCAGCATCCGCGCGGCATCCACCTCTGAATCGGTCCTCACAAGTGCGCCATCCTTCAGGCGACCCACCTCTGCATCCCACTGGCGACACAAAGCGGCGGCGGGCGTCCGCCCTCAGCTGGAAACGTGCAGGTCGCGTTCCAGTTGCGCGACGGCGGCGGGCGGGTTGAGACGACGGGCGTTCTCCAGGACGCTCTCATCACTCTGGTCGCCTTGGAGCACGTTGACGACGACCCGGTCACGCTCAGCGCCGTGGCCGAAGAATCCCTCCTGTTCCAAGGCCGCCAGCGCACGGAAGCAGGCGTCGAAACGGCCGTCGACCTCGACGTCCACGGCATCGTCAGCGTGCTGCCACGGGAGATCTCGGCTTTCCAGGAGGCCGAGCACACCGGCAAAGTGCTCCTCCCCCAGCAGGTGGTATGGCGAGTCCGCCGGGCCCCAACGCAGGCTGGCCGCGTGCTCGTCCACGGTGCGGCCGGACTTTTCCGCGTACCTCTTCGCGATCTGGCACAGCCCCTCCTCGGAGGCGCAGGTGGGCAGGATGTAGGCGGCGAACGCGTCCGTGTACAGCGCATAGCAGTAGAAGGACTCACCAGGATGCAGGCGTCGCGCTTGCGTGAACGCGACTCGTGCCGAGTCGGCAAGGCGAGTGGCCAGTTCGTCGAATGACATCCGGAAATCGTCCCAGCAAGGACCGATCACGGTGGACGCCCCGCTAGGACTGTGCACAGGGCGTCTAGGGCGGGTGCGTAGGCGGGGCCGACCGGTGTGCTGTAGCCGACTATCAATCCTTGCGGGCGTCCGGCTGGGTCTTGCCAATGGTCTCGCAAGGGCATCAGCGCCAGGCCATGGGACGCGGCGCGCCGCATGATCTCGTTCTCGTCCGGGCCGGCCGAGGGGAGCAGGACCAGGGCGTGCAGGCCGGCGGCCACACCCAGCACACGGACGTGGGGCGCGCGGGCGCGCAGCGTCTCGATCAGCAGGTCTCGGCGGCGGCGGTAGCGCAGGCGGGACGCGCGGATGTGGCGGTCGTAGGCATGGGTGTCGATCAGGTCGGCGAGGACGAGCTGCGCGAGCGACTGGGTGTGGGCGTCGGCCAGGCGTTTCGCTTCGGCGAAGGGCTCGACCAGATGTGCGGGCAGCACCGTCCAGGCGAGGCGCAGCGCCGGGGCGAGGGTCTTGGACGCGGTGCCTCCGTAGACGACGTGGTCCGGGGCGGTCCCCTGGAGTGCGCCCACGGGCTGGCGGTCATAGCGGAACTCGCCGTCGTAGTCGTCCTCGATGATCGTCCCGTTGGTGTCGCGGGCCCAGGTGGCGAAGGCGCGCCGACGGTCCGGGTGGAGGGTCGCGCCGGACGGGTACTGGTGCGCCGGGGTGAGCACGGCCGCGCCGACCCCGTCGAGCGTGTCGGGCCGGGCGCCTCGGTCGTCCACTGGCAGGGGGACGATGTCGAGGCCGGCGCGACGGACGATGGCACGGTGGAACGGGTGTCCCGGCTCCTCCATCGCGAACGAGGTCGTCCCCGCGTCCCGCAGGACGGAGGCCAGCAGGCCTAGAGATTGGGCGTAGCCGGAGGTGATGACGATCCGCGCGGGATCGGCGTGGACGCCCCGCGTCCGCCCGAGGTAGCCCGCCAGCGCCTCGCGCAGCTCGGGGCGGCCGCGTGGATCGCCCAGCGCATGCACCTCGGGCGACACTCTCCCCAGGACGCGGCGGGTCGAGCGCAGCCATGCGGAGGTCGGGAAGGTGCTCAGGTCGGGACGCCCGGGCAGCAGATCATGCAGCGGGGCCTCCGCCCGCCCCTCCGCTGTAGACGGCGAGCCCGCTGCCGGAGGCGGAAGGGCCGCTGCCGCCGCGCTCGCGGAACCCGCCCACGAAGCCGCGCTCGCCGAGTCGGCACGTGAAGCCTGCGGCGGGTCGGGGAGGTCGGCCACGCGGGTGCCGGAGCCGGGGACGGCGGTCAGGTAGCCCTCGGCGGTCAGCTGGTCGTAGGCGGCGCTCACCGTCCCGCGCGAGAGGCCGAGTTCCGCGGACAGGGCCCGCGTCGACGGCAGTGCGGCGCCGGAGGCGAGGCGGCCCGTCGCGATGGCGGTGCGGAGGGCGCGTTCCAGGCCCGCCCGGCGGCCGCCGGAGGTGTCGACGGCCAGGTGCAGGTCGACAGAACCGGCCCAAGATTTCGGCATAGGACTGGATCTTAATCCTGGGCCGGTCAGGACCTAGATTCGCGGACATGATTGTTTTCGCCCAGCTCAGCGACACCCACCTCGACCAGAGCGAGCATCGGGCCGAACGCGCGGCGCGGGTCATGGACCAGCTGAACGGCATGCCGCTCGATGCCGTCCTCGTCACCGGTGACATCGTCGACCACGGCCTTCCCGCCGAGTACGAGCAGGCTCGGAAGGTCCTCGCGTCCGGCCATCCGGTGCTGACCTGCCCCGGCAACCACGACGTGCGCGAGCCGTTCCGGGAGGTGCTTCTGGACGAGCCGCCGGACGACGGCCCCATCAACAGCGCCCACGAGATCGCGGGCGCCAGGTTCCTGATGTGCGACTCGACCGTCCCGGGCAAGGACCATGGGCTTCTGGACGACGAGACCATCGGCTGGCTCGACAGCCGGCTCGCCGAAGCTCCCGGCAAGCCGGCCTTCGTCTGCTTCCACCACCCGCCGGTGAGGCTCCAGATCCCGTACGTGGACGAGATCCGCCAATACCGGGAGGAGCGGCTCGCCGAGATCATCGAACGGCATCCGCAGGTCGTAGCCGTCCTCTGCGGGCATGCGCACACGGCGGCCGCCACGACCTTCGCGGGACGGCCGCTGCTCGTGGCGCCGGGCGTCGTGTCGACGCTCGTACTGCCCGGGCAGCAGGGCGGCATCGCCGACTACGACGCTCCCCCGGGCGTCGCCTTCCATTTCCTGGACGGCGAAGGGCGCCTGACCACGCACTTCCGCATCGCCTAGAACGGCTACCGGTGCGTCGTCCAGGTGCGGGTGATCTCCTCGGCGGCGTCGCGGACGAGTGTCCGGTACCGCTCGATCGCCTCGGGGGTGAAGCGGTGCCGGGGGCCGCACACGCTGATCGAGCCGTGGACCTCGCCGTCCGGGCCGAAGAGCGGCGCGGCGACCGAGCCCGCGTCGGCCTGGCGTTCGCCGAGGGAGACGCCGACGCCGTCGCGGGCCGTGTCGGTGAGCCGGGCGCGGAGCGCGGTCTCGTCGGTGACGGTCCGCTCGGTGAGCGCCGCCAGCGGGCGGGCCAGCACCGACTCGCGCCGCTCCTCGGGCAGGAACGCGAGGATGACCCGGCCCGAGGAGCCCGCGTGCAGCGGGAACCGGCGTCCGACCTCGACCGTCATCTTGACTTCGCGGGGGCTCTCGAACTGGTCGAGGTAGACCCGCTCGTCGCCGACGAGGCCGGACAGCGTGGTCGTCTCCCCGGTCTCGTCCCGCAGCCGCCGCAGGACGGGCGCGGCGGCGTTGCGGACGTTGAAGCGCCGCAGCGCGCTCACGCCGAGCGCGAGCGCGGCGGGGCCGAGCCGGTAGCCCGCCGCGCCCGCCTCCAGCATCTCGCGCGACACCAGCGACTGCAGGATGCGGTACACGACGGCCTTGGAGATGCCGAGCTCCCGGCTGATGGCGGTGACGCCGAGGTATTCGGGGCCGCCGGCGAACAGCAGCATCACGTCGGCGACGCGCCCGGCGACCTCGGTTCCCCCCGAGGGTGGGGCGGTGGCGGTCTGGTTGGTCACTCGTCGATCCTAGGATTCACCGGCCGCGGCGGAGGTAGCGGCCGGCCGGCTCACCGGTGATCTCGCCGTCGGCGTACACGCGCTGCCCGCGGACGAAGGTGTCGGTGACCCGCGCGGTCATGGGGAACCCCTCGAAAGGCGTGTACTCCTGCGTGGACTCGGAGTCTGCGGCGCGGACCGTCCAGGACACGTCGGGGTCGACCAGGGCGATGTCGGCGTCGTAGCCCTCCGCGATGGCGCCCTTGTTCAGCAGGCCGTAGCGGCGGGCCGGGTTCCAGGACGTCAGCTGCGCGACGCGCTGGAGCGGCAGGCCCCGCTTGAGTCCCTCGCCGACGAGTCCGGGCAGCAGGTACTCGGCGCCGCCGAACCCGGACTTGGCGAGGAAGATGTCGTCGCGGTCCGCGCCGAACTTCATCTCGTCGCGGCAGCAGGCGTGGTCGCTGACGACCCAGTCGACCTCGCCGGCGAGGACGTGCCGCCACAGCGCCTCGACGTCGGCGCGGTCGCGCAGCGGCGGGTTGACCTTGCCGCCGAGGCCGTGCGCGGTGTCGACGTCGGCGAGGAGGTGCCCGATGGTGACCTCGCGGCGGAAGTCGATGTGCGGGAACGCGCCCGCCATGGTGAGGGCGGCCGACAGCGCCTTCTCGGACGACAGGTGCAGGAGGTTGATGTTGGGCAGGCCCGTCTCGTGCGCCAGATAGGACGCGATGGTGACGGCGAGGCCCTCGGAGTGCGGCGGACGGGACGCGCTGTAGGCGCGCAGCCCGGTGAGCGACCCGTCCTGCTCGACCATCCTGGTGTAGGCGGTCATGATCTCGGCGGTCTCGCAGTGCAGCGAGAGGGAGATGTGCGGCGCGTAGTCGGCGAGCTGCTCGCGGGCCTGCTGGATGCCGCGCATGACGAACTCGAAGTGCGCGACGTCGTAGCGCTCGTCGGGCGGCGTCATGAGGAAGTCGCTCTGGCTGGACGAGCGTCCGTGCAGGCCGTGGCTCCCGTAGAACATGAAGATCTTGAAGGACGTGACGCCGTGCTCCTCGACGAGGTACGGGATCTCGTCGATGTGCTCGGCCATCATCGGCGCCAGGTGGAAGGCGTAGTCGACGTAGGCGTTGCCCTGCGCCGCGCTCAGCACCTCGGGGAAGAACTCCCGGTACGGCCCGCCCTTGTTCAGGTAGTACTGGCCGGTCCGCATGTAGGTGAGCGACGTGGTGACGCCGCCCTGCGCGCTGGCGCGGCTCTCGGTGCGGGTGTCGGCGGCCAGCTCGTTGTAGATGCCCCAGTGCTGGTGGGCGTCCACGACACCGGGGAAGGCGAGGCGTCCGCGCCCGTCGATGACGGTGGCGGCGTCGCCGTCCGGCAGGCCGGGCGCGACGCGGACGATGGTGCCGTCGTTGACGGCGATGTCCGCGAGCTCCGGCTCGGTGCCCTCGGCGGCTTCGGGACGGACCACCCGCACGTTCTTCAGCAGCAGCTCGGTCGTGGCCATGCGAAACATCTCCTCAGTTGTCGCGGGTGGTCGTGCGGCGGGTGGTCTTGCGGCGGGCGGCGGCGCCCGCCGCCAGGTAGGCGAGGCCGAAGGCGGGCAGCAGGCCGTTGCCGGGCAGGTAGCCGTCGGCGCCGTGGCCGGAGATCCCGGCGGCGGCGCCGCCCGCCGCGTACAGGCCGGGGATCGGACGGCCGCCGGCGTCGACGACGGCGGCGTCCTCGTCGACGATCAGCCCGCCCTGGGTGTGGAAGAGGGCGGGGACGACGCGCACGGCGGCGTACCGGCCGGCCAGCGGACGCTCCCAATGGGTGCGGCCGTGCTCGTCGGGACGTTCGCCGCGCGCCGCGGCCGCCGAGGCGTCCAGTTCCTCGGCGAGGGCACCGGCGGGCAGGCCGGTGGCCTTGGCGAGGCCCTCGGTGTCGTCGGCCCAGACGAGGACGCCCGACTCGACGGTGTCGCGAAAGTCCTTGAACCGCCGGCACTGCTCGTGGATCGTCTCGTCCAGGACGATCCAGCCGGTGCCGCCCGGGCGGCCGGCCAGCTCGGCGGCGTACTCGGAGTAGCCGCGGGTCTCGTCGCCGAAGCGGCGCCCGCCGAGGTCCACCATGACCGCGCCGTGGATGATCGTGGCCCAGCCGACGAGGGTGCCCGCCCCGGCGGCGACGGCGCCGTGGCCCTGGTAGGCGTCCAGGTAGCCGATGGCGGCGCCGAGCCCGCCGCCGATGCGGAGCGCGTCGCCGCGGGACTGGTCACTGCCCTGGTAGAGCGCGCCGGCGATCTCCGGCAGGTGGCGCCGCACGAGGTCGCCGTCGGCGCCGAAGCCGTTCGTGGCGAGGAGGACGGCGGCCGTCGGGATCTCCTCCCGCGTCCCGTCCGGGTACTGGACGACGGCCGCGCACACGGCGCCGTCCGAACCGGTGGTGACGTCCACGAGCTTGGCGGGGACGAGCAGGTCGATGGCCGGGTGCTCGCGGACGCGCCGGGCCAGGTGGTCGATCACGCTGGAGCCGTGCCGTCCGGGGACGGAGTGGCACCGCGGGACGGAGTGCCCCGGGTAGTTGAAGTCGGTCACCAGCGACAGCGGCAGCCCGGCCGAGTCGGCGAGCCATTCCACGAGGCGGGCGCTGACCTCGGCGAGCGTCCTGGCGAGGCGGGCGTGGGCCTTTCCGCCGGTCTTGGCCATGACGTCGGCGACGAACTGGTCGGGAGAGTCGTAGAGCCCCTCCGACGCCTGCCAGCGGGAGCCTGCGCCGGGGAACATCGCCGTGGACATCGACGTGTTGTTGCCGCGCCGGAAGTGCTCGCTGGACTCGACGACGACCACGCTGAGGCCGAGTTCGGCGGCGCGCAGCGCCCCGGCGAGCCCGCCGCCGGCGCCCGCGATGACGAGGTCGGGTCCGTCGGTCATGCGCTCCTCCCGATCGCCATGAGCCGCAGGGGCATCAGCCGCAGGGCCAGTTCCGTGGGGTCGACGACGCGCGCCGCGAACCGGCCGTCCTCGACGTCGACGGCCGAGCAGCCATTGAGCACGGCGGTGGCGCCGGCGGCGGCGAGCGCGTCCGCGGCCTCGCCGAGGGCGGCGTTCCAGGCGCCGGTGTCGGCGATGGCGTCGAAGGGCAGTTCCAGGATCGCGATCCCGGCGACGTAGGCCTCCAGGCCGTAGCCCTTCAGGCGGCGGCCCAGCTCCGCGCCGATCGCCTCGTTCCGCACCACCGCGCCGAACCGTACATTCATCGCAGCAAGGTGCATACTACTCAACTTGAGCAGGCCATTGACATGAACGCCCTGGTCAAGGGCGGGGCCGTCGGGCACGGCCGGGTCGAGCACGCAGTCGGGGAAGGCGAGATCCCAGCCCTCCCCGCCGCCGCGGGCCAGCGCCGCCGCGACCTCGCGTTCGGACGCGCGGATCGACGCCTCGTCGTCCAGCGATCCGGGCGCGGACGGGCCGACGTCCCGCAGCTCGATGGACAGGCCTGGCGGGGCGAGCCGGTCGTAGCGGGCCTGCCGCCGCCGGATCTCGTCCGGCGGCAGGTGGATCGGCGTCACGGCCAGGGCGCGCATCACTTCGGCTCCTTCGTCTCGTCGTCGGTCTCGTCTCCGGCGAGGCCGCGGAGGCGCTCGCCGACGTGGTCCAGGGCGGGCAGGTCGCGGGAGAACGCCGCCGCCCGGTCGATCAGGTCCTCGCGTCCGGGAAGCCATCCCTTCAGCAGCGCCAGGACGTCCTGCTCCGCCAGGGGGCGGTGGTCCGCGTCGCCGACCGGGTTGGGCACCTCCCGGGTGCGGGCGCTGCCGTCGTCCAGCTCGACGGTGACGCGGGCGGCGCGCTCGTCGGGGAGACGCGCGGTCAGGTCGCCCGCCTCCACCAGCCGGACACGCCGCGCCAGGGCCCGCAACGCCGGGTCGTCGAGCCGGGCGCGCGGCCCGACCTCGCCGTCGAGCAGGGCGGCGGCGACGGCGAACGGCGTGGAGAACATCGCCGACAGCCGGTTGTCCCACTCGGGGGCCGCCAGGCCTGCGCCGAGCGCGTGCGTCTCGACCAGGATCCCGGTGATCCGCGAGGGGTCCAGGTCGTGGCGCAGTTCGAGCACCGCGTCGGCGGCCGGGTGCGTGAACGAGCACGAGGCGTGCCGCTTGAAGTAGCCGCGGGCGATGTCCCAGCGTTCGCCGAGCCCGCCGGTCAGCTCGGACGCGTCGAACTCGCCCAGCAGGGTCCCCAGCGAGAGCGCGGCCGTCCCGGTGTTGCGGGCGATCCCGGCGGACGCCATCCGGGCCGCCACCAGCCCGGAGAGGTTGGACGCGCCCATCCACGCGTCCCGCACCGGGTTCCCGCCGGTCGCGGACGCGAAGTGCCCGGCGACCGGCAGCCCGGCGCCGGTGTCGATCGCGGCGGCCACCGCGTCCGGGCCGAGGCCGAGCAGCCGCGCGCATCCGGCGGCGGCGCCCGCGACGCCCCAGCTCCCGTGCGGGTGCGCGCCCGGCCGCAGCCGGGACGCCCGCCCGAACCGGGACGCGACCTCGTAGGCGGCGAGCAGCGCGGCGGCCGTGTCCCGCCCAGAGGCGTCCCGTTCGGACGCCAGCGCCAGGACGGCCGGGAACCCGTGCGCCGCCGGATGCCCCTTGGCGTACTTGTTGCCCTCGTCCAGCTCAAGGCAGACGAGCGACATCGCGTTCAGCCAGGCGGCGGCGTCCACCGACACGCACCGCCCGCCGCCGATGAGCGGCGCGGGCCCGCCGGGGGCGTTCCACGACGACCGCATCGCGCGCATCCCGTCCAGCCCGGCACCGAGGGCCGTCACGCCGGCCGCGTCGAGCAGGACGAGTGACAGCCGGTCGAGCACCGGCGCCGGCACGTCCGCGACGTCCAGGCCGGCGGCCCATTCCCCCAGCCGGGCCGTAGCCGTCCGTGCGTATGAAACCGGCTCCTCGATCACAGCCCCAGGTACGCCTTCCTGACCTCGGCGGATCCGGCCAGCTCGCTGCCCGTCCCGTGCAGCACGGTCGATCCGCTCTCCAGCACGTAGGCGCGGTCGGCGATGCCGAGCGCCTGCTTGGCGTTCTGCTCGACGAGCAGGACGGCGACGCCCGTGTCGCGGATCCGCCTCACGGCGTCGAGCACCGCCCAGGTCAGCTTGGGCGACAGGCCCGTCGACGGCTCGTCCAGCATGAGCAGCTTCGGCCGCGCCATCAGCGCCCGGCCGATCGCGAGCATCTGCTGCTGCCCGCCGCTGAACGTCTGCGCGACCTGCGCGCGGCGCTCGGCGAGGACGGGGAACAGCTCGAACACCTCGCGCATCCCCGCCTCGGCCCCCGCCGCCGGGCGGGTCCAGGCGCCCATCCGCAGGTTCTCCTCGACGGTGAGCGTGCCGAACAGCGCCCGGTCCTCGGGGACGTGCACGAGCCCGTCGCGGACGAGCTGGTCGGGGCGGCGCCCGGCCGTCGGCGACCCCGCGAACGTGATCGTCCCCGATTCCGGCCGCAGCTGCCCGCACACCGCCCGGAGCGTGGTCGTCTTGCCGGCGCCGTTCGCGCCGACGAGCGCGACGATCTCGCCCTCGCCGAGCCGCAGGTCGACGTCGTGCAGGATCCGCATCCGCCCGTAGCCCGCGCAGAGCTTGTCGATCTTCAGCATCTCAGTCGTCGTCACCACCGGGCTCCTCTCCGAGGTACGCCTCGATCACGCGCGGGTCGGAGGTGACCTCCTCGGCGGAGCCGGCGGCCAGCACCCGGCCCTGGTCCAGGACGAGGACCCGGTCCGACAGCCGCATCACGGCGGCCATGATGTGCTCGATGAACAGCAGTGTCGTGCCGTCCTCCTCGCGGAGCGCGGCGAGCAGGTCCAGGACGGGCTCGCGCTCGGCCGGGACGAGCCCCGCCAGCACCTCGTCCAGCAGCAGGACCTTCGGCCGCATCGCGAGCGCCCGCGCGAGTTCGAGCCGCTTCAGCCCGGCCGTCGGCAGCTCGGTGGCGCCGCAGTGGGCCCATTCCCCGAGGCCGACGCGCTCCACCACGTCGAGTGACCGCTTGCGGAGCCCGTGCCGGGACTGGCGGCGGTGCTGGGCGGCGAGGCTCACGTTCTCCAGGACGCTCATGCTCCCGAACGGCCGCATGAGCTGGAACGTCCGCACCATCCCGGCCCGCGCGATGCGGTCGGGCGAGGCCCCGGTGATGTCCCGGCCGCCGAACACGACGCGTCCCGCGTCCGGCCGGAGCGCGCCGCAGATGACGTTGAACAGGGTCGTCTTCCCGGCGCCGTTCGGGCCGATGATGCCGAGGATCTCGCCCTCCCCGACCCGGAAGTCGACGTCCGACAGCGCCCGCAGGCCCCGGAAGTCCTTGCCGACCCCGGCGACGTCCAGTGCCGTGCCGGCGGCCGTTCCAGCGGTAGGGCTCATCTGCGCCACCTCGCGGCGATCGTGCCGACGATGCCCTTGGGCAGCAGCCGGACGATCAGGATCAGCAGGACCGCGTAGACCGCGACGTCGAGGCCGCTGCGTCCCTGCAGGAAGTCCAGGAAGCCGGGCGGGGTCCGCAGCAGCGTGGCGGTGACGTCCGACAGCGACCCCAGGATGATCGCGCCGACGATCGGGCCCCAGATCGTGCCGATGCCGCCGATCACGACGGTCGCGATCGCCTGGATCGACACCGACGAGCCGAACGCCAGGTCCGGGTTCACGAACAGGTAGTACTGCGTATAGAAGGCGCCGGCGACCGCGGTGATCGCGGCCGACAGCGCGACGGTCATCAGCTTGTAGCGCATGACGGGCGTGCCGAGGGACGCCGCCGCCGGCTCGTCGTCGCGGATCGCGGTGACGTAGCGTCCCGTCCGCGAGTGCAGGAACAGGATGCTGACCAGCGCGGCGAGGCCGGCGAGGCCGAGCGCGATCCAGAAGTAGGCGGGCGAGTCCGCCGCGAACTGGATCTTCCAGAGCGACGAGCCCCGGATCAGCGGGACCGTGAACCCGACCGCCTTGTTGGTGAACTCCGTCGTCGTGACGATCAGGCGCAGCATCTCGGCGAACGCGAACGTCGCCAGCGCGAAGTAGGCGCCCTGGAGCCGGTACCGGAACGCGAAGTAGCCGATGACGACGGCGACCGCCGCCGCGACCGCCATCCCGGCGAGCATCCCGATCCACGGCGACACGTTGTGCTCGACCAGCAGGTAGGCGCTGGTGTAGGCGCCGAGGCCGAAGAACGCGGCGTGCCCGAAGCTGAACATCCCGCCGAACCCGCTCATCACGTTCCAGCCGACGGCCATCAGCGCGAAGATCAGGATGCGGACGGCGACGGCGCCCTGCGCGGGCGGCAGCACCAGCGGCAGCGGGACCGCCACGAGCAGCAGCACCGCGAGGACGGCGAGCTGCCGGTTCTGCGGCCGCAGCGGCGGCGCCTTCACGGGGCGGGCCGCGCCCGCGCCGGGGCGGCCGGTCAAGGTGATGCCGGTCGTGCCCGTCATGAGCGCCTCCCGAAGAGTCCCTGCGGACGGAGGAACAGCACGATCAGGAAGACGGCGAACACGCCGAGCAGCGAGCTCTGGCCGTCCATGTAGATCGTGGTGAGCTGCTCGACCAGCCCGATGAGCAGCCCGCCGACGAGCGCGCCGGCGACGTTGCCCATCCCGCCGAGCACCACGACGACGAACGCGGTGATGTTGAACTGCTCGCCGAGCGTGGGCGTGACCGTGACCAGCGGCGCGGCCAGCACCGCGGCGGCCCCGGCGCAGGCCGTCCCGATCGCGAACGTGAGCGTGTGGACGCGCCGGACGTTCACCCCGACCAGTTCGGCGCCCGGCCCGTTCGCGGCGACCGCGCGGATCGCCGTCCCGAACCGGGTGCGGCGCAGCAGCCAGAACAGCAGCGCGCCGATCGCGATCGCGCCGAGGAACGCGTACAGCCGGGCGCCGGACACGACCGCGCCGAACAGCGAGAACTGGAAGTCGCCGGGCAGCGCGACGTTCTTGGGCTCGGCGCCGAAGAACATCAGCAGCCCGTTCTCCAGCAGCAGCGACAGGCCGAGCGTGATGAGCAGCTGGTTCTCCAGCGACGCGCCGCCCGTCCCGCTGAGCAGGCCGCGGTGCACGACCGCGCCGATGAGGAACAGCGCGGGCACCGCGACCAGCAGGGTGAGGTAGGGGTGCAGCCCGGTGCCCTGCACGACGCCGAACGCGATGAACATCGCGATGGCGAGCAGCGCGCCGTGCGCGAAGTTGACGATGTCCAGCACACCGAAGATCAGCGTGAGGCCCATCGCGATGAGCCCGTACAGGCCGCCCATCAGCAGGCCGGTGACCACCGACTGCCAGACGACCAGGCCGCTGCCGGACTTGATCAGGGCGATGGCGATCGCGACCGCCACCAGGCCGCCGGTCGCGGCGGCGCGTTTGAGGAGGGCACCCGTCCCGTCGCCGGGGCTCAGCCGGGCGAGCGGGCCCCGCCGGACGGCGGGGGCGGGAGGGGGTTCGGTCTTGGTTCCGCTGTTGCTCATGACCGCCACGTCACCGAGTAGTTGGGCTTGGATTCGGCCTTCTCCGCCGGATAGACCTGCTTGACCTGCCCGTTCTGCACCTGCATCAGGACAGGGAGCGCGTTCTTGTTGTCTCCGTTGGGGGCGAAGGCGATCGGGCCGGTGCCGACCGTGCGGGGCTCGACCTTCGAGGACGCGATCGCGTCGCGCACCTTCTCCGCGTCGGTGCCGCCCGCGCGCTCCACGCCCTGCGCGATCACCTGGACCGCGTCGTAGGCGAGGACCGCGCCCGTGCGCATGGGGGCGCCGTAGCGCCGCTGGTAGCCGGCCCGCAGGCCGGCGGTCTGCTGGTTCTTCGCGTCGAAGTGGTAGTTGGTGCTGAAGTACCGCTCGCCGAGCGCGCCGCCGTCGGTGACGAACTTCGGCTGGTCGTAGGCGCCGTTCGACACGCCCCAGACGGCGTTCAGCCGCGGTTTGACCGCCGCGATGGCCTTGGCGGCGAGCAGGCTGTCGCGGTAGTAGCCGGCGACCGCGAGGACGTCCGCGCCGGACGCCTTGACCTGCGTGATCTGCGCGGTGAGGTCGGACACGGTCAGCGCGTCATAGCTGATGTTCGGGCCGACCTCGACGCCGAGCTTCTCCGCCGCCGCGGTGAACGCCTCGGCGGCGCCGCTGCCGAAGTCGGTCTGCTCGTGCAGGAACGCGACCTTCTTGACGGGCTTGCCCGCCTGCTGCGACACCTCCTTGAGGTAGCGGGCGGCGGCGCCCGCGATGGCGGCGCTGCCCGGCTGGACCCGGAACGAGTACTCGTAACCGTTGGAGAAGATCGCGTCCGAGGCGGTGACGTCCATGACGAACGGCACCCGGTTGCGTTCGGCGACGACCGCGACGTTGGTGCTGACCGCGCTCTGATAGGTGCCGACGAGCCCGACGGCGCCGGCGGAGATGAGCCGCTGCGCCTCGCTCTGGCCGACCTCCGCCTTGCCCTGGGTGTCGCCCGTCTCCAGTTCGACCTTGCGTCCGCCGAGGGACCTGATGCCGCCCTTCGCGTTGATCGCGTCCACGGCCAGCTGCGCGCCGCGCCGCATCTGCTGGCCGTCGACCGCGTTGGCGCCGCTGACCGGATGCAGCGCGCCGATCTTGACCGGGCCCTCGTCGCGGCCGGCCGCCACCCCGGCCGCGCCGGACGGCGCCGAGCCGCCGCAGCCGGCCGCGGCCAGCAGGACCGCGCAGGCGCCGAGCCCGGCGGCGAGCTTTCGAGCCGACATTCACCTCTCCTGCCGCATCCGACCCGCAGTCCCCTCGTGGATGTTCCGCTTGGAGGAACAGCAGGTCACCGTTGCGCCATGGTGGCACCGGTCACGTCATCGGGTCAATATCTAGGTGAAACTTGACGAAACTCGACATGCAGTGCCAATTTGAGAAGTCCGGGCCGCTCGCGCGAACCGGACGAGATGCCGACCGATGTTTCTCCAAGCGGAACGATCACCCGAAGGCGGTACCCCTCCCATGACCGACGCCCTGTCCGGAGTCCGGGTCCTCGACGCGGCCACGCTGTTCGCCGGCCCGCTCGCCGCGACGCTGCTCGCCGACTACGGGGCCGAGGTCATCAAGATCGAGCACCCGAAGGGCGACCCGGTGCGCAGCCACGGCGCGCAGCGCGACGGCGTCGGGCTCTGGTGGAAGATGCTCGGCCGCAACAAGAAGGCGATGACCCTCTACCTCGGCTCCCCCGAGGGTCAGGACCTGTTCCGCCGGCTGGCCGCCGACGCCGACGTGGTGATCGAGAACTTCCGGCCGGGGACGCTGGAGCGCTGGGGCCTCGGCCCGGACGAGCTGAGGAGGATCAACCCCCGGCTCGTCCTCGCGCGGGTCACCGGGTTCGGGCAGACCGGCCCGTACGCCAAGCGGCCGGGGTTCGGGACCCTCGCCGAGGCGATGAGCGGGTTCGCGGCGATCACCGGGGAGCCGGACGGCCCGCCGACCCTGCCGCCGTTCGGCCTCGCGGACGGCATCGCCGCGCTGACCACCGCCTTCGCGGTCATGGCGGCGCTGCGGGCCCGGGAGGCGACCGGCGAGGGCCAGGTGGTCGACCTCGCCATCATCGAGCCGATCCTCACCCTGCTCGGCCCGCAGATCATCACCTACGACCAGCTCGGCGAGCTGCAGGCCCGCACCGGGAACCGGTCGCACAACAACGCGCCCCGCAACACCTACCGGACCCGCGACGGCGGCTGGGTCGCGATCTCCACCAGCGCCCAGTCGATCGCCGAGCGGGTGATGCGGCTGGTCGGCCGGCCCGAGCTGATCGACGAGCCGTGGTTCGCGACCGGGGCGGAACGTGCCGAGCACGCCGACGTGCTGGACGGGGCCGTCGGGTCGTGGATCGCCGGGCGCGACCGCGAAGAGGTCGTCAAGGCGTTCGAGGAGGCGCAGGCCGCGGTCGCGCCCGTCTACACCGCGGCCGACGTCATGACCGACCCGCAGTTCGAGGCGCTCGGCACCATCGCGACCGTCCCGGACGACGAGCTCGGCCCGGTGAAGATGCAGAACGTGCTGTTCCGGCTGTCGCGGACGCCCGGCCGGATCGACTCGGCCGGGCCGCCCCTCGGCGCGCACACCGCCGAGATCCTCGCCCGCTACGGCGTCGGCGAGGCCGGGCTGGCCGACCTGCGCGCCAAGGGAGTGATCAAGTGACGCCGCGCTCCTGGCTCTACGTGCCCGGCGACCGCCCGGACCGGATCGGCAAGGCGCTGGCCTCGGACGCCGACGCGGTGATCATCGACCTGGAGGACGCGGTCGCGCCGGCCGCCAAGCACGATGCCCGGCGGGGCGTCCTGGCCGCGCTGGCGGACGGTCGCACCGCGCACGTGCGGATCAACGCGCCCGCCACCCCGGACGGCGCCGACGACATCGCGCTGCTCGCGACCGCGCCGGAGGGCCTCGCCGGGGTACGGGTCCCCAAGTGCGAGGACCCGGAGGAGCTGCGCCGCGTCGCCGGCACGCTCGGCGTCCCGGTGTACCCCGTCCTGGAGTCGGCGCTCGGCGTCGAGAACGCCCTCGCCCTCGCGACCGCCCACCCGCTCGTCGCCGGGATCTCGCTCGGCGAGGCGGACCTGGCCGCCGACCTGCGGGTGTCCGGCGGCGACGCGCTGGCGTGGCCGCGGTCCCGGATCGTGGTCGCCGCGCGGGCGGCCGGGCTGCCGTCCCCGCCGCAGAGCGTGTGGACGGCCGTCCGCGACCTGGACGGGCTGCGCGCCGACACCCTCGCCGGGCGGCGGGCCGGGTTCTTCGGCCGCTCGGTCATCCACCCCGCGCAGATCCCCGTCGTGCACGACGCGTGCGTCCCCGACCCGGACGACGTCGCCTGGGCACGTGACCTGATGGGCCAGCTCACCGAACGCGGCGGCGCGCCAGGGGGCACGGCGGCAGGGGGCACGGCGGCGGGCAGCGCGGCTTGGATCGACTCCGCCGGCGGGTTCGTGGACAAGGCCGTCGTCGAGCGCGCCGTCTGGGTGCTCGACGCCGCCGCCGTCAATGACAAGGAAGGCAACCCCTCATGACCGACCCGCTGCTCGCCGCGGTCGCCGGCGGCGTCCGGCTGATCGAGCTGGGCCAGCCGTTCTTCACCGGCATGCCCTGCTCCCCCAACCATCCCGGGTTCCGGATGACGCTGGTCCGGCGGCACGGCGACATGGAGCGCCCGGACGGCGGCTCCGCGGCCAACGAGATCATCGTGACCGGCGGCCACGTCGGCACCCACATCGACGCGCTCTCCCACGTCAGCCACGACGGCGAACTGCACGGCGGAGTCTCCGCCGCCGACGCCCAGCGCGGCGGCGTCTTCACTCGTCACGGGGCCGAGAACCTGCCCGGCCTGCTGCGGCGCGGCGTCCTGCTGGACGTGGCGGCCGTGCACGAGGTGGCGACGCTGCCGCCCGGCTACGGCGTGACCGCCGAGGACCTCGGCCTCGCCGCCAAGCGGGCGGGCACCGAACCCGGCGAGGGCGAGGTGGCGCTGATCCGCACCGGCTGGGCCCGCAACTTCGGGGACGCGACCACCTACCTGGGCAAGGAGACGGGCGTCCCCGGCGCTACACCGTCCGCCGCGCGCTGGCTGGCCGAGCGGGGCGTCGCCGCGACCGGCGCCGACACGACCGCCTTCGAGCAGATTCCGGAGGGGGCGGGCCACGCGGTCCTGCCGGTGCACCGGATCCTGCTGGTCGAGTCGGGGATCTTCATCCTGGAGCACCTCGACCTGGAGGCGCTCGCCGAGGCGGGGCTGCACGAGTTCGTGTTCGTGCTGGCGCCGCTGCGGATCAAGGGCGGCACCGGGTCCCCGATCCGGCCGCTCGCGGCGGTGACGGCATGACGCCCGTCCAGCGGCTCGCCGGCCTCGCCGCCTCCGTCGCCGCTCAGGGTCTTCCCGCCGAGCTGCGCGCCGATGCGGCGCGCCGTGTGCTGGACGCCCTGGGCAACAGCCTGGCGGCGACCGGGGAACGTCCGGCGCGAGCCGTCGGGGACCTGGTCGCCGAGTGGGGCGGAGCGGGCCGCGCGACCGCGATCGGCACCGGCGCCCGCCTTCCCGAGCCGAGCGCCGCGCTGCTGAACGGCACGCTCGCCCACTCGCTGGACTTCGACGACACGCACCTGCCGTCCGTCCTGCACCCGTCGGCGTCGGTGGTGCCGACCGCGCTCGCCGTCGCCGAGGCGCGGGGCGCGAGCGGGGCCCGGCTGCTGGACGCCGTCGGGGTCGGGGTCGAGATCACCGTCCGGCTCGGCATGGCCGGGTACGACCGGGACCTCGGCAACTCGGTGTTCTTCGAGCGCGGGCAGCACGCGACCGCGATCTGCGGCACGGTCGGCGCCGCCGCGGCCGCCGCCATGCTGTCCGGGCTGGACGCCGCCGGCATCGCCGACGCCATGGGCATCGCCGCGAGCATGGGATCGGGCATCCTGGAGGCCAACCGCACGGGCGGCACCGTCAAGCGCATCCACTGCGGATGGGCCGCGCACGCCGCCGTGACCGCCGCCGGGCTCGCCCGCACCGGCATCACCGGCCCGCCGACCGTCCTCGAAGGACGGTTCGGGCTGCTCCAGGCGTTCTGCGGCGACCAGGTCGACCTGGACGCCCTCACCGCGGGCCTCGGCGAGCACTGGGAGCTGCCCGGCATCTTCTTCAAGCCGTATCCCTGCAACCACTTCACCCACGCCGGCATCGACGCCGCCCTCGCGCTGCGCGCTCGCGGCCTGGACCCGGACGGCGTCGAGTCGATCGAGCTGGGCGCGCCGACCCCCGTCCTGCGGACGATCGGCGAGCCGCACGAGGACAAGATCCGTCCCACGTCCGGGTACCACGCCGCGTTCTCCGGCCCCTACACGGTCGCGGCGGCCCTGCTCGGCGGCGGCGGGCTCGGCCTCTTCCACGAGGACTTCACCGACGAGGCCGCCGCGGACCCCGGCCGGCTGGCCCTTGCCGCGAAGGTCCGCTGCGTCCCGGACGCGCGCTGCGACGAGATCTTCCCGCACCAGTTCCCGGCCGTGCTGCGCGTCCGCACCCGCGACGGCGCCGTCCTGGAGGAGCGCGTGGACGCCAACAGGGGCGGCCCGGGCAACCCCCTCTCGGCCGGCGAGCTGGCGACGAAGTTCCGGCTGAACGCCACCCGCCGCGTGACCGAGTCGCAGGCCGAGCAGATCACCGAACTCGCTTACGGCCTCGCCGACCTGGAGGACCTGGGGCGGCTCACGTCCCTGCTCACCTGACCCCCGGTGCGTCCGCCGGCTAGCCGTGCTCCATCAGGAAGACCGCCGAGGTGCCGGGGCTCAGGGCCTCGAAGACGTGCGGAGCGTCGCCGGGATAGGTGATGAAGTCGCCGGGCGCCAGTTCGACCGGCTCCTCCGGCGGGCCGACCAGGGCGCGGCCGGTGCTGAGAACGGCGTACTCCGTCGTGCCCGGCGGGTGCGGGTCGGACAGGCGCGGCTCCCCCGGCTCCGCGGTGACGCGGTAGAGGTCGCGCCGCACGTTCGGCGGGCACGACGCCAGCAGCGTCGTCGTGTAGTCCGACCGGTCGGAGCGCGCGACCGGCCCCTCCCCCGCGCGGACCACCCGCACGGGCGGGCGCGGCGGGTCGACCAGGCGGCTGAACGGGATGTTCAGCGCCGTGCCGAGGGCCCACAGGGTCTCCACGCTCGGATTGCCCGCGCCCGACTCCAGCTGGGAGAGCGTCGACTTGGCGAGACCGGCGCGCTTGGCCAGCTCGGTCTGGGAGAGACCGGCGCGTTCGCGTTCCCGGCGGATCGACGCCGCGATCACCGCGATCAGGTCCATCGGTTCGCTCCAGACGTCCAGGTGTTCAATATGGCGAACAGGATCGGGTAGTGTTCATGATACTGGACGAATGTTCGCCACACCGAACATCCCGACTCGAATGGAACGACCATGAGGCATCTCGGCATCCTCGCCCACAGCGCGGAAGGCGCCGCGCTGTGCTTGCGGGCCTTCTGCCAGGAGGGCTTCCGCGAACTGGGCCCCGACGACCATCCGGACGTGACGCTCGACCTCATCGCGATGGCGCGCAGCATGCCCGCGTGGGACGCCGGAGACCACGACACGATCAGGGCGATCCTGGCCGGGAGCGTCCGGCGGCTCGCGGCGGCGGGCGCCGACTTCTTCGTCTGCCCGGACAACACCGCGCACATGGCCCTCGAACGTCCCGGCGACGATCTCGCGCTGCCCGGCCTGCACATCGCGCAGGTCGTCGCCGACCAGGCCGCCCGCGACGGCCGGACGCGCGTCGGCGTGCTCGGCACCCGCTACACGATGGACGGCCCGGTCTACCCGCGGGAGCTTGCCGCGCGCGGTATCGCCGCCGAGGTCCCGGACCCCGCCGACCGGGAGACCGTCAACCGGATCATCTTCGGCGAGCTGGTCAACGGGGTGTTCACCGAGGAGTCGCGCCGCGAGTACGTCCGGATCATCGGCCGGCTCGCCGGCCGCGGCTGCGACACCGTCGCGCTGGTGTGCACCGAGATCCCGCTGCTGGTCACGCCCGGCGTCTCGCCGCTGCCCACCCTCGACTCCACGCGCCTGCTGGCCCGCGCCGCCTTCGAGGCGGCGGTGGGCCGCCACGCCGTCCCTACTTGGCGGGGCGGCCCGGCTCTCACCCCCTGAGCCGTTTCGCCAGTGCCGGGAAGAGGTGCAGCGCGTTCTCCCGGTCGACGGCGGCGTGCGCCCGCCGGTCCAGGGCCGGATCGCTGTCGAGCAGCGCGACCGTCCTGTCCACCTCGGGGCGGACGACCTGCGGCCAGTCGGTGCCGAAGAGCAGCCGCCCGGCGCCGGCCGCCGCCAGCAGGGTCGGCGTCGCGTACGGCGAGGACGGCATGGCGGTGTCGTAGTAGAAGCGGCGCACCGCCCGCCGGAACGCCGCGGGGTCCGGCCCCTCGCCCTGGCGGCCCGCGTGCTCGACCCGCCCGCCCAGGTAGGGCAGGAACCCGCCCGCGTGGGAAAGGATCACCGACAGGCGCTCGTGGCGGTCGAGCGTCCCCGCGCCGATGAGGCTGAGCGCGGTGCGGGTGGTGTCGAGCATGAAGTCGGCGATCCAGTCCTCGACGCCCGGGACGGGACGCGCGTCGGCGAGCCCGGCGGGGTGGACGAACACGACCGCGCGGCGCCGGTCCAGCTCGGCGAACAGCGGCTCGAACACGGGGTCGCCCAGGTAGCGGCCGCCCGCGTTGGCCATCAGCAGGACGCCGTCGGCGCCGAGCTCGTCCAGCGCGTGGGCCGCCTCCTCGACCGCCACGTCGACGTGGAGCAGCGGCAGGTAGGCGAAGAAGCCGAACCGGGTCGGATGGTCGCGCACCAGGCCGGCGAGGGACTCGTTGAACACGCGCGTCCCGGAGACGGCGAGTTCGCGGTCGCGGAAGATCTCGGGCGGCGCGGGCGCCGACGCGACCCCCGCGGCGATTCCCAGGTCGTCCATGGTGTCGAGGGTCCGGTTCAGGTCCCACCGGCCCCAGTTCGGGCCGCCTTCGGGCGGCAGCAAGCCGTGCTCGACGGCCCACTGCTTCATGTCGGGCGGGAGCGCGTGGTGGTGGGTGTCGATCCGTCCCGTCCGCGGGCCGCCTCCCTGCCGGGCGGCGGCGCTGCCCGGCCCGAGACCGGTGACCGCGGCGGCGGCGCCGGCCACGGCCGCCGACTTCAGCACGCGCCGCCGGCTCGGGTCGCTCTCCGTCCGGCCGTCTTCGACTTGCATGCGTCTCTCCAACCTCTCGTCGAAGCCGCCCGAATCGGATTATACGAGACTGTCTCAGATGAGACTATATCGCCAGCCACTAAGGTCGGAGAGTGGACACCGAACCTCCGGAGCCGACCGTCCTCGGCGACCCGCGGACCGACGACGCCGCGCTCGGGATGCTGCTCGCCGCCGCCCACCAGGCCGCGCGGGCCGCACTGAGCGGCGAGCTGCGGCCGCTCGGGATCGAGACCAGGCACTTCGCCGTGCTGGCGGCGCTCGACCGGCTCGGGCCGACCAGCCAGCGGCGCCTCGGCGCGCTCCTCGATCTGGACAAGTCCGCCGTCGTCCGGATCATGGACGAGCTGGAGCGGCTCGGCCTCGCGGTCCGCAACCGCGCCACCCGCGACCGCCGCGCCTACGCGATCGAGCTGACCGATGAGGGGCGGCGCCACGCGCGCGCCTCCGCGGAGAAGGCGGCGGCGGTGGGCACCCACCTGTTCGGCTGGCTCGCGCCCGGCGACCGCGACCGGCTCGTCGCCCTCCTCGCCGGGATCGTGGACCACGCGGCGGACACTTCGACCGGCGCTGAAACGAACCGTCCCTAGATTCGGGGACGTGGAGAACTCAGACCCGGTCATCGACCGGTACGCCGGCGTCGTCGCCGTCCTGGACGACGCGCGGTTCGCCGTCCCGCCGGCCGCCGGCGGGCCGCCGGCCTCGCTGGCATGGCTCCGGCGGACGGTATGCCGGTTCAGCGAGGGCGCGGAGCACGGGCGCCGCCGCACGATCGTGATGGACGCCTTGGACACCATCGACCCCGCGCGGCTGCGCCGCCGTGCTCGCGACCTCGTGCGAGCAGGCGGCGACCCGTACGACGTTCCGTTCCTCGCGCTGGGCGAGGCTCTCGGCGTCACCGACCTGGACGCGCTGGCGAGGGCCGTGCCCGCCGCCGCGTCGGGCTACCTGACCGGCCAAGGGCGGGACGACGCCGACGCGGCCGTCGCGGTGCTCGTCCGGCTCCTCGGGCCGGGCCCGGACGAGGTGGTCGCCGGACGCATCGCCGTCCTCCTGCAGGCGTCCGAGGCGACCGCCGCGCTGGTGCGCACGGCGCTGCCGTACACGCGGCGGCCGGAGTCGCGGGGCCGGCCGGTCGAGGACGTGATCGCCGAGGTCCTGCGGTACGACCCGCCGGTGCCGGCGATGCGCCGCATCGCCACCGAGGACGTCCAACTGGACGGCCGCACGATCGCCAAGGGCGCCGTCGTGACGCTGGATCTGCGGGCCGCCAACCGGGATCCCGCCGTGTTCGAGGAGCCGGGCCGTTTCGATCCCGGGCGGCGGGAACGCCCCCACCTGACGTTCGGCGCGGGCCGGCGGCCGTGCCCCGGCACCGGCCACGCGCTGCAACTGGCCGCGGGCGTGCTCGAGGCGGGCTTGAGCGACACGGGCTTGACCGGCACGGGCGGGCATGGAAAGGAGGGCGTCCGGTGAGCTTCAAGGACCTGCATTACGGTGACCGGCCGCTGGTGCTGCCGAACGCGTGGGACTTCGCGAGCGGCGCGGCATTGGCCGAGGCGGGGTTCCCCGCCATCGGGACGACGAGCCTGGGCGTCGCGGCGGCGGCCGGGAAGACCGACGCGGCGGGCGACACAAGGGAGGAGACGCTAGCGCTGGCCCGGGCCCTGTCGCGGCTGCCGGTGCCGGTCACCGTCGACATCGAGGGCGGGTTCTCCGACCGGGTCGCCGACGTGGCCGAGCTCGCCACCGAGCTGGCGTCGTTCGGGATCGCCGGGATCAACCTGGAGGACGGGCGCGCCGACGGCACGCTCGCCCCGCTCGACCATCAGGCGACCGTCATCGCCGCCGTGAAACGGGCCGTGCCGCAGGTGTTCCTCAACGCCCGCACCGACACGTTCTGGCTGGGCGACCCCGACCGGGACGAGACGCTGCGGCGGGCGCGGGCCTTCGCGGACGCGGGCGCGGACGGGATCTTCGTGCCCGGGATCGTGGACGACGCCGACATCCGGGCCGTGCTGGAGGCGGCCGAGCTGCCGCTGAACGTCCTGTACCTGCCGGGCAAAACCGAGTATCCGCGGCTCGCGCGGCTGGGCGTGCACCGGCTGAGCACCGGGTCTCTGCTGTTCCGCAAGGCGCTGCAGGCCACGGTCACCGCGGCTTTCGGCGTGACCGGGGAGGACGGAGAGCGTCCCGCGCCCTCGTACGGGGACGTGCAGCGGCTCGTCAGTGGCCGGTGATCCGGTCGGCGAGACGGGCCAGCACCGAGGTGCGCCCGTTGGGCGCGGACGATTCGCGGGCGTCGGCCGCCCGGTAGAGCGCGTACATCGCGTGGACGCCGAGCCAGCGCAGGGGCTCGGGCTCCCAGCGGCGGACACGGCGGTCCACCCACGGCAGCGCGGTCAGGTCGGTGTCGTCCCGCAGGACGAGGTCGCGGAGCGTGCGGCCGGCGAGGTTCGCGGTGGCGACGCCGTGGCCGGTGTAGCCACCGGCGTGCCCGAGCCCCGTCGCATGGTCGAGGACGACGGTCGCGCACCAGTCGCGGGGTACGCCGAGGACGCCTGACCAGGCGTGATCGACTTGTCCGTCGTCGGCGACGGCGGGGAACATCGCGGTGAGCATCGTCCACAGCGCGTCGATCGTGCCCGGCCCGGTGCGGCCTCCGTCGTCGACGCGGGAGGCGTAGCGATAGGGGCGGCCCCGCCCGCCGAAGGCGATCCGGTCGTCGGCCGTGCGCTGCGCGTACATGTAGTAGTGCGCCATGTCGCCGACCAGTTCGCGGCGCTCCCAGCCGATCGCCTTCCAGGTCTCGGCGGGCAGCGGCGTGGTGACGATCATGGAGCTGTTCATCGGCAGCCAGTCGCGGTGGTGGCCCGGGATCCCGGCCGTGAAGCCCTCGGTGGCGCGCAGCACGTAGTCGGCGGTGACGGTGCCGTAGGGCGTGACGGCGGACGCGATGCCGCCCCGGCGCGGGTTGATCCGGACGACGGGCGTCCCCTCGTAGACGTCCACGCCCAGGTCCCGGACGGCCGAGGCCAGGCCCCGGACGAGGGCGGCGGGCTGCGCGCGGGCGCAGTGCGGGCTCCAGGCGGCGCCGGTCGCGCCCTCGACGCGCAGCCGGGCGTCGCGTTCCGCGGCGGGCAGCGGGACGAGGTCGTCGTCCGTCCAGCCCCACTCGCGGGCCTCGCCGACCATGGCGGCGAGCCGGGCGCGCTGGGCGGCGTTGCGGGCGACGTGCAGGACGCCGCCCTTGACCAGGCCGGCGTCGATGCCCTCGGCGGCGGCGGCGCGGACGACCTCGTCCACCGCCCCGAACATGGCGCGCTGCAGCGCGATCGCGGCGGAACGGCCGTGCCGGGCGGCGTAGCGTTCCCGGGACCCGGCGATCTCCCCCAGCACCCAGCCGCCGTTGCGGCCGGACGCGCCGAACCCCGCGAACTCGCGCTCCAGCACGACGACCCGCAGGTCGGGGCGGGCCCGCTTGAGGTAGTAGGCGGTCCAGAGGCCGGTGTATCCGGCGCCGACGACGCACACGTCGGCGGTGCGCGGACCGGGAAGGCGGGGGCCGGGGTCCGGGCGTCCGGCCGCCCGGTACCAGAAGGACACGCCGCCGTTGCGGAAACCGGCGGCGAGGGGTGCCCTGGCCGGGGAGGAACTCATGGGCTCATACTGCTGAATTTCGCAGCAAAAGCAACAGTTGGCAACGGATTCTATGGGACCGCATCGACGATTCGACGGGATCCGATCCAGCGCGAGCGGTCGGCCGCATAGTAGGCGGCGCCGTCGGGACCGGCCGGGCCCTCCCTCCACCGGCGCATTCCGAGCTGCAGCGCGATCTCGGCCGACGCGGCGTTGGCCACGTCGATCTCGGCGGTGATCCGGTGCACGCCGACCACCCCGAACGCGTAGTCGAGCACCGCGCGGGACGCCTCGGCCGCGAGGCCCTGCCCCCAGTGGTCGGGCTCCAGGCTGTAGAGGATCTCCACGTCCACCCCGCGCCAGTCCACACCCTGCCGGTCCACACCGTGCCCGAGGGGGCCCTCGTGGTGGCTGAGGCCGGCCACGCCGACCAGCGGATCGCCCGGCGCCGGGTCGTCGGCGCCGGCGGCCCAGCGGCCGCGGCGCAGCGCCCACAGGCCGTAGCCCTCGCTCGCGAAGTCCCGCTCGCTGGCCTCGATGATCTCGCTGACCTGCACCGGGTTGATCATCTGGTCGTCGAAGAGGTGCCGCCGGACGAGCGGTCCCGTCCAGTGCGTCAGCAGGGCGCGGTGGTCGCGCATCGACACCGGGTGCAGCACGAGCCGCACCGTGCGCAGCACCTCATTCATCGCCGTCCTCCGCGGCGGCCTCGGCGGGCCACTCGGGCGCGGCCTCGCCGTCCGGGACGCCGACCCGGAACACGCGGAGCTGCAGCGCCAGCGCCTTGTAGTAGCCGACGAGGGTGACGAGCTCGACGACGGCGGTGCGGCCGAGCGTCGCGACGGCCTCGGTGAACACGGCGTCGGCGAGGTCGCCCTCGGCGGCGAGCTGCCGCGTCGCCTCGTACACGACGCGTTCGCGGACGTCGGCGAGCATCGGCGCGCGCCCCTCGCGGAGCGCGGCCGTCTCGTCGCCGGTGAGGCCGTGCCGGCGGCCGATCCGCTCGTGCGCGTACCACTCGTAGTCGGACCGGACGCGGGCGGCGACGACCAGCGTCGCGATCTCCCGCTCCCGCTTGGTGAACCCGGTGCGGAACCGCAGCGCGGCACCGAGGTCCTGCAGCGGCAGGCCGACGGACGGGCTGTAGAGCATCGCGTTGAAGGGCCCTTGCAGGCGCCCGATGTCGTCGGCGAGACCGGCGGGCGGCTTGCGGCCGGCGGCGCGGGGGCCGCCGGTCACCGCCTCGTACACGGCTCGCTGCTCGTCGCTGAGGGAACCGGGGAGCAGCAGCGGGAGCCGCGTCGCGGCCGGACCGCGCCGCGGTCGATCGTTGACGTGCTCACCGCTCACGGGGTCGATCACTTACCGCACGCTAGGCGGTCCGCGCGGGCTGCTCAACCCCCCGTCCGGAATGTGAAACCCCTGGCACAGGATGACGTAGCCGCCGCGCAACCGTCCCGCCGGGCCGGGGGCGCTGGGAGGATGGGCCGGTGAGCGGCATCTACGACGACCCCTGGACGTACGAGCTGGCGTGCTCGTTCCGCGACGTGCCGGGCGAGGTGGACGCGCTCCTCGCCTGGTGCGCCGAGCGGGGCGCGGCACCGGCGGCGGTGCTGGAGCTGGCCGCCGGGCCCGCCGAGCACGCCCGCGAGTTCGCCCGCCGGGGCGTGGCCGCGACGGCGCTCGACCTGAACCCGCGAATGTGCGCCTACGCCGCCCGCGCGGCCCGGCGCGACGGCGTCGAGGTGGAGGTCGTCGAAGGCGACATGACCCGGTTCGACCTGGGCCGCCGGTTCGACCTCGTCGTCACCATGCTCGACTCGACGTCCCATCTCATGACGCTCGACGCGTTCGTCGCGCATCTGCGCCGCGCGGCCGCGCACTTGCCTCCCGGCGGCCTCTACATCGTGGAGATGTCCCACCCGCGGGACCGGCTGGGTGACGACCCCAGCGTCAGCACCGGCTGGACGGTCGAGCGGGACGGCGTCCGCGCCACCGTGCGCTGGGGCGAGCCGGCCGACCGGCTGGACCCGGTCACCCAGATCGCCGATGACCACGTCACGATGACCATCACCGGCGACGGCCCCGCCGAAACGGGGGGACGACCTCCCGGCGAAGGCGGTGTGCGGGTCATCCGCGACGTCGTCCCCTACCGGTTCTGGAGCGCCACCGAGCTGGACGCCGCGATCCGGCTGGCGGGCGGTCTCGACGTCGTCGCGCAGTACGGCGACTTCGGGGCCGGCGAGAACGCGGTGGCCCTCACCGACCCCGAAGCCTGGCGCATGATCACGCTGCTGCGCCCGTGCTGAGAAATCCCGTGCTGAGATATGCCGCCCCGGGATATCCCGCGCCGGGATACCCCGTGCCGGGATATCAGGGCGCGGACGTCCAGCCGGGCATCGGGTAGGACGCGAGCAGCTCGCGGACCTGCCCGGCGACCCGGTCGACGACCGCCCCGTCCTGCTTGGCGGTCGCCTGGACGACCTCGTCGATCCAGGCGGCGATCTGCGGCATCTGGTCCTCGCCGACGCCCCGGGTGGTGATCGCGGGGGTGCCGAGCCGCAGCCCCGACGGGTCGAACGGCTTGCGCGGGTCGAACGGGACGGCGTTGTAGTTCAGCTCGATCCCCGCGCGGTCGAGGGCCTGCGCGGCGGGCTTGCCCGCGACGCCCTTGTTCGTCAGGTCGATCAGGATCAGGTGGTTGTCGGTGCCGCCGGAGACCAGGTCGTAGCCGCGGTCCAGCAGCGCGGCGGCCAGCACCTGGGCGTTCGCGACGACCTGCCGCGCGTACCCGCTGAAGCCGGGCTGCGCGGCCTCCTTCAGCGCGACGGCGATCGCGGCGGTCGTGTGGTTGTGCGGGCCGCCCTGCAGGCCGGGGAAGACGGCCTTGTCGATCGCCTTCGCGTGCTCGGCCGTCGACATGACCATCGCGCCGCGCGGGCCGCGCAGCGTCTTGTGCGTGGTCGTGGAGATGACGTCCGCGTGGCCCGCCGGGGACGGGTGGGCGCCGCCCGCGACCAGGCCCGCGATGTGCGCGATGTCGGCGGCGAGGACCGCGCCGGCCTCGCGGGCGATCTCGGCGAACGCCGGGAAGTCGATCGTCCGCGGGATGGCGGTGCCGCCGCACCAGATGAGCTTCGGCCGCTCCCTGAGCGCGAGGTCGCGCACCTGGTCCATGTCGACGCGCCCGGTGTCGGCGCGCACGTCGTACCGGACGGGCCGGAACCACTTGCCGGTGGCCGACACCGACCAGCCGTGCGTGAGGTGGCCGCCCATCGGCAGCGACAGGCCCATCACCGGGTCGCCCGGCTCCAGGAACGCCATGTAGACGGCGAGGTTGGCGGGCGACCCCGAGTACGGCTGGACATTGGCGTGCTCGACGCCGAACAGCCGCTTCGCCCGGTCGATGGCGAGGTGCTCGATCGGGTCGACGTTCTGCTGCCCCTCGTAGTACCGCTTGCCCTCGTAGCCCTCGGAGTACTTGTTGGTGAGGACCGTGCCGGCGGCCTCAAGGACCGCGGCCGACACGTAGTTCTCCGAGGCGATCAGCCGGATCTTCTCGTACTGGCGGCGGGCCTCGGCCTCCACCAGCCCCGCGATCTCGGGGTCCTGGCTCTGCAGGTGGGGTACGGCCGGTTCGTGCATCGCAAGCCTCCGCGCTGTTCGCCGGAGCTTCGGGCGCCCCGGCGTAGGGGACCCGTACACCCAGGCGCGCGGTGTGCGGACTACTCTCGCTCCCCGGTGGTCGTCTCCACCTTGACTGCGCCAGTCGCGTGCGCGCCATCATACCGAGCCGCCGCCTTCCCGCGCTGTATCCGCGCGGGCGGTATCCGTGCGGGCAGTGCTCGCCCGGGCAGTGCCCGCGCGGGAAGCGAGACGACGAACAGGCCGCCCAGCAGGAGCAGCGACCCGGCCGCGACCGGCGCCGACATGCGCTCCCCGAGGACGAGGATCGCGAGTGCCGTGGCCACGAGCGGCTCGGCGAGGCTGAGGGTCCCGGCGGTCGCGGCGGGGACGCGGCCGAGGCCGGTGACGAAGAACATGTACGCGGCGGCGGTCGCGGCGATCCCGAGCCAGGCCACCAGCGCCGCCGGGCGCGGAGCCGCGAGGGAGGGCAGCTCCGCGATCGTCCAGGGCAGCAGGGCCGCTCCCCCGGCCAGCAGCGTCACCGACACCGCGGCGGCCATGCCCACGTCCCGGCCGGTCAGGACCTTGGCCGAGACCGTGTAGACGCCGAAGCACGCCCCGCCGGCGAGGCTGAGCGCGACCCCGGCTGGGTCCACGTGGACGGACGACGCCGGGACCATCAGCAGCGCGACGCCGCCGATCGCGCACGCCGTCCCCGCCCACCAGCGGCGGCTCAGCCGGCCGCCCAGGACGAGGCGTTCGCACAGGCCCGTCGAGACGGGGGCGAGCCCGAACACGACGGCGGTCGCGACGGCGGCGCCGGTCCGGTCGACCGCGCTGAAGAACGAGGCCTGGAAGATCCCGGTGGCGGCGGAGGCGGCCACCAGGGGCGGCCAGGTGCGCCGGGTCAGCGCGCGGAACGCGCGCCGGTTCGTCACGAGGACGAGGGCGGCGAGGATCAGCCCGCCGGAGAAGATCCGGGCGCCGCCGATCGCGACCGGGCTCGCGGACGGCCCGGCCAGCACCTGCGCCGGCCCGACCGTCCCCCAGAGCACACCGGCCGCCAGCACCAGCAGCACACCGGACGGAATGTTTCGTCGGTCCATGGCGCCGACGCTAGAAGGACATGCGGACCAATGCTTGATCAGCCGTTGTTGGTTCGGTAGCAGCGGCCACAGCCGTCATTACTTCGCTGCCGTACCACTGAGGCAGCGGTCAACGGTAGGGAGTTCGGCCTTCCGAACGTCCTTCCGATGGAAGTTCGGACTGCTCCACCGGCTGGACGTAGTCGTACACCACGATGGTGCGGACGTCCACGTACTCCTTGCGGCGGGCCAGCCGGTCGAGCACGAAGTCGCGCAGGTAGGCGGTGCTCGACACCGCCACGTGGACGAGCAGGTCCTCGTTCCCCGTCACGACGAAGACCCCGATCGTCTCGGGCATCGAGGCCATGCTGTCGCGGGCGGACTCGATGGCCTCGCGCGACTGCGGCCGGATCCGGATCGAGATCAGCGCCTGCACGCCGCGCCCGAGCCCCTCCAGGTCGACGGCCGCGTGGAATCCGGTGATGACGCCCCGGGAGCGCAGCGCCCGCGTCCGCTCCAGGGCCGTGGACGGGGCGATCCCCACCGCCTCGGCCAGTTCCCGGTTGGTCTGCCGCCCGTCCCGCTGCAGGCGCCGCAGGATCGCCTGGTCGACCGCGTCCATGTGCTCTCCTCCCGAACCGTCCGCCGGACGCCGAACTCCCGCGCGTGAAACGCGCTCCGGCGTCCGTTCCTCCGAAGATTATTCGACGCGGAACGTGCCCAGCGCCGCCAGGAGCGCGAAGAGGCCGACACCGAGCATGGCCCCGGCCGCACCGGCCTGGCCCAGGTCGAAGAGCCGCCCGACCACCAGGTCGCCCGCGAAGGCGAACATGCCGGAGCAGCCCTCCAGGACGCCGTAGTAGGAGCCGAAGCGCTCCCGCGGGGCATGCCGGGCGGTGCGCTGGAAGACCGCCGGCTGGATGAGGCCGTTCGCCACGCCGTTGAGGACGGCGGCGAGCAGCAGCGGGCCGGGCTGGCCGCCGTCCAGCGCCGCGAGGACGAAGAAGGCCGCCGCCGCGCACGTCAGCCCGAGGCGCAGCACCCACGGCCGCTCGCCCCGGCGCCCGGCCGCGACGAAGGGCTGGACGGCCGCCGCGACCATGGCCAGGACCGAGAAGGACAGTGTCGCCGCCGCGGGCGCGAACCCGAGCAGGGGCACGGCCGTCATGATGTGGCCGGCCAGCAGCGTCGTGGGCGCGGTCAGCAGCGTGAAGTACAGGAACACGCGGTCGCCGAGCACCGTCCGCACGCCCGCGAGGACCGCACGGCCGCCCGCGGGCACACGTTTCCGCGCGGACCGGGGCAGGAGCAGGAACAGGACGCCGGCGACCGTCCAGAGGGCGGCGGCCGTTCCCGTCAGGAGCGCGAACCCCGGTCCTGTGGCGAGGAGGAGAAGACCCATGGGCGGGCCCGCGATCGTCGCGACGTGCTGGGCCACGACATAACCGGCGAAGCCGCCGGATCTGCCGTCCGGTCCGACGGCGGCCAGCAGGCTGTGGACCGAGGGGTTGTAGAGCGCACCGCCCATCGCGAGGGCGACGGACGCGCACAGCAGCCCGCCCACACTCCCGGCGGACCCGAGGATCACGAATCCCAGCGCGCGCAGGACGCAGGAGAGCACCCCGGTCGTGCGCGCGCCGAGCAGGTCGGTGACCGCGCCGACCGGCAGCAGCAGCCCGAACTGCAGGCCCACCCGCACGCCGAGGACCAGCCCGACCGTCCCGGCCGCAAGGCCCAGGTCGTGCCGGAGATGCGCGACCAGGTGCGCCGTCACCGCGAAGAACCCGAGGCACGCGGCGAGCTGGATCGCGACCACCGTCACGACCACGCGGCGGCCGGACGGGCCCGGGGCGGGATCGGCCGGCACGGGAGCGGACGCGGGTGCGGCGACGGTCACGGGCGAGCGCCTAGCCGAGCGTGGAGGCGATCCGCCTCGCGGCCTCGGCGATCACAGCTTCCTCGGGCGGCGTCTCGTCCCCCGGGCGGTCCGACATGACGGTGTCGCGCGGGTCCCCCGGGCGGTCGTCCATGCGCGTGACGGTGTCCCCGAGTTCGCGGCGGTAGGCGGTGAGCCGCGTGGGGCCGCCGATGTCGCGCATCAGCAGGTTGCCGGCCGCGCCGTCGCTGAAGCGGATGGCGGCGTCGCACAGCTGCTCGATGGTCATTCCGGTCGCGATGTGGTCCTTGGTGATCGGCGAGATGGAGTTGACGTCCGCCCGCGTGTAGGTGACGCGCTCGTCCAGATGGCTGAGCGGGTTCCGGTGCGGGACGGCCGCCGCGGCGAGGGTCTTGAAGGTGGAGCAGAGCGCGAAACGCTCGTCCGCACGATATGCGACCGTGGCCCCTGTTCCCGTCAACGGCAGGAGAGCCGCGGCCTTGGGCAAAGCCCGGCGAGACGAGCCGGGCGTCTCGAACGGCACGCGGCGGTACCTGCTTCCCCCTCGGCGGACGACCCGACGGCGCCCAGCAGACCAGAACCGCGCGCGTGACGTCCAATATGGATATCGCTTGCAGATTGATACGCCGTTGCCTATCGAACCTGGTCACACCAGGCGTCGACTCACCCTCCGGTCGCGCGTCGGGCCTCCAGGCCGTCCAGGAGGCAGTCCAGCGCGAACGCGAACCGCCGCTCGCACTCGCGCTCCGCGTCGACGGTCACGGTGGCGGCCATCCGACCGCCGAGCAGGGGATGCTCGGCCGCGACCCGGCGCAGGAACTCGCCCGCCTGCTCCGCCCACTCCGCCGCGTTCGTCCGGTCCATCGCGGCGCGCCAGGAGAGCTCCGACGTCACCGCTCCGATGACGTGGTCGTTGACGGCGGTCAGGGCCGCGTCCAGGTCGGCTCCGGCGAACCCGGCCCGGGACAGGACGGTGAGCCCGGCCTCGCCGAGGGCGAGCGCGTTCGGCCCGAGGTTGGGGGTGCCCGCCAGGTCCGACAGCACCCACGGGTGGCGCAGCAGCATCGCCCGGTTCCGGTGGGCCAGCTGGGCCAGGGCGCCCCGCCAGTCGTCGCGGGACCGCTCCCCCGCGTCGCCGTCGAGGATCTCGCCGAGCACTTCGTCCAAGGCGAGTTCCAGCAGTTCGTCCTTCGAGGTCATGTACCAGTAGAGCGAGCCCGCGGTCACGCCCAGGCCGGACGCCACCCGCCGCATCGACAGGCCGCGGCTCCCCTCCGCGTCGAGGATCTCGACGGCGTACCGGACGATCTGGCGGCGGGTCAGCCGGCGGTCCCGCGGCGGGCGCTCGGGACGCATCCAGACGGAAGGAGAGGGCTCGGGCACGAGCCAACCCTAGCGCTTCCTATACAGTGTTCAATGAAGCTGAACACTGTTCAAGGAGGTGTCGGCGATGGCCGGCGGCGTCAACGTGACCATCTGGGACGAGACCGGCGGGACGGGGCCGCGCGCGATCCTCGTCCACGGGTCGACGAGCTGGGGCGACGACCCGGCCCTCGGGTTCGCGGCGCAGCGCCCGCTCGCCGCCGGGTTCCGCGTCCTGGCGATGGACCGCAGGGGCAACGGCGGCAGCGGGGAGACCGGCTCGGCGGAGTACGCCGGCGACTACCTGGCCGACGCCGACGACATCGCGGACCTGATGGGCGACGGCGCCCATCTCGCCGGGCACTCCTACGGCGCCGTCGGCGTGATGCTGGCGGCCGTGCGGCGGCCCGGCGCCGTGCTGTCGCTCGCACTGATCGAACCGGGCTGCTACCAGGCGGCGGCGGAGGAGCCCGCGGTGGCCGCCGCACTGCGCGCGAACCGGGAGAACACCGCGAAGCTCCCGGCGGACCTGCCCGCGGAAGCCGCCCTGCGGGCGGCGACGGACTCGGTCGGGCTGCCGCCGCTGGAGCCGACCCCGCGGCGGCTGCGCGGTGCGCACACGGCGATGCGCGAGCGGCTCTGCTGGGAGGCGCCGATCCCCGTGGCCGCGCTCGCCGAGGCGGCGTGGCCCAAGCTCGTGATCTCGGGGACCTGGGAGACGGCGCCCGCCCTCTACCGGGAGCGCGGCGGCGAGCCGCTGATGGCGTGCGGCCGGGTCACGGCGCAGCGGATCGGGGCGCGGCATCTCCGGGTTCGCGGAGCGGCGCACTACCCGCATGTGGAGCGTCCCGAAGCCGTGAACGCGGCGCTCGCCGGCCTGTGGGGGGCCTGAAGCCCGGGAGAAGCCAGCCCGGGAAAGGGGCGTGGCCCGGTCCGCTGATCGGGAACCGGGCCACGTGGTGTGCCGATGGGCCGTTAGCGGGCCGCGGCCTCCATGGCCCGCTTGACGGCGGCGCGCTTCTTGCGAAGCTTGGCGAGCGCCTCCTCCAGGATGGCCTCACCGTCCTCGTCGCTGCGCCGCTCCTTCACGTACGCGAGGTGCGTCTTGTAAGGCTCCGTCTTCGGCGGGGCCGGCGGGTTCTCCGAATCCTGCCCGGCGGGGAACCCGCAGCGCGGGCAGTCCCACGTGTCGGGTACCGCGACGTCCGTCGCGAAGCTGGGGCGGGTCTCATGCCGGTTGGCGCAGTAGAAGGTCACCCAGACACGGGGAGCGGCGTCGCCGCGCTCCGCCTCCCCCATCGGACCGGCCCCGACGCGGCTGCCCCGAATCGCGTTGCCACTACCCACGGAATACTCCTCGCTTGGTGTTCCGCCGCCGCCCGTGACCTCCGAGGACGGCGCGGCGCTCGCATGTGTTGAACGGGCGGCTCAGCCGACGCCCTTGTGCTTGAACAGCAGCCCGAGCACGACGATCGAGGCGAACCAGACCACCCCGACCCCGACGGTCAGCCGGTCCAGGTTGCGCTCGACCACCGACGACCCGCCCAGGGACGACGACACGCCGCCGCCGAACATGTCGGACAGTCCGCCGCCCTTGCCCTTGTGCATCAGGACGAGGACCACCATCAGCAGGCTCGTGATGATGAGCACGATGGAAGATGCGATGATCACGTTTCTTCAGCGCCTTGTCTGTAGTTCCAGGTCTGTGGTTCAGGACGGAGGGTCGGGCCGTGCGTTTACCCGTCAGCTACGAAGGGTACGACGAAGTCCCCGCTGGTTCGGCAAGAACCCCCAGTTCAAGCAGAATTGATCAGTTTTGATCAGACGAGCAGATCCCGGTACCGGCAGATTTTGACGAACTCTCCCGGGTCCAGGCTGGCACCACCGACCAAGGCGCCGTCCACATCGTCCTGCGCCATGATCCCGGCGATGTTGCCGCCCTTGACCGAACCGCCATACAGGATACGCACCTCGTCGGCCACTCCGCCGTCGTACAGCTCGGCGAGCCGCGTCCGGATGGCGGCGCAGACCTCCTGCGCGTCCTGCGGGGTGGCGACCTCGCCGGTGCCGATCGCCCAGACGGGCTCGTAGGCGATCACGGTCCGCCGGACCTGCTCGGCCGTGATCTTCTCCAGCCCGCCGTCCAGCTGCGTGATGCAGTGCTGCACGTGCCCGGCGGCCTTGCGGACCTCCAGGCCCTCGCCGATGCAGAGGATCGGGGTGATGTCGGCGGCGAGCGCGGCCTTGGCCTTGGCGTTGACGAGCGCGTCGTCCTCCGCGTGGTACTGGCGGCGCTCGGAGTGCCCGACCACGGCGTAGGTGCAGCCGAGCTTGGCCAGCATCGCCGCGGAGATCTCGCCGGTGTAGGCGCCGGAGGCGTGCTGGGAGACGTCCTGCGCACCGAACTGGATCCCGTACTTGTCGGCCTTGATCAGGCTTTCCACCGACCGGATCGCGGTGAACGGCGGGAGCACGGCTACGTCGACGGCGGCGTAGTCGGCGTCCTTCAGCGCGAACGCCATCTTCTGGACGAGTGAGATCGCCTCGAAGTGGGTGTTGTTCATCTTCCAGTTGCCGGCCATCAGCGGCTTGCGGCCGCTCTGCTTGCCGGACGGGGTCGCGGGGGCCATCGGTCAGTCCTCCAGAGCCTGCAGGCCGGGCAGCGTCTTGCCTTCGAGGTATTCGAGGCTGGCGCCGCCGCCGGTCGAGATGTGGGAGAAGGCGGCCTCGTCGAAGCCGAGCTGCCGGACGGCCGCGGCCGAGTCGCCGCCGCCGACCACGGTGAACGCGCCGGAGTCGAGGAGGCCCTGCGCGACGGCGCGGGTGCCGTGCGAGTACGGCTCCATCTCGAACACGCCCATGGGGCCGTTCCAGAACACCGTCCGGGCGTCGGCGAGCCGCGCGGCGAAGAGCTTGCCGGACTCGGGGCCGATGTCCAGGCCGAGCCGGTCGGCCGGGATCGCGTCCGCGGCGACCACGGTGTGGTCGGCGTCGGCCGCGAAGGCGGTGGCCGCGACGATGTCGACGGGCAGCACGAACTCCACGCCCGACTCCTGCGCCCGCCGCAGGTAGTCGCGGACGGTGCCGAGCTGGTCCTCTTCGAGGAGGCTCTTGCCGACCTCGTGGCCCTGGGCCTTGAGGAAGGTGAACACCATGCCGCCGCCGATCAGGATGCGGTCGGCCCTGCCGAGCAGGTTGTCGATCACCCCGAGCTTGTCGGACACCTTGGAGCCGCCGAGGGCGACCGCGTAGGGGCGCTCGACGTCCTCGGTGAGCCGCTTGAGCACCTCGACCTCGGCGGCGATCAGCCCGCCGGCGGCGTGCGGCAGCCGCTTCGGGACGTCGTAGACGGAGGCGTGCTTGCGGTGCACGGCGCCGAAACCGTCCCCGACGTAGAGGTCGGCGAGGGCGGCCAACTCGTCGGCCAGCGCACCGCGCTCGGCGTCGTCCTTGCTGGTCTCGCCCGGCTCGAAGCGCAGGTTCTCCAGCAGCGCCACGCCGCCGTCGGCCAGTCCCTCCGCCGCGGCGCGGGCGGAGTCGCCGACGACGTCGCCCGCGAACGCCACCTCCGTGCCCAGCAGCTCGCCCAGCCGCGCGGCGACCGGCGCCAGCGAGAACTCGGGCTTGACCTCCCCCTTGGGGCGGCCGAGGTGGGCGCAGACGATGACCTTGGCGCCGCGGGCGCGGAGCGCCTCGATCGTCGGCAGGCTGGCCCGGATCCGCCCGTCGTCGGTGATCCCCATCATTGTGGGGGGGCGACCCCCCACACCCCCCGGCAGGGCGCCTGAGTCCTGCAGCGGGACGTTCAGGTCGGCCCGGACGAGGACGCGCCGTCCGGCCACGTCGAGATCGTCAATGGTGCGCATCGGGATGCGATGTCCTTCCCCGTACACGGCCGCGCCGTGGCCGCGCGTCACGCACGGCCACGGCGGTGGCGGGCTTCGGTCAGAGCTGCGAGCCGACGAGCTTGACGAGGTCGACGAGCCGGTTGGAGTAGCCCCACTCGTTGTCGTACCAGCCGATGACCTTGACCTGCTTGCCCAGGGCGAGGGTCAGCCCGGAGTCGAAGATGCAGGACGCCGGGTCGGTGACGATGTCGCTGGAGACGATCGGGTCCTCGGTGTAGCTGAGGTAGCCCTTCAGCGGGCCGCTCTCGGCGGCGGCCCTGAACGCCTCGTTGACCTCCTCGGCAGTGACCTCGCGGGACAGCGTGGCGGTGAGGTCGGTGGCCGAGCCGGTCGGCACCGGCACGCGCAGCGCGTAACCGGTCAGCTTGCCGTTCAGCTCCGGCAGCACCAGGCCGATGGCCTTGGCCGCGCCGGAGGACGCCGGCACGACGTTCAGCGCGGCGGCGCGGGCGCGGCGCAGGTCCTTGTGCGGGGCGTCCTGCAGGTTCTGGTCCTGCGTGTAGGCGTGGATCGTCGTCATCAGGCCGTTCTCGATGCCGAAGGCGTCGTTGAGGACCTTCGCCAGCGGGGCCAGGCAGTTGGTGGTGCAGGATGCGTTGGAGATGACCGTGTGCGCGGCCGGGTCGTACTCGCCGTCGTTGACGCCGAGGACGACGGTGACGTCCTCGTTCTTGGCCGGCGCGGAAATGATCACCTTCTTGGCGCCGTTGTCGGCGTGCACCTTGGCCTTGGTCGCGTCGGTGAAGAAGCCGGTCGACTCCACGACGATGTCGGCGCCGACGTCGCTCCACTTGAGGTTGGCGGGGTCGCGCTCCTCGAACGCCTTGATCGCCTTGCCACCCACGACAATCTCGTCCGCGGTGGCGCGCACGTCCTCGGGGAAACGGCCGAGGATGCTGTCGTACTTCAGCAACTGGGCGAGGGTGGCGTTGTCCGTCAGATCGTTGACCGCAACGACGTCGATGTCGGCCCCGGACGCCTTCACCGCACGGTAGAAGTTGCGGCCGATCCGGCCGAACCCGTTGATGCCTACTCGGATGGTCACGGAACGGCTCTCCTCGTACGTCGTATCGCCCGGCCTCGGCCGGACTGTTAACTACGGTCGGATCCGGGGTTCTCCCCCACCTCCCGACCCTATCCAATGACCCACGAGTAGCCGGACACCGGTTTCGTGGGAAATCCCGGGTGAGCCCGCGTTCCCCCGGCCGGGGGATTGCCCGCGCCCGGCCCCTTCCACGGCACCGGACGATCATCACTACACTCGCGGTCCATGTGGCGCGGGCGGTTCGTCCTGTTGGTGGGGCTTGCGGGGTTCATGGTGCTGGGCTGCCCTGCCGCCTCGGCGACGCCCATGGAGCGCGTCGAACCGGTGAGCCGGGCCGACCACATCGCCGCCGCGCTCGCCCGCGATCCCGTGTACGTCACGGATCACGCCCCGCGGTCGCTGCCCCCGGACGCCGCCGCGCGGATCAAGGCGTCCATCGCGCGGCTCGGCGTCCCCGCGTACGTTGCGGTGACGCCCACCGTGGGCATCGGGCAGGAGAACCCCGCCGACTCGCTCGTGCCGCTGCTCCGCGACCGGCTGCGCAAGGACGGCGTCTACCTCGTGGTCGACCCGTCCGGCGGCCACGGGGAGGCGCGGCAGTTCGGCGGGTCCCGGCGGCTCCCGGTGGACGACGCCTGGTCGGCCGCGGACTTCGAGCTGCCCTACGACGCGACCGCGCCCGAGATGATCGAGCGGTTCGTGGAGATCGCCCTGTCCGGGCACGCCCGCGAGCGCCGCGACCATCCCCATCCGGAGCCCAAGTCGAAGCTCCGCGAGGCGCTGGACGCCGACGACGCGGCGGACCGGCGCGCCGCCCACATCGAGTGGGGCCTGTTCGGCGGCGGCGCCGTGCTCAGCGGCGGCACGATCCTCGGCCTGCTGATCTGGCGCCGCGTCCGCAGTCCAAAGCCCCGGCGGAAACCGACCGTGAAGGCACGCACCAAGAAGGTGCAGGCGAAGCGGAAACAGCGGCTATCGAAGCAAAAGGGGCGCCGATGAGACGGCTCCGCGCCCCGGCGCTGCTCGCGGCCCTGGTCCTCGCCGCGCTCACCGCATGGCCGGGGTCCGCCGCGGCCGATCCGCCACCGTACGCCTACCACCGGATCGACCGGATCACCGCCGCGCTCGCCAAGGACCCGCTGTTCGTCGACCCGGACGTGGGGCAGGCTCTCGGCGAGCCGGACCGGGGCCGCCTCCGCGCCGCCCTCGCCGGGACCGCGAAGCGGATCGGCACACCGGCGTACGTCGTGGTGATCCCGAACCCGAACGACTCGGAGTCGCAGGGCCAGGACGACGCGTTCCTGTTCATGCTGCACGACCGCTCCGGCCGGGACGGGCTCTACCTCATGGTCAACTCGCGCGGCCAGATGGAGTCCGAGGCGTTCGACGTGCCCCGCCGCCTCCCCTACTCCACCCTGGAAGACGACCTTCCGGGCAGCAGCCGGCCCGCCGACCCGGAGCATCCCTTCACTGGGCTCGCCGACCGGGTCGTCCAGCGGCTGGAAGGCTACGCCGCCGCGCCATCGGCGTCGCCGGAGACCCCGACCCTGTACTCCTCCCCCGACCCGTTCGGCGAGGAGACCAAGCAGACCCCGGCCGATCCGGAGATCCAGGCGCCGCTCCTGACCGGTCTCCTCCTCGCCGGGCCGGTCGGGGCCCTCGTCCTGTACTGGCTGGGCATCGGCGTCCTCGCCCTCCTCGGGCGCGGGCGGCGCGGCGAGAAGGCGAGGGGGAAGCCGAAGGCCGAGGTGCACCGCTGGGCGCCCACCAAGCCGAGCATGCGCTGGCTGCGCCGCCACGCCGCGAAGGAGCTGGAGCGGCTCCGGCCCCTCCTCGCCACGGCGGAGGCGGAGCAGGGACGCGACTACGCCGTCTCCGCCTACGACGCCGCCCAGATCCTCTACGACGACGCCAAGCAGGACGAGGACAAGGCGACCGACCTGGTCGGCGCGATCGTCCTGGCCCGCCAGGGCCGCATCGCGATCACCCGGAACCTCGCGGCGCCGCCCGCGCCCTGCCTGGTCAACCCGCTGCACGGCGAGTCGGTCGTGAGCCGACGCGTCCCGAAGCTGGCCGAGCACGACCTGCCGAAGCAGTGTCCCCTCTGCGAGGCCTGCCGCCTCTCCCAGAAGCGCAACGGGCTCACCGAGGGGCACCTCCTCAAGGTCCGCACCCCGGACGGCGACCGCCCGCACACCCTCGTCCCCGGCGTGTGGCGCGACACGGCGTGGGGCGGCCGCGGCAAGGACTTCCTCCCCCGTGTGATGAGGTATCTCGGTGTTGAATGACGCGGTGTTGAATGAACCGTCGCCCGGCGAACGGCTGGCCGCCGCCCTCCGCCGCTCCCCCCTCTACGTCGACTCGTCGCTGGCGTCCGCGCTTCCGGCGGCGGAGCGGCGGCGGCTCCTCGGCAAGCTGAAAAAGGCGCCCGCGCCCGTCTTCATCGTCCTGGTCCCGCTGGTCAAGGGCGGCACCTGGACGGACGCCGAGCAGCTCGCCACCGTCGTCCACGACCGGCTGGGCCGCGACGGCATCTTCATCACCTTCGACGACGACACCGACGGCCTGTCCGGACGCGAATGGGGCGGTGACCACCACGCCCTCGACGCCGCCGGGGCGGTCAACATCGACCGCACCCTGCGCGAGGCGCCGCTGGCGGCCAAGCTCTCCCGCGTCGCCGACCTGCTCATCTCGGGCACCGCCGAGCAGGAGTACGACCGCCTCTCCGACGAACTCAGCGAGCGGGTCAACGCGCGCAAGACCACCTCACCCGACGGCACCCCGAAAGCCAACGGCTCAGAGCAGGACGACGGCGGCCTGGCCTGGGCCCTCGGCGCGGGCGCGGCGGGCGTGGCCGTCGTGGGCGCAGCCGGGTTCCTCCTCTGGCGGCGGCGCCGGATGGCGTCCGTCCGCCGCGAGGGCCACGGCCTGCTGATGCCCCGCACGGTGTTCGCCACGGCGAGCCGCGCCACCGAGGACCAGCTCCGCGAGCAGGCGTCCCGCGAGGTCATCGCGTTCGGCGAGCTGCTGGACGAGACCTCCGTCCCCACCACCGGCGAGCGCACCCGCACGCTGATGGCCCGCGCCCTGGACGCCTACCAGGCCGCCGGCAAGACCCTCGACGCGGCCCGGGGCGCCCCCGACCTGGCCGGCGTCCTCGTCGTCCTCGACCAGGGCCGGGACGCCCTCGCCTCCGCGCAGGCCGTTGCGGACGGCAAGCCGGAGATCCCGCCGGTCCCCCTCTGCTTCTTCAACCCCCTGCACGGCGACGCGACGAACAAGCTCGACTGGCGCCCCCTGGGCTCCCGCAAGCGCCTCCGCGTCCAGACGTGCCGCCCCTGCGCCCGCGCGGCCCGCGACAAGCAGACCCCCGACGTCCTCACCGACCACCGCGACGGCCGCGAAGTCCCCTACTACGAGGCCGACCCGACCCAAAGCGTCTGGGCCGAAACCGGCTACGGCCAACTACGCGAAGACCTGATCCCCCGAATCCTAAGAGGCGACTAGCCCACGCCGAGCCCTCTTGGGTCTGGACCTCAGGCGGCGGTCACGGGCAGGCACGCGGAGCGAGCGCAGCGAGCGGAGCGGGCATGCCCGACGACGCAGGCGACCGGAGCGACGCCGCACAAGGCGCAAGAGGCACAGAGACCGAAACGGCGGCGTGAGGATCGCCTGCGTCGCAACGGGGGGTTTGGGGGGTCGCCCCCCCAGTAAACTACGGCGCCAGCATGTCGGCCGTCAGGTTGGCGTCGGTGCCGGGGATGCCCTGGTCGCCGGCGCGTTTGTCGGCCATGGCGAGGAGGCGGCGGATGCGGCCGGCGATGGCGTCCTTGGTGAGGGCCGGGTCGGCGAGCTGGCCGAGTTCCTCCAGGGACGCCTGCTTGTGCTCCAGGCGGAGGCGGCCGGCGCTGACGAGGTGCTCGGGGGCGTCGTCGCCGAGGATCTCCAGGGCGCGGGCGACGCGGGCGCCGGCGGCGACGGCGGCGCGGGCGGAGCGGCGGAGGTTGGCGTCGTCGAAGTTGGCGAGCCGGTTGGCGGTGGCGCGGACTTCGCGGCGCATCCGGCGCTCTTCCCAGGCGAGGACGCTGTCGTGCGCGCCGAGCCGGGTGAGCAGGGCGCTGATCGCGTCGCCGTCGCGGACGACGACGCGGTCGACGCCGCGGACCTCGCGGGCCTTGGCGTGGATCTTGAGGCGGCGGGCGGCGCCGACGAGGGCGAGCGCGGCCTCGGGGCCGGGGCAGGTCACTTCGAGGGACATGGAGCGGCCGGGTTCGGTGAGCGAGCCGTGCGCGAGGAACGCGCCGCGCCAGGCGGACTCGGCGTCACAGGCCGCCCCCGCGACCACATGCCGGGGGAGGCCGCGGACGGGCCGGCCGTTGTTGTCGACGAGGCCGGTCTGCCGGGCGAGCGACTCGCCCTCCCGGAAGACGCGGACGACGTAGCGGTTGCCCTTGCGCAGGCCGCTGGCCGCGAGCACGACGACCTCGGAGGTGTGCCCGAACACCTCGGAGATGTCCTTGATCAGGCGCCGGGCGGCCACGCCGGTGTCGATCTCGGCCTCGATCACGATGCGCCCGCTGACCAGGTGCAGGCCTCCCGCGAAGCGCAGCAGCGTCGAGACCTCGGCTTTGCGGCAGCACGGTTTCAGTATCGTGAGCCTGCTCAGCTCGTCCTTGACCAGACCGGTCATCGCCATCTGATGAACCCTCCCCCTATCGGACTTCCAGCAGTCTGGCCGATGACGGCCGCGCCGGTCGTCACTCAGCGAATATCTGTACGAAGGCTTGGGCCAGACGGGCGGGTTCATGACGCGGCGATCCGTCGGCGGCGGCGACGCCGGCGAGGACGAGGCGTCCGCCGAGGTCCTGGACGGCCTTGTCGAGCGCCGCCGGGTCGTCCACCACCGCGCGGTCGGCGAGGACGACGTCCACGCTCAGGTCCGGTGCGTGCGCCTGCAGGACCTCCAGGTGCCGCTGCGGCGAGAAGTCGTCGGTCTCGCCGGGCTGCGGCGCGAGGTTGAGCGCGACGACGCGGCGGGCGCGGGAGGTGGTGAGGGCGCGGGCCAGCGCGGGGACCTTGAGGTGCGGCAGGACGCTGGTGAACCAGGAGCCGGGGCCGAACACGATCCAGTCGGCCTCGTCAACGGCGGCGAGGGCCTCGGGGCAGGCGGGCGGGTCGGCGGGCACGAGCGACACCCCGAGGACGGCGCCGGGCGTCTTCGCGCAGGCGGCCTGCCCCTTGACGTGGGTGATCTCGTCGGGGCGGGCCGGGTCGGCGCCGCGCACCTCGGCGACGATGTCCATCGGGACGGCCGCCATCGGCAGGACGCGGCCGTGCGCACCGAGCAGCCGGCCGACCCAGTCGAGCCCGGCGACGGTGGAGCCGGGCGCGGAGGTGCCGCCGAGCAGTTCCCACAGCGCGACGATGAGGAGGTTGCCGACGGCGTGGTCTTGCAGGTCGCCCTCGCTGCGGAAGCGGTGCTGGACGACGTCCCGCCAGGTCTGGCCCCATTCGTCGTCGCCGCAGAGGGCGGCGAGCGCCATCCGGAGGTCGCCGGGCGGCAGCACGCCGAGTTCGCGGCGGAGCCGGCCGCTGGAGCCGCCGTCGTCGGCGACGGTGACGACGGCGGTCAGCCGGTCGGTGACCCGGCGCAGCGCGGACAGCGAGGCGTAGAGGCCGTGGCCCCCGCCGAGCGCGACGACCTTCGGACCCGCCTTCGGGCCAGGGGGCTTCACCGTGCCGTGTCTCTCCTTGTCCGCGCCCCGTGCCGGGCTGTCACTCGCGGCCGAGGTCACGATGGGCGACCTGCACCTCGATGCCCTCGTCCCGCAGCCGGGCGGCGATCTGTTCCGCCATGGCCACACTACGGTGTTTTCCACCGGTGCATCCCACGGCGAGGGTCACGTAGTGCTTGCCCTCGCGCTCGTAGCCGTCGGAGAGAAGGCGGAGGACCTCGGCGTAGGCGTCCAGGAACTCCTTGGCGCCGCGCTGCCCGAGGACGTAGTCGCGGACGGCGGCGTCGCGGCCCGTCTTCGGCCGCAGCTCCGGCACCCAGTGCGGGTTCGGCAGGAACCGGCAGTCGACGACGAGGTCGGCGTCGACGGGCAGCCCGTACTTGTAGCCGAACGACACGACGGTGGCGCGCAGGCTGGACTCGCCGGTGTCGTTGCCGAAGAACCCGATGATCTTGTTGCGCAGCTCGTGCACGTTGAGGCCGCTGGTGTCGATGACGAGGTCGGCCTCGGCGCGGACCTCGCGGACGAGTTCGCGCTCGCGGGCGATGCCGTCCACCAGGCGCCCGTCGCCCTGCAGCGGGTGGGGGCGGCGGACGCTCTCGAAGCGGCGCACCAGGTCGGCGTCGCCGGCCTCCAGGAACACCACGCGCGGGTGGACGCCGCGCGCCTCCAGTTCGGCGATCGAGGAGTGCAGGTCCTCGGTGAACCCGCGGCTGCGGACGTCCACGACCACGGCGATGCGCGGCACGGCGTTCTTCACCCGGCCGCCGAGGTCGGCCATGGTGGCGAGCAGCCCGGGCGGCAGGTTGTCGACCACGAACCAGTCGAGGTCCTCCAGGGACTTGGCGGCGGTGCTGCGGCCCGCCCCGGACATGCCGGTGACTATCACGATGTCCGGGATCTTCGTCTCGCTGGTCATGCCCGTCTCCCCCTGTGCTCCCCGTCGACCCTGTGCTCGCCGTCGACCGTGCTCTCCCCGCCGGCCGCGTGCCGCCCGGTGCCGGTCCCGCCCCCCGGGGGGACCTTGCCGCCGTGCAGTGCCGCGACGATGCCCTCGGCGCTGCGCGCGCCGATCCCCGGGACCTCGGCGACCTGCTCGGGCGTCGCGTCCTTCAGCCGCTTCAGCGAGCCGAAGTGTTTCAGCAGCGCCGCGCGCCGCGCCGGGCCCAGACCCGGAACGTTATCGAGTTCGCTCACCGTCATGGACTTGGATCGCCGCTGCCGGTGGAAGGTGATGGCGAACCGGTGGGCCTCGTCGCGGACCCGCTGGACGAGGAACATGCCCTCGCTGTTGCGCGGCAGGATGACCGGGTCGTCCTCGCCGGGGAGCCAGATCTCCTCCAGCCGCTTGGCGATGCCGCAGACGGCGATGTCGTCGACGCCCAGCTCGTCGAGGGCGCGCTGCGCGGCGGCGACCTGCGGCGCGCCGCCGTCGACGATCACCAGGTTGGGCGGGTAGGCGAACTTGCGCGGCCGTCCGGTCTCCGGGTCGATCGGCTGGTGCGCGCCGTCTTCCTCCGGATCTCCAAGCGAGTCGAGCTCGCCCATCTTCTCGCTTTCGGCGAGGTAGCGGCGGAACCGGCGGGTGATGACCTCGTGGATGGAGCGGACGTCGTCCTGACCCTCCACGGCCTTGATCGTGAACCGGCGGTACTCGCTCTTGCGGGCCAGGCCGTCCTCGAACACGACCATGGAGGCGACCACGTTGGTGCCCTGCAGGTTGGACACGTCGTAGCACTCGACGCGCAGGGGCGCGTCGTCGAGCTCCAGGGCGTCCTGGAGCTCCTGGAGGGCGCGGCTGCGGGTGGTGAGGTCGGATGCGCGGCGCGTCTTGTGCTGCTTGAGCGCCTCGTGGGCGTTGCGCGCGACCGTCTCCAGCAGGGTCTTCTTGTCGCCGCGCTGCGGGACGCGCAGCCGGACGGGCCCGCCGCGCTGCTCCGACAGCAGTTCGGTCATCGCGGCCTCCTCCGGCGGCAGGGCCGGGACGAAGACCTCGCGGGGCACCGACTCGATCTCGCCGTAGACCTGGATGAGGAAGTGCTCGACGAGGTCGGCGGTGGTGACGTCCTCGACCTTGTCGACGACCCAGCCGCGCTGCCCGCGGATGCGGCCGCCGCGCACGTAGAACACCTGGACGGCGGCCTCCAGCTCGTCCTCGGCGAAGGCGACCATGTCGCAGTCGGTGCGGTCGGGCAGGACGACGGCCTGCTTCTCCAGGGCGCGCTCCAGGGCGCGGATGTCGTCGCGGAGCCGGGCGGCGCGCTCGTACTCCTGGGACGCGGCGGCCTCGCGCATGTCGCGTTCGAGGCGCTTGATGAAGCGGGAGGTGTTGCCCGCCATGAAGTCGCAGAAGTCCTCGGCGAGGAGGCGGTGCTCCTCGGTGGAGACGCGGCCGACGCAGGGCGCGGAGCACTTGCCGATGTAGCCGAGCAGGCAGGGGCGGTCGAGCTGGTGCTGCCGCTTGAACACGCCTGCGCTGCACGTCCGAACGGGGAAGACGCGCAGGAGCTGGTCGACCGTCTCCCGGATCGCCCACGCGTGGGAGTACGGCCCGAAGTAGCGCACGCCCTTGCGTTTGGCACCCCGCATCACCATCACCCTCGGGAACTCCTCGTTCAGGGTGACGGCGAGATACGGATACGACTTGTCGTCCCGGTAGCGGACGTTGAACCGGGGGTCGAACTCCTTGATCCAGGAGTATTCGAGCTGGAGGGCCTCGACCTCGGTGCCGACGACCGTCCAGTCGACGCGCGAGGCGGTCTGCACCATCGTCTGGGTGCGGGGGTGCAGCGAGGAGAAGTCGGCGAAGTAGGAGTTGAGCCGCGAGCGGAGGCTCTTCGCCTTGCCCACGTAGATGACCCGGCCGTGCTCGTCGCGGAATCGGTACACCCCGGGGGACTCCGGGATGGAGCCCGGTGCGGGTCGGTAGGTCGCCGGATCTGCCACGCTCAGAAGCCTAGTGGGCGGTACCGACACGCCGTGCGCCCGCGCGTCCCGCCCCGGTCCGATGCGGCGCGGGGTGACATAGATCTCCCCGCCGCGCCCGGATGACCGCAAAGTGACGGGAAAGGGAAGGTCGGACGCAGGTCGAGCGCCTGGTGACCACCGGTCGGGCACCCGCTCGGCAGAACCGGAAGGGGGTCGTTGCGCACGTGTCCGCGTTCTGGGCATGGACCGTCCTCGCGGCCGTCGTCGCGGCGTCCGCGATCATCGTCGAGGGAGGCCGGCGGCTGCTCGCGGGCCGGCTGTCGGCGCGCTGGCCGGGCGCCGGGCGCGTCGCCCGGCGCTGCGCGGCGCCGGCGTTCGCGTTCGCGGCGGTGACCGGTTCCAACGCCGCGATGCCGTACCAGCTGATCGGCGACGGCGCGGAGGGCGCGGTCCGGCACGCGCTGCGGATCGCGGTGATCGGCGCGACCACCTGGCTGGTGCTCCGGATCGGCTACGCGCTGAGCGACCCGCCGCTGGCCCGGCTGATGCGCATCGAGGGCGAGCGCAACCGGCGGGCGAGGCGCGCCCGGACGCAGATGCTGCTGCTCCGCCGCATCGCCGCGGTGATCATCGTGGTCCTCGCGGTGGGCGCCGCGCTGTTCACCTTCCCGGCCGTCCGGGCGGTCGGCGCCGGGGTGCTGGCCTCGGCGGGCGTCGCCGGGCTGGTCGTCGGCATCGCGGCGCGGCCGGCGCTCGGCAACCTGCTCGCCGGGCTGCAGCTGGCGTTCAGCGACGCGCTGCGGCTGGACGACGTCGTCGTCACGCAGGGCACCTGGGGCCGGGTCGAGGAGCTGACGCTGTCGTACGTGGTGCTGCAGCTCTGGGACGACCGGCGGATGATCTTCCCGGTGTCGCACTTCACCGAGCAGCCGTTCGAGAACTGGACCCGGCACTCCAGCCGGCTGCTCGGCTCGGTGGAGCTGCACGTGGACTGGACGGTGCCGGTCGAGGAGCTGCGCGCCGAGCTGTACGCGGCGCTGAGGGAGAACCCGCTGTGGGACCGGCGGGAGTGGATGCTGCAGGTGGTGGACGTCCTGCCGAACGGCGTCGTCAAGCTCCGCGCGCTGATGAGCGCCGCCGACTCGGCGAGCACCTGGGACCTGCGCTGCGACGTCCGGGAGCACCTGGTCGCCCACATCCGGGACCGGCATCCGGAGGCGCTCCCCCGGTTCCGCGTCGACTCCGACCCCGTGGCGGACGACGCCGCGCCCTCGCCGGACGGCGAGACGCCCGCGAACGGCGCCCCGGTGGACGGCGTGGCGGAGGGGCGGCACGCGGACGGGGCACGGGCCGTCCCGCGCAGGGACGGCCCGGCGCCCGCGAAGTCGCTCAGGCGAGCATGATCTTCCCGCCCTGGACGGTGACCTTCTTCTCCTCCAGGGGCTTGTCGGCGGGCGGGCTCGCCACCGACCCGTCGGCGATCTTGAACTTGCTGCCGTGGCACGGGCAGTTGATCGTGCCGCCGGACACCGACCCGACGCTGCAGCCCTTGTGGGTGCAGGTGGCGGAGAACGCCTTGAACTCGCCCTCCTGCGGCTGGCAGACGACGACCTTGGCGTCCTCGAAGACCTTGCCGCCGCCGACCGGGATCTCGCTGGCCGCCGCCAGCGCACCGCCCGCGCCGCCGCCCGAGTCCCCGCCGGACCCGCCGGACCCGCCGGAGCCGCCCGCGTCGTCGTCGCCGGACCCGCCGCACGCGGCTGCCAGGCCGGCCACGCCCGCGAGCCCGGCGCCGATGAGCAGCCCTCTCCGGGTGCCGCCCGCGGCCGGTGTCTCCCCCGGCTGCTGCTCCGTCCCGTCCGCCTGCGTATCGGACTTCTGTGGCATGTTCGCCCCTCCGGTGACATGTCTTGATTCCGGTCCGTCACCAGGAAGCACGGATGCGCGAGCGAGTTGGTTCAAACCGAAACCAATGCGCCGGAAGTGATGATCAGGTGACGACGATGCCGTCGCCCTTCACCTGCACCGGGTACTCGGTCAGCGGCTCCTTCGCGGGGCCGTGCGCCACCGACCCGTCCGCGATCTTGAACTCGCTGCCGTGGCAGGGGCACTTGATCAGACCGTTCGTGACGCTGCCCACCGTGCAGCCCTGGTGGGTGCACACCGCCGTGAACGCCTTGAAGGCGCCCTGGCTCGACTGCGTCACCACGACCTTCTGGTCCCCGAACACCTTGCCGCCGCCGACCGGGACGTCGGCGGCCTTCGCGATCTCCTTGCCCTTCAGGTCCGCGGCCGACGTCGGCTCGCTGTCGCCGCCGCACCCGGCGAGCGCGGCGGCACCGACGGCGCCGGCCCCGCCGTACAGCACCGCGCGCCGTCCGATCCCCCGGTCCCCGGCGGCCCGGGGCGTCACGTTGTCTCCCATGGCTCCATCTTGGTGGGACCGCACCGAGCGGCCCGCATCGACCCGCCCGTAGCCGCCGCCCGTGTTCGATCAGGCGTGCTCGATCAGGCGGGCTGGATCAGACGTACTCGGTCATCGCGTCCAGGAGCCAGCGGACGAGATGGTCGGCGTAGGACGTCCGCACGAGGAGCCGGTAGTCGGCCGCGCCCGTCTGGTGCAGGACCACCTGAGCCTGCGCCAGGACGGTCTGCGCGCAGCGCCCTGGCCCGAACGTCCTCGGATGGAGGTCGAGCAGGCAGCCGTGGGCCAGCACTGCGCGCGCGCTTGGGCCCGACAGTTCGAGGACCGTCCGTGCGGCCGACACGTCCACCGCCGAGCCGCACATTCCGCCGCAGTCCGCGCCGAGCGCGTCGCGGAGGCCGGCGAGGAGGCCGTACGCGCTCCCGGGCCGGTCGACGGCGAGGTACCAGCCGGGGCCGAGCCACAGGACGTACGGGTCGCCCGCCCCGGCGGCGTGCCCGGGGGCCGGCATGCCGCAGCACAGGAACTGCCCGGCGCGGGGGCCGAACGCGGTGGCGTCCTCGTCGTCCAGGCGCAGCTCGACCTGGGCGGGGAACGCGACCTCGCGGAGCCGGACCGCGCCGCCGGGACGGTCGGGCAGGTCGGGTGCGAGATGGGCGACGGCGCTGCGCGGCGCCGATCCCTCAGCCATCGCCGTCACGGCGTGCTCCTTCCCTGTCGTAGTGGACGGGACTGGTCACGGTGACCGCGTCGGCGCGTCCGGAGTCGACCGCGTAGAGGGTCTCGCCCTCCCGCTCGTCCCCGCCCTTGAGGAGGGCGAGCGCGAACGAGCCGACCGTGCCCCGGTAGGACGAGGTGACGTGGCCGAGCATCGGGACCGGGTGGGTGATCTCGGCCGGCGGGGGCTCGGCGACCAGCTGGGCGCCCTCGGCCAGGACGACGGCGGGGTCCCGCGGGCGCAGGCCGACGAGGCGCTTGCGGTCGGCGCGGGCTGTGTCGGGGCGGTGCAGCGAGCGGTGCCCGACCCAGCCTCCGGCGGCCTTGACGGCCCAGCCGAGGCCCGCGTCGTGCGGGGTGACGGTGCCGTCGGTGTCCTGGCCCGCGACGATGTAGCCCTTCTCGGCGCGCAGGACGTGCATGGTCTCGGTCCCGTAGGGCGCGATGCCGTGCGGTTCCCCGGCCGCCATGACCGCCTCCCAGAGCGCGAGGCCGTGCCAGGACGGGACGTTGATCTCGTAGGCGAGCTCCCCGCTGTAGCTGATCCGGAAGACCCGCGCCGGGAGGCCCGCGACCTCCGCCTCGCGCGTCGCCATGAACGGGAACGCGGCGACGTCGAGGCCGGGCGCCAGCGCGGTCAGGACGTCCCGCGACCGGGGACCGGCGAGCGCGACGACGGCCCACTGGTCGGTGACCGAGGTGCACCGGACGCGCAGCTCGGGCCATTCGGTCTGGAGCCACTCCTCCAGCCAGTCCAGGACGCGGGCGGCGTTGCCGGACGTGGTGGTGAGGTGGAACCGGCCGGGGGCCAGCCGCGCCGCCACCCCGTCATCGAAGATCATCCCATCGGTGCCGCACATCACGCCGTAGCGGCAGCGTCCGGGCGCGAGCGTCGAGATCCGCCCGGTGTAGATCCGGTCGAGGAACGCGGCGGCGTCCGGGCCCTGCACGTCGATCTTGCCGAGGGTGGACGCGTCCAGGGCCGCGACGCGGGCGCGGGCCGTCCGGCATTCGCGGAGCACCGCGTCGTCCATCGACTCGCCGGGACGCGGGTAGTACCGGGGGCGCTTCCATTCGCCGACGTCCTCGAAGAGGGCGCCGTGCTCCTCGTGCCAGCCGTGCATGGGGGTGCGGCGGGCGGGCGCGAGCAGGTCGCCGCGGTCGCGGCCCGCGAGGACGGCGAACGGGATCGGCTCGACGGGCGGGCGCTGCGTGGTGGTGCCGATCTCGCCGGGCGCGCGGCCGAGGAGGCGCGCCAGCGCACCGGACGCCGGGACCCCGGACGTGCGGCCCTGGTCGGCGCCGGTGCCGATGGTCGTGTACCGCTTGACGTGCTCGTTCGAGGTCATGCCGGCCTGGAGGGCGTCGCGCACGCCGGCGAGGGTGGCGTCGCGGTGGAGGTCGACGAAGACCAGGCCGTCGGCGCCTTCCGGGAGGTGCTCGGCCGCTTCGCCCGGGATGCCGCGCGCCGATCCGACGACGTCGATGGGCACGCGCGGCGGCGCGCCGGGGATGAAGGCGGCGTGCTCGGCGGACCATCGCGTCCGGCCGCCCGCCTGGGTGAACAGGTGCAGGTCGGGGTTCCAGCCGCCGGAGACGGCGAGCAGGTCGCAGGGCACGATGTCGCCCCCGATCCGGGCGTCGGTCAGGATGCCGTCCGGACCGGACTCCGTGCCGGTGACGGCCCGCCCTTCCAGGACGGTCACGCCGCGCTCGCGCAGCCGGTCGCCGAGCGGCCCGGTCGACGCCCGGACGTCGGTCACGCACGCGATCTCCACGCCCGCGTCCAGGAGGTCGAGCGCGGCTTGCAAGGCCCCGTCGTGCGCACCGAAGACGACCGCCCGGCGGCCCGGCAGGACGCCGTATCGCCGGACGTAGGCGGCGGCCGCCCCGGCGAGCATGATCCCCGGCCGGTCGTTGTCCGGGAAGAGGACGGGGCGTTCGAGAGCACCCGTCGCCAGGACGACCCGCCGCGCCCGGACGTGCCAGAGCCGCCGCCGCGCCGTCCGGGCGGGAGCGGCGTCGCCGAGGTGGTCGGTGCGGCGCTCGACGGCGACGAAGTACCCGTGGTCGTAATGGCCGGTCACCGTCGTGCGGGGCAGGACCGTCAGCTCCCCCGACGCCTCGATCCCGATGCCGGGACGGTCGTCGGCGACGATGACCCGAGCACCGGCCGCGACCGCCGCCAGAGCCGCCGCGCGTCCAGCGGTCCCGGCGCCGATGACGAGCACATCGCAGTGCGCGTACACCTTGTCGTAGCGGCCGGTGTCGGGCGCGTCCACCAGACGCCCGCGCCCGGACAGGGACGAGGCGCGCAGACCGTCGTGAACCTCAAGGCGGGTGGCGCGCACCATCGGTTCCCCTGGGCCCGACTCGACCTGGACGAACGCGTTGGGCTCCTCGGCGCCCGTGCTGTAGACGCCTCGCGGCCGTCCCGTGTACGGGCCTTGCGCGACGACGCGAACGCCATGGGCAAGGAGCGCGGACGCCAGCGTGTCACCGGGATGCGCGGTGTAGGTCGTGCCATCGAAGGTGAAGGTGAGGGTGCGTGAACGGTCGATGCGCGTGCCGCCCGACGCCGTCCGGAACGACCCGGTCATGACGCGACCTTTGGCGGGACGTCACCGGGCCGGTACGAACCGGCGATCTCATACGTGACCGTGTGGCGGACCACGTTGAACCAGCGGCGGCACCCTGCGGTGTGCGTCCACCGCTCGCGGAACCAGCCTTTCGGGTTGTCGCGCATGAACACGTAGTCGGCCCAGGCCGCATCGTCCAGAGCGTCAGGATCGGACGGGTACGCCACGTGCGCCTGGCCGCCGTAGTGGAATTCGACCTCGTCGCGGTCTCCGCACCAAGGGCAAGGGATGAGCAGCATGGTTCCTCCCTAGTGCGCGACGGCCGCGGCACCGTGTTCGTCGATGAGGGCGCCGGTCGTGAACCGTTCGAGCCCGAACGGTTCTGCGAGCGGGTGCGGACGGGCGTGGGCGATGGTGTCGGCGTAGACGTGCCCGGCGCCGGGAGTGGCCTTGAACCCGCCCGTCCCCCAGCCGCAGTTGACGAAGACGTTCTCCACGGGCGTCGGGCCGATGATGGGCGAGGCGTCCGGGGAGACGTCCACGATGCCGCCCCAGGTCCGCAGGACGTGCGCCCGCGCGAAGACGGGGAACAGTTCGACGGCCGCCGCGATCTGCTGCTCGATGACGTGGAACGAGCCGCGCTGCCCGTACCCGTTGAACGCGTCGATGCCGGCGCCCATGACGAGTTCGCCCTTGTGGGCCTGGCTGACGTACACGTGGACGGCGTTCGACATGACCACCGTGTCGAGGACCTGTTCCAGCAGTTCCGACACCAGCGCCTGCAGCGGATGGCTCTGCAGCGGCAGCCGGAAGCCGAGCATGTCGGCGAGGACGGAGGTGTGCCCTGCCGCGCAGAGCGCGACCCTCCCCGCGCCGATGAACCCGCGCGAGGTCTCCACGCCGGTCACCGCACCGCCGGGCGTGCGGCGGAACCCGGTGACCTCGCAGTTCTGGATCAGGTGCACGCCGCGCTCGTCCGCGCCCTTGGCCAGGCCCCAGGCGACCTGGTCGTGGCGGGCGATGCCGCCGCGCGGCTGGAACGTCCCGCCGAGGACGGGGAACCGCACCGACGGGCTCGTGTTAAGGATCGGGACGAGCTTCTTGACGTCGTCGGGGTCCAGCCATTCGGCGTCCACGCCGTTCAGCCGGTTGGCGTTGACGCGCCGGACGCCTTCGCGCACGTCGGGCAGGTTGTGCGCGAGGTTGAGGACGCCCCGCTGGCTGAACTTCAGGTCGTGGCCGAGATCGTCCTCCAGGCCCTCCCACAGCCGCAGGGAGTGCTCGTAGATGGCGGCGCTCTCGTCCCAGAGGTAGTTGGAGCGGATGATCGTGGTGTTGCGGGCCATGTTGCCGCCGGCGAGCCAGCCGCGTTCGAGGACGGCGACGTCCGTGATGCCGTGGTCGCGGGCCAGGTAGTAGGCGGTGGCGAGGCCGTGCCCGCCCGCGCCGACGATGACGACGTCGTAGGAGTTCCCGGGTTCCCGGTCCTCCCACAGCTTCCCGTCAGGCACGCAGTCGCTCCATTCCCGGGTCGAAGAGCGGTTCTTCGGCGACCACCGCAGGGAGGCGCCGGTCGAAGTAGCCGATTTCCAGTGCCGTGCCCGGTTCGGCATGTTCGGACGGCACCCACGCGTAGGCTATTCCGCGCCCGATGGTGTACCCCCAAGCCGCACTGGTCACGTATCCCACGGGCCGCTCGTCGGCGTACACCGGCTCCTTGCCCATCACCACGTCGTCCAGGACGAGGCAGACGAGGCGGCGTGCGGGCTCGGCCGGGGTGGCGTCCTCCTTGCGGACGGCGAATCCCAAGCCGGCCTCGTACGGGTCGTGTTCGGCCGTCATGTCCACGCCGTAGGAGCGGTAGCCCTTCTCCATGCGCAGGCTGTTGAACGCGCCTCGTCCTGCGGCGATGAGGCCGTGCTCGCGTCCGGCGTCCCAGAGGGTGTCCCACAGCTTCAGGCCCATGTCGGCGGTCGTGCTCAGCTCCCAGCCGAGTTCGCCGACGTAGGACACGCGCAACGCGGTGACCGGGACGGTGCCGATGTGGGCTCGCCTGGCCCGGAAGTAGCGGAGGCCCTTCGCGGAGAAGTCGTCCTGGCTGAGGGGCTGGACGAGGTCTCGCGCACGCGGCCCCCAGACCCCGATGCAGCACGTGCCGGCGGTGACGTCGCGGACGGCCACGCCCAGTGGCGCCCGGTCGGCGAGCCATTCGGCGTCCAGGACGGTGTTGGCCCCGATTTGGAACGTGTCCTCGCCGAGCCAGGCGACGGTGATGTCGCTGAGGACTCGGCCATGCTCGTCCAGCAGGAGGCAGTACGTGACGGAGCCGATGCCACGCGAGAACGCACCGGTCGTCGCCTCCCGTAGGAACGCCTCGGCGCCGGGCCCGCGAACCTCGATCCGCTTCAGCGAGGTCATGTCGTACAGCGCGACCCTCTCCCGCGTCACCTGCGCTTCCGCACCGGCGATCGGCGACCAGTACCGCGCCGCCCACGGACCGGGCTCGCGGATTTCGCGGCCGTCGAGGAGAGGCGCGTTCGACTCGTACCACTGCGGTCGTTCCCACCCCATGCCCTCCAGGAACACCGCGCCGAGCTCTTCCTCGCGGCGGTGGAAGGGGCTGGCGCGCAGCGGGCGCGGGTCCTCCATCGGCTGGAGCGGATGGAGGATGTCGTAGACCTCCCGGTAGTTCTGGCAGTCGCGGGCCAGCACGTATTCGGGGCTCCGCTGGTGCTCCTCGAACCGTCCGATGTCGCATTCGCGAGGCGGGGTCACCGGGCGCTCGCCGGTCAGCCATTCGGCGACGGCCCGTCCGACGCCGGCGGAGTGGGTGATCCAGACGGCCTCGGCGATCCAGAGCCCCTCGACCCCGCGGGCCGGGCCGAGCAGCGGCAGGTTGTCGGGGGTGAACGAGAACAGGCCGTTGAAGCCCTCCTCGATCTTGGCGTCGCCCGCGGCGGGGAGCAGCGACCGCGTCTCCCGCCAGGCGCCGGCGAAGTCGTCCTCGGTGAACGGGAGCGTCGCCGTGCTCTCCAGCTCGTTCGCCGGGACGGGCAGCGGCCGGTGGCCGTAGTTCCCGACGACGAGCCGGTCGAACCGCTCGCGGAAGTACAGCGCGGCCGACTGGTGCCGCAGGATCGGATGCCCGACCTCCTGCTCGGCGCCGGCGAGGCGAGGGAGCGGGTCGGTCCAGGCGAGCTGGTGGGCCAGCGGGGTCAGCGGCAGGTCCACGCCGGCCATCGCGGCGATCCGCGGCCCCCAGATCCCGGCGCAGCAGACGACGATGTCGGCGGGGACGTCGCCGTCCGCGGTGACGGCGGCCGTCACCCGGCCGCCTTGGATCCGCAGGTCGAGCACTTCGCGGTGGCCGTGGAAGACCGCGCCGCGCTCCGTCGCCGCCCGCGCCTGCGCGACCGCCGCGTCGACGGCGCGGGCGACGCCGTCGGACGGGATGTGCAGCCCGCCGAGGACACGGCCGGCGTCCACCAGCGGGTGCAGGCGGGCGCACTCGGCCGGTTCCAGGACGCGCGCCTCGATCCCCCAGGACGTGGCCCAGCCCTGGCGCCGGTGGAGTTCGTCCAGCCGCTCGGGCGTCGTCGCCAGTTCCAGGCCGCCGACCCGGTCGAACGCGCCGAGCGCCTCGTACTTCTCGACGGTGCGCCGCGCGAACTCCGCCATCGTCTTGCTCGGGTTGACCTGGAAGACCAGGCCGGGGGCGTGGGACGTGGAGCCGCCGGTGGAGAACAGCGGCCCCTGGTCGAGGACGGTCACATCGGTCGTCCCGCGGCGGGTCAGCTCGTCCGCCACCGCGCAGCCGACGATGCCGGCGCCGATGACGACGACGCGTGGCTGCGTCACATCAGTCTCCGAGTTCTCTCCGGCGGCGGGTCACGTAGTCGTCGAGTTCGGCGCGGATCCCGTCGTCCAGGGGCGGCGGCTCGTAGGCGGCGAGCCGGCCGGCGGCGATCCCGGCGGCGCGGGCGGCGGTGTCGGCGGCGCCGTTCTTCAGCCACCGCTCGTGGTTCTCCGACGAGGACAGGAACGGCCGGTAGAAGCACGTCCGGAACCGTTCGAGGGTGTGCGCGGCGCCGAGGAAGTGCCCGCCGTGCCCGATCTCCTCGTGCGCGCCGAACGCCAGCGACGCCTCGTCGATCTCCAGGGGGGTGAACTCGTGCTGGAGCATCTCGACGAGCTGCAGGTCGATGACGAACTTCTCGTAGGACGCGACGAGGCCGCCCTCCAGCCAGCCGGCGGCGTGCATGACGAAGTTGGCCCCGGCGAGGAACGTCGGCAGCAGCGTCATGAGGCCTTCGTAGGCGGCCTGCGCGTCCGGGAGCTGCGCGGACGTGAGCGCGCCGCCGGACCGGAACGGCAGCCCGAAGTGCCGGGCGATCTGGCCGGTGCACAGCAGCCCCATGCCGGACTCGGGCGTCCCGAAGCACGGCGACCCCGACTGCATGTCGATGTTGGACAGGAACGACCCGAAGACCACCGGCGCGCCCGGCCGGATCAGCTGGGCCAGCGCGATCCCCGACAGCGCCTCGGCGATCTGCTGGACGAGCGCGGCCGGGATGGTGACCGGCGACATCGCGCCCATGAGCAGGAACGGGGTGAGGACGACGGGCTGGTTCGCGGCGCTGTACTCGAACAGGGCGTCCAGCATCCGGCCGTCCCAGCACAGCGGCGAGTTGCAGTTGATGAGCGAGATGGTGACGGGGTCGGCCTCGATCGCGTCCCGGCCGCCGAACAGGATCGACGACATCGCGAGGGTGTCGCGGGCGTTCTCGCCGGACACGACGTTGCCCATGTAGATCTTGTCGGTCAGCGTGGCGAGTGCGCGGACCATGTCGAGGTGCCGGGAGTCGAGCGGGGCGTCGTTCGGCTCGCAGACGACGCCGCCCGCCGAGTCGAGCGCGTCCGCGGTCTGGGCGAGCATCGCCAGCCGGCGGAAGTCGTCCATCGTCGCGTCGCGGCGGACCTCGCCCTCGCGGACGAACGGGGGCCCGTACACGGCGCCGAACGCCATCCCGTCGCCGCCGATGCGGACCGATCTGCCGGGGTTGCGCGCCCGGACGCCGAACTCGCTCGGTGCCTTGGCCACCTGCTCCAGGACGAAGCCGGGATCGAGGCGGACGGTGTCGCCGTCCACGCGCTGGCCCGCCTCGCGGAACAGCGCGAGGGCGCGCGGTGAGTCGAACTGGACGCCGACCTCGGTGAGCAGGCGGCGCCATCCGGTGTCGAGGACGTCCATCGCGTCGGAAGTGAGGATCTCGTAGCGCGGCATGCGGTTCACGAACATGCGGTGCCTCGGGTTTCCGGGGCTTTTTGCCCCTTGACGCCGTTCCGTCCGGAATCTTACGCTCGATTTATGGAACACAGGTTCCATATAGTGGAACTTATGTCACGCGAATCACGCACCGCGGCGCAGCCCGGCACCCAGGCGATCGACCGGGCGGCCGAGCTGATCCGCCTCATCGTCGAGGCGGAGGCGCCGCGCACCTTCACCGCGCTCGTCACCGAGACGGGCCTCGCCAAGTCCACCACGTCCCGCCTGCTCCAGGCCCTGGAACGGCACCGCCTCGTCCGCCGCGACCGCGACGGCGCCTTCCGCGCCGGCCCGGTCTTCACGCAGTACGCGCTGCGCGGCGACATCACCGACGCGCTCGTCGACATCGCGACCCCGACGCTGGAACGGCTCCGGGAGAGCAGCGGCGAGACCGTCACCATCGCCGTCCCCCGGGCCGGCGCCGTCATCACCATCGCGCAGGTCGACAGCGAGTACCTGCTGAGCGCGACGAGCTGGATCGGCCTCGACCTGCCCCCGCACTGCATGGCCACCGGCAAGGTCTTCTACGCGCACGGCCGGCTGCCGCTGCCCGACGACGAGGACCTGGAACGCCTCACCGGCAACACCGTGACCAGGCGCGACCTGCTCGAAGCCCAGTTCACCGGGATCCGGCGCAGCGGCTACGCCGTCACCCGGGAGGAACTGGAGATCGGCCTGGTCTCGATCGCCGCGCCCGTCCACTCGGCGGGCGACGACGTCATCGCCGCGGTCGCGGTCACCGGGCCCACCGCGCGGCTCACCCCGTCCCGCACCGAGCAGGTCGGCACGTGGCTGGCCGCGGAGACCCGCGCGCTGTCGGCCGCACTCGGCCACCATCCGCCGAACCCGCCTCCCCGCTGAACCAGCGCGGGGAGGTACCGCCCGAGAAGGAGGGCGCCCCATGTCCCACGAGGAGATCCTCACCGGCCTCTACACCGAGACGCTCGTCGGCAACGGCCCGACGGTCCTGGAGCTGACCCACGCCGGTCTCGACGAGGGACTGGCACCCGAGCGCATGCTGTTCGACGCGCTCATCCCGTCGCTGGAGGAGGTCGGCGCCCGCTTCGAGCGCGGCGACTTCTTCGTCCCCGAGATGCTGATCGCCGGGAAGGCGATGGCGGGCGCGCTGGAGGTGCTGCGGCCGCTTCTCGCCGAGACCGGCGCCGCGAGCACCGGCACGTTCCTGATGGGCACCGTCAAGGGGGACGTGCACGACATCGGCAAGAACCTGGTGAACATCATGCTGGAAGGCGCCGGGTTCCACGTCATCGACCTCGGCGTGCAGGTCGCGCCGGAACGGTTCGTCGAGGCGATCCGGGAACACAATCCCGACATCGTGGGTTTCTCGGCGTTCCTGACCACGACCATGCCGATGTTCAAGGCGAACATGAACGCGCTCACCAAGGCGGGGCTTCGCGACGAGGTCATCGTCATGGTCGGCGGCGCGCCCGTCACCCAGGAGTACGCGGACGCGGTCGGCGCCGACGCCTACGCGGCCGACGCGTCCGCCGCCGTGAAGCGCGCCAAGGAGCTGCTCGCGGCGCGGCGCACGGCACCGGCGGGCACCGCACCGGCAGGCACCGCACCGGCGGGCGCGTCATGAGGCTGCTGCCGCTCGTCGAGCACGCCGTGAAGAAGCCGGTGTTCGGCTGCCGGATGTGCGGGCAGTGCGTCCTGCACTCGACCGGGCTTACCTGCCCGATGAACTGCCCGAAGACGCTGCGGAACGGTCCGTGCGGCGGGGTCCGCGAGGACGGCCGCTGCGAGGTGGTGCCCGAGATGCGGTGCGTGTGGCTGAAGGCCCACGACCGTTCGCGGCGGCTGCCGGGCGGCGCGCCCTGGGTCGACGCCGTCAACGCGACCGACAACACCGCCGCGCACGCCCACGCGTCCAACGTCGCCGTCGCGATCGCGCTGCGCGGACTCGGCGTCGAGCCGATCCTGCAGGTGGTGTGCCGCGACAAGAACCGGCTCGCCGTCCAGGCCGACATCGTCGGGGCCGCGCTGCACGGCGTCACCAACGTGTGCTGCCTGACCGGCGACGACGTCAGCGCGGGCGACGAGCCGCAGAGCCGCCGCGTGTTCGACCTGGACGGGCCGCAGCTCGTGCGGGTCGCGGCCGGGCTGCGGCGCGGCGAGTACCTGTCCGGGCGCGCGATCACGCCGCCGCCCGAGCTGTTCATCGGCGCCGTGGAGAACCCGTCGGCGCCGCCGCACGAGTACCGGGTGCGGCGGGCGCAGCTGAAGGCCGCCGCGGGCGCGCGGTTCCTGCAGCTGCAGATCTGCTTCCGGCCCGGCCGGCTGGAGGCGTTCGCCGCGCTCGCCGAACGCACCGGCCTCACCCGGCGGGCCGCGCTGCTCCAGACGGTCGTCCTGGTGCGCGGTGCGCGGGGGCTGCGGTTCATGGACGAGCACGTGCCCGGCATCTCCGTCCCAGCGGACGTCATCGACCGCGTCGACCGCGCCGCCGACCCCGCCGAGGCCGCCTATCGGCTCGCCCTGGAGCAGGCCCGGCACGCGCTGGCGCTGCCCGGCGTCCGCGGCCTGCACCTCGCCGACATGCGCCGGGACGGCTCGCTCGCCCGGCTCGTCACCGACCTCGGACTCGGAAGGGACCACCATGCACACGACCCTGCGATCGCGCGGTGACGAGGTCGTCATCGGCCCCGACCGGCCGTTCTGCGTGATCGGCGAGCGCATCAACCCCACCGGCCGCAAGAAGCTCGCCGAGATGCTGCGGGCCGGGGACCTGTCGCAGCTGGAGATCGACGTCCGGGAGCAGACCCCGGCGGCGGCCGTCCTCGACGTCAACATGGGCGTGCCGCTCGCCGACGAGGCCGAGCTGCTGACCCGCGCGATCCGGCTGATCCAGGACCTCACCCCGGTGCCGCTGTGCCTGGACTCCTCGGTCGTCGAGGCGCTCGCCGCCGCACTGGAGGTCTACGACGGCAAGGCGCTCGTCAACTCCGTCACCGCGGAGGACGAGCGGCTCCACCAGGTCCTGCCGCTGGTCAAACGGCACGGCGCCGCCGTGATCGGGCTGCCCAACGACGAGGACGAGATCCCGGACGACCCGCGCCGCCGGCTGGAACTGGCCCGCAAGATCGTGGACGTCGCCACCGGCACCTACGGCATCCCGGTGGAGGACGTCCTCATCGACCCGCTCGCCATGCCCGTCGGGGCCGACACGAGCCTGGTCATGAAGACGCTGGAGACCATCGCGCTGATCCGCGACGACCTCGGCGTCAACATGACGCTCGGCGCGTCCAACGTCTCGTTCGGGATGCCGGACCGGCACGCCATCGGCGCGGCGTTCCTGCCGATGGCGATGGCGCACGGCCTCACCAGCGCGATCATGGACGCGCGGGCGGCGTCGCTCGTCCAGGCGGCCCGCGCGGCCGACCTGCTGCTCGGCAACGACCCGTGGGGCGGGAACTGGATCGCCGCGTTCCGGAGCGCGCGTTGAGCAGGATCCGGCTCACCTACCGGCTGGACGACGGGCGGGAACGCGAGATCGCCGTCCCGCCCGGCGTCACCGTCTTCGACGCCGCCAGCTGGAACGGCATCGCCGTCGACTCCACCTGCGGCGGCCACGGGACGTGCCGCAAATGCGGGGTGCGGATCGCCGCAGGGGCGGCGCCGCCGACCTCGCTGGACGGGCGGGCCTACTCCCCCGACCGGCTCCGCGACGGCTGGCGGCTCGCGTGCCGGGCGGTCGCGCAGGAGGACCTGACGGTCGAGGTGCCGCCGCTGACCACCCGCCCGAAGGCGTCGACGGTCGGCGTCGGGCGGCAGGTCATCCTGCGGCCGGCCGTCCAGAAACGGTACGTGGAGCTGGTCGAGCCGACCCTCAAGGACCAGCGGTCCGACCTCGAACGGCTGCTGGACGCGATCGACGACCTCGAACCCGCCGCCGGCCTCGCCGTGCTGCGCCGCCTCGGCCCGGTCCTGCGGGAGGCGGACTGGAAGGTCACCGCCGTCATCGTGGACGAGACCCTCATCGACGTCGAACCCGGCGACACCACCGGGACCGCCTACGGGATCGCGTTCGACCTGGGCACGACCACGGTCGTCGCCACCCTCCTCGACCTGACGGCGGGCACGCCGGTCGCGGCGGCGTCCCGGCTGAACGCGCAGCAGCCGTTCGGCGCCGACGTCATCACCCGGATCAGCGCCACGATGATGGACGCCTCCGCCGCGTCCCGGCTGCGCGACCTGGCCCATGAGACGCTCGCCGACCTGGCCGCCGAGGTCTGCGCCGAAGGCGGCGTCGCACCCGGACACGTCTACGAGATCGCGCTGGCGGGCAACGCGACGATGACGCAGCTCGCGCTCGGCCTGGATCCGGAGCCGCTCGGCGTCGCGCCCTTCATCCCGTCCGCCCGCGCCATACCTTCGCTGCACGCCGCCGACCTCGGGGTACGCGTCCACCCGGAGGCACGCGCGGCGATGTTCCCGGCCCTGGGCGCCTACGTGGGCGGCGACATCGTGGCCGGTCTGCTCGCCTCGGGCATGGACCGCGACCGGCGCGTCCGGCTGTTCATCGACGTGGGGACGAACTGCGAGATCGTCCTCGGCTCCGCGGCCGGGCTCACCGCCACCGCCGCGCCCGCCGGGCCCGCGTTCGAGGGCGCCGCCATCCGCTGCGGGATGCGGGCCGCCGAGGGCGCCGTCGAGACCGTCCGGCTGACACCGGACACGGTCGAGCTCGGCGTGATCGGCGACACCGAGCCCCGCGGCCTGTGCGGCTCCGGCCTGGTCGACGCCGTGGCGGAGCTGCTGCGGACGGGCCTGCTGGACGCCTCCGGCCGACTGGCCACCCCGGACGAGGCGCCCGCCGCCCTGGCGCCGCGCCTCACCGAGGTCAACGGCGAACGCGTCTTCGTCCTCCGCGGCGACGTCTACCTCTCCCAGCGGGACGTCCGGGAACTGCAGTTCGCCAAGGCCGCGATCGCCACCGGCTGGAGCCTCCTCCTCGACGAGACCGGGACGGACGTCGCCGACGTTGCCCAGGTGCTCCTCGCCGGGTCGTTCGGTTCCTACCTGTCCCCCGCCAACGCCGTCCGGATCGGCCTCGTCCCGCCCCTGGCCCTGCCGCGCATCGTCAGCGCCGGCAACGTCGCCGGCGAGGGCGCCAAGCTGGCCCTGCTCAGCCTGCGCGAACGGACGGGCGCCGACGCGCTGCTCCAGGAGGTGCGCTATGTCGAACTCTCCGACCGCCCCGACTTCAACGACCTGTTCATCACGCGGCTCGCCTTCCCCTGACCTCACGGTCGTGGCCTGCGGCGCGCTGGCGCCCCACATCGCCTCGATCGCGAGACGCCGGGGATGGCCGATCGACGTCCACGCGCTGGCGCCGCTCCTGCACAACCGCCCCGCCCGCATCGCCGCCGCGGTCGAGGAACGCGTCCGCGCCCTCGCCCCCCGCCGCGTCGCCGTGGCCTACGCCGACTGCGGCACCTACGGCGCGCTGGACGAGGTCTGCGCCCGCCTGGACGTCCCGCGCCTCCCGGGCCCGCACTGCTACGCGACCTTCGCCGGCGAGGAACGCCTGGACGCCCTCCTCCGCGCCGAACCCGGCACGTACCTGCTCACGGACTTCCTGGTCCGCTCGTTCGAGCAGACGGTGGTCGCCGAGCTGGGCCTCGACCGCCGCCCCGAACTCCGCGACGACTACTTCGCCCACTACACGCGCGCGGTCTGGTTGGCCCAGTCCCCGACCCCGGAACTCCGCGCCGCCGCCGACCGCGCCGCCGCGTCCATCGGCCTGCCCCTGACCATCGTCGCGACCGGCGACGGAGACCTGGAGGCGGCCCTCGAACGACTGCTGGCCGATGCCCCGGAGGCCCTCCCCCTTGACCAGGCGGACCTCCGGGCCTGAGGGCCGCCCCCGTCCGGTGGACCCGCAGCCAGGAGTCACCCGCCGCCGCGTGCCCCCACGCGACAGCGGGCCATGGGTCGCCGTGACCGCCTTCGGTGTACGTCCTGCTTGGTCGGCCCGGTCTTCCTCCCGCTGCGGGGCCGCCTCCGGCGGCCCTCACCCACAGCACGCGCGAGGCGCGCCCTGGGGTTCAGCGCTCAGTCGAGAATCTTCTGGAGGAACTGGCCGGTGTGGCTGGCGTCGATCTTGGCGACGTCCTCGGGGGTCCCGGTGGCCACCACGGTGCCGCCCCGGGAGCCGCCCTCGGGGCCCATGTCGATGATCCAGTCGGCGGTCTTGATGACGTCCAGGTTGTGCTCGATGATGATCACCGTGTTGCCCTTGTCGACCAGGCCGTTCAGGACGCCGAGGAGCTTGTTGATGTCCTCGAAGTGCAGGCCGGTGGTCGGCTCGTCCAGCACGTAGATCGTGCGGCCGGTGGAGCGCTTCTGGAGCTCGGACGCCAGCTTGACGCGCTGCGCCTCGCCGCCGGACAGGGTCGGGGCGGGCTGGCCGAGCCGGACGTAGCCGAGGCCGACGTCGTTGAGCGTCTTCAGGTGCCGGTGGATCGCGGTGACCGGCTCGAAGAACTCGGTGGCCTGCTCGATCGGCATGTCGAGCACCTCGGAGATCGTCTTGCCCTTGTAGTGGACCTCCAGGGTCTCCCGGTTGTAGCGGGCGCCGTGGCAGACCTCGCACGGGACGTAGACGTCCGGCAGGAAGTTCATCTCGATCTTGATGGTGCCGTCGCCGGCGCAGTTCTCGCAGCGGCCGCCCTTGACGTTGAAGGAGAACCGGCCCGGCTGGTAGCCGCGCACCTTCGCCTCGGTCGTCTGCGCGAACAGCTTGCGGATGTGGTCGAAGACGCCGGTGTAGGTCGCCGGGTTGGAGCGCGGGGTGCGGCCGATCGGCGACTGGTCGACGTGCACGACCTTGTCGAGGTTGTCGACCCCGTTGACGCGCTTGTGCTTGCCGGGCACGGTCTTCGCGCCGTTCAGCTTCTTCGCGAGGGAGTTGTAGAGGATGTCGTTGACGAGGGTCGACTTGCCCGACCCCGACACCCCCGTCACGGCGGTCAGGACGCCGAGCGGGAACGCGACGTCGACGTCGCGCAGGTTGTTCTGCTGGGCGCCCCTCACGGTGACCTCGCGGCCCTTGGTGCGCGGACGGCGGATCTGCGGGACGGCGATCTCGCGGCGCCCGTCCAGGTAGGCGCCGGTCAGCGAGCGCTCGGACTTCTTCAGGTCCTCGACGGTGCCGGACACGACGATCTCGCCGCCGTGCTCGCCCGCCCGGGGGCCGATGTCGACGATCCAGTCGGCGGCGGCGATGGTGTCCTCGTCGTGCTCGACGACGATCAGGGTGTTGCCCATGTCGCGGAGCCGGATCAGGGTCTCCAGCAGCCGGTGGTTGTCGCGCTGGTGCAGGCCGATGGACGGCTCGTCCAGCACGTAGAGGACGCCGACCAGGCCGGAGCCGATCTGCGTCGCGAGCCGGATGCGCTGCGCCTCCCCGCCGGCGAGCGTCGCGGACGCCCGGTCGAGGGTGAGGTAGTCGAGGCCGACGTCCAGCAGGAAGCCGAGGCGGGCGTTGATCTCCTTGAGGACGCGCTCGGCGATGTGCGTCTCGCGCTCGTTCAGCTCCATCGCGAGGAGGAACTTCGCGGCCTCGCCGATCGGCATCGAGGCGACCTCGGCGATCGACATCCCGCCCATGGTGACGGCGAGCACGACCGGCTTCAGCCGGGCGCCCTCGCACGTCGGGCACGGGATCTCCCGCATGTAGCCCTCGAACCGCTCCCGGCTGGAGTCGCTCTCGGACTCGGCGTGCCGCCGCTGGATGTAGGGGATCACGCCCTCGTAGGCGGTGTAGTACGACCGCGTCCGGCCGTAGCGGTTCTTGTAGCGGACGTGGACCTGGGTCTCGTGCCCGTTGAGGACCGCCTTGCGCGCCTTGACCGGCAGCTTCTCCCACGGGGTGTTCAGGTCGAACCCCATGGCGTCGCCCAGAGCCGACAGCAGGCGCAGGAAGTAGTCGCTCACGTGCCCGTTCGACCACGGCTGGATCGCGCCCTCGCCGAGGGTCAGCTCCTCGTCCGGGACGACCAGCTCAGGGTCGACCTCCATGCGCGTCCCGAGGCCGGTGCAGTCGGGGCACGCGCCGTAGGGCGAGTTGAACGAGAACGAGCGCGGCTCCAGCTCCTCGAACGACAGGTCGTCGTAGGGGCAGTAGAGGTGCTCGGAGTACATCCGGGTGCGGTGCTCGTCGCCTTCGGGCAGGTCGACGAAGTCGAGGATGATCGTGCCGCCCGCGAGCCCGAGCGCCGTCTCCACCGAGTCGGCGAGCCGCTGCCGCGCGGAGTCCTTCACCGAGAGCCGGTCGACCACGACGGAGATGTCGTGCTTCTCCTGCTTCTTCAGCTTGGGCGGCTCGTCCAGCCGGATCATCTGCCCGTCGACCAGCGCCCGCGAGTAGCCCTTGGACTGCAGCTCGCGGAACAGCTCCAGGTATTCGCCCTTGCGCCCGCGGATCACCGGCGCCAGCACCTGGAACCGCGTGCCGGGCTCCAGCTCCAGCACCCGGTCGACGATCTGCTGCGGCGCCTGCCGGCTGATCGGCCGGCCGCAGTCGGGGCAGTGCGGATGCCCGATCCGCGCGTACAGCAGCCGCAGGTAGTCGTAGACCTCGGTGATCGTCCCGACCGTCGACCGCGGGTTCTTGCTGGTCGACTTCTGGTCGATCGACACCGCCGGGGACAGCCCCTCGATGAAGTCGACGTCGGGCTTGTCCATCTGCCCGAGGAACTGCCGGGCGTAGGCCGACAGCGACTCCACGTACCGGCGCTGGCCCTCGGCGAAGATCGTGTCGAAGGCCAGGCTGGACTTCCCCGAACCCGACAGACCGGTGAACACGATCATGGAGTCCCGCGGGAGGTCGAGCGAGACGTCCTTCAGGTTGTGCTCGCGTGCTCCACGCACGATGAGTCGGTCATGCACGGCGTTCTTCCGGTTCCTCTTCTGGGGCGCGGCGACTGGAGAGACAGGTCGGTCTCAAGGCTAGCCAGGGGGTACGACAGAATTCCCCCGAGTCTTCAACAGCGGCGCTCACCGCTGCATTTCATGAAGCTACCCGCCCGTCCCCACCGGTCCGGACGGCACCTCGCACCGTACACGTGTTCGAACACCCCCCGCCACCGCAACCCACGGAGCAACACGCGAGTTCACCGGCGGAGGGCGTCCAAGACGAGGGCGAGGGTCCGGTGGCGCAGGTCTTCCGTCCATGACGCGGCCAGGGCGCCGTGGGTGGTGGCGGTCAGCAGGGCCATCACCTCATCCAGGCGGGCGTCGGGACGGACGGTGCCCGCCTCCTGGGCGGCCTCCAGAAGGGCCCCGAAGGTCTGGGCGAAGGCCATGATCTGGTCGCCGGGCTCGATCGGCGTGCCCTCCTCCGCGAGAAGGGTCACGACCGTGCCGATCTCGGCGGAGCTTTCGACGAGATACGTGAAGTAGTCGAAGAAGGCGGTGGCGGGGTCGCCGCCGGCGATGAGCGTCTCGGCCTTGTCGATGAGGCGCTGCCGGAGCTCCTTCATGATCGCGGCGAGCAGGTCGTGCTTGGTCGGGAAGTGCCGGAAGACCGTGCCGATGGCGACGCCGGCGCGGGCCGCGACCTCCTCGGTGGACGCGGAGGCGCCCCGCTCGGCGAAGACCTCCCCGGCGGCGGCGAGGATGCGGGCGCGGTTGCGCCGGGCGTCGGCGCGCATGGGCTTGCTCGGTGTCATTCGTCCACCCTTGACAAGATGAGTCGCGACTCATATTTTCCAAGATGAGTCAAAGCTCATCTTATTGCCCCGACGGAGGGACGACCCATGTCCGAGCCCGGTCCACGCGACCTGTTCGCCCGGTTCCAGCGCAACGCCCTCGCCGGTGAGGCGGGGCTGGACGAGGAGATGCTCGCCGAGGACGTCGTGATCGAGATGCCGTTCGCGCCCGCCGGACACGAGCGGCGCTCCGAGGGACGCGAAGCGATCGCGGCGCGGCTGCGCGAGGGACGCAGGTCGCTGCCGATCGAGTTCGAGGAGTTCCGGGACGTGGTGGTGCACGAGACCGCCGACCCCGAGGTGATCGTCGCCGAGTACGAGCTGGTGGCCACGATCCCGGGCACGGGCAAGCGGGGATCCGCGAACTTCGTCACGGTGCTGCGGGCGCGGGACGGGCGCATCGTGCACTGGCGCGAGTACCAGGATCGGGCCGCGATCGAGGAGGCGCTTTCATGACTCACTCGTCGTCCAGGGCGTAGGTGAGGTAGCGGTCGGGCGCCGGCCCCGCCGGGTTCCGGCCGCCGGGTTCGAGGGCGGGGTCGTCGTCGCGGGCGAGGCGGTGCAGGACGTCGACCGAGCGGACGACGATCGCGCTGCGGGCGACCGTCAGCCCGCCGCGGACCGGCTCGGACGCGAGGATCTGCGCGACCTTGCGGCGGCCCATGCCGGCCCAGCGGCCGAGGTCGTGCTGGGAGACGGGGAGCCGGACGTGCACGCCCTCCTCGGTCACGCCGTCCGGGCGCTCCTCCTTGGCCGGGGAGCCGAACCGCGCCACCAGGCGCAGCAGCCGGCCGGCGAGGCGGCGTTCGGGGTCGTCGGGGAAGTGGGCGACGCGCAGCTCGTTGGAGTCGCGCAGCCGCTCGGCGAGGACGGCGGCGACGGCCCACACCGAGCCGGGATGGGCGTCCAGGACGCCGCGGAACCGCGCGGCGGGGAGCACGACCGCCTCGACCCGGGTCAGCGCCTCGACGTTGGCGTGCCGGGTGCCGCCGTCCACGGCCTCCAGCTCGCCGACCACATCGCCCGGCCCGAGGACGTCGAGGATGGCGCTCTCGCCGTCCCGGTCCACCCACACCTTCACGGCCCCGGAGCGCAGGACGAAGACCTGGGACGCGCGGGTGTGCTCGCGCATCAGGAACGCGCCGGGCCTGATGACCACCGGGACTCCGGCCCGCAGCAGCGCCTCCCGGGCGCGCGGGCCCAGCGCGTCCCAGAACCGGGTGATCTCCATCTCGCCTCCTCACCGCGCCCGGACCCCGGGGCCGGGGCCCGCGGCGGCCGTGATGATCGGCCGCCCTGTGGTCCAGGTAACGCGGCGCTGCGCCGATGGACTAGGTCATTCGTCACATGTCGAGCGATCTTTCTGATTCGAGCAGCTTGTCGAGGGCGCGGACGCGGCGGGCGCTGTCCGCCGCCGCGGCCTGGTCGCCGAGCGCCAGGTGCGAGTCGTGCAGCAGCCCCAGCGCCGCCCGCAGCCCGCGCCGGTCGTCCATGTCGCGGCGGATGACGACCTCGGCGGCCACGTGCTCCACCGCGCGGGCGTGCTTGCCGAGCAGCCGGCACGCGCTGGCCATGGTGTGCAGCGCGTACGCCTGCTCGCGGGCGGCGCCCAGCTCGGCCGCCAGGTCCAGGGCGCGGCGCCCCTTCTCCAGGGCCTCGTCGGCGTGGCCGAGGTCGAGGTGGATGGCGGCGAGGTGGACGAGGCCGGTGGCCTCGCTGTGCCGGTCGCCGACCTCGCCGAGCAGCCGCAGCGCCTCCAGCTCCCGTTCGAGGGCCTCCTCGAAGCGGCCGACGCGGCGCAGGACGGAGGCCAGGGTGTCCATGCCGACGCCGAGCCCGTACCAGTCGCCGCCGGACTCGCGGATGCTCAGCGCCTGCCGCGCGGCGCGCTCGGCCTCGGCGGGCAGGCCGAGCTGCGAGTACGTGCGGGCCAGGCTGCCGAGCGTGCCCGCCATCCGGCCCTGCGCGCCGAGCACGTGCCACAGGTCGAGGGCCTCCAGGCCGAGGACGAACGCCTCCTGGGGGCGGCCGAGCCGGCGCATCACGACCGACAGGTGCTCCAGGTCGTTGGCCTCGCCGTGCTGGTCGCCGATCTCGCGGCGGATCTCCAGCGCGCGCAGCAGGTGCTCGCGCGCCTCCCGGTACCGTCCGAGGCGCCAGTGGACGATGCCGATCTGCGCGAGCGCCTCGGCCTCGCCGTGCCGGTCGCTGATGTCGCGGTGCAGCCGCAGCGCCTGACCGCAGTAGGTGAACGCCTCGGCGAACCGCGTCGCGTCGCACATGAGCATGCCGAGCGTGGTCAGCGCGCGCGCCTCCCCGTGGCGTGCGCCCAGGGCGCGGTAGGTGCGCAAGGCCTGCTCGGCGTCCTGCTGCGCCATGTCGCGCAGGCCGAGCGTCGCGTTCATCCGCGCGAGTTCGGTCAGCGCCTCGGCGGCGCCGTGCATGTCGGCGAGTTCCTGCCGGATGTACAGGGCCTCCAGTGCGTGCGACACGGCCTCGTGGACGTTCCCCTGCCGGCGGTGGACCCCGGCCACGGTCAGCAGGGTCTCGGCCATGCCCGCCTGGTCGCCGATCCGGCCGCGCAAGGCGAGCGCCCTCGCGGCGTGCTCCAGCGCCGTCTCGTAGTCGCCGAGCCCCAGGTGCGCGCGGGCGAGCGTGCTGCGGCCCTTGGCCACGCCCGCGTCGTTCCCCAGCTCCTCGTGGATTCCGAGGGAGCGCCGCGCGTGGTCGATCGCCGTCAGGTACCGGCCCAGCACCACGTGGACGTCGGCGAGGGTGGCGAGGGTGACGGCCTCTCCGTACCGGTCGGGCGGGTCGACGGCCCGGAAACCGCGGCGCGCGTCCTCCCCGTACCCGATGGCTTGGACGGAGCCGCCCAGCTCGACATGCGCCATCGCCAGGTTGTGCAGCATGACGGCCGCCGCCGCCCAGTCCTCCTCGGTGCGGGCGGCGTGCAGGCCCGCCTGGTGGACGGCGATGTTGTCCTCGCCGTACCGCCGGAACTCCTGGAAGTCGAACAGGGCGTCGGCGAGCTCCCAGCAGGTCCGGTGCAGGCCGAGCCGGGCGGCCTGGTGGACGGCCGCGACCAGGTTGCGCCGCTCGGCCTCGAACCAGGCGAGCCCGGCGGCGCGCTCGGCGGACGCCGGCGGACGGCTCGGCGCCTCGCCGCGGTGCACGGCGGGCCGGGGCCGTCCGGGCAGCGACCCGTTCGCCTCGCGCGCCTCGGCGAGGTAGCCGCCGAGGAGCCGGCGCTGCGCCGCCTGCCGCTCGCCGTCCGAGTCCTCCTGGAGTCCCCGTTCGCGGGCGAACTCGCGCAGCAGGTCGTGCATCCCGAACCGGTCCGGCCCGACGTCGTGGACCAGGTACGCCTGCCGCAGCCCCTCCAGGCATTCGCGCGCCTCGCCGACCGTGCTGTCCTGCAGTGCGGCGAGGGCGACGGGCGTGAAGTCGGGGCCCGCGACGAGGCCGAGCCTGCGGAAGGCCGCGCGCTGCCCGCGGCGCAGGCTCCGGTAGGCGACGTCGAACGTCGGGTTGACGACGGCGCTCAGCCCCGGCCCGGCCGCTCCGGGCGCCGTGCCCAGGCCCGCCCCTGCGAGGCCCGGTTCGTACGGCGCGGCGCCGGGCGCGTCCCGGGCCGCCAGCTCCCGGACGGTCCCGGCGATCGACTCGCCGGGGTTCTCGGCCAGCCGCCCGGCCATCACGCCGAGGGCCAGCGGCAGGTGGCCGCACTCCTCGGCGAGCCGCACGACCGCCTTGTGCTCGTCGCCGACGCGGGGGTCTCCCGGGCCGAGCACGTTGGAGATCAGGTCGACCGCCTCCTGCGTCGCCATCTCCCGCAGCTCCAGGGTCCGGATGTCGGCGCCTTCGAGCAGGGCGGGCAGCCGCCGCCGGCTCGTCACGATCACCAGCCCGGACGCCATCGCGTCCAGCAGCGGCCTGACCTGCTCGGGCCGGACGGCGTTGTCGAGCACCAGCAGCATCCGGCGGTCGGCGAGCAGCGACCGGCACTGCGCCGCCAGCTCCGCCTCCGTCCGCGGGACGTGGTCGCCGGGCACGCCCGCCGCCCGCAGCACCTGGCCCATCGCCTCCGCCGGGGTGACCGGGGCGCCGGTCGTGCCGCGCAGGTCGGCGAACAGGACGCCGTCGGGGAAGCGGTCCACGACCCGGTGCGCCCAGTGCAGCGCCAGGGTCGTCTTGCCGACCCCCGCCATCCCCTGGACGACGACCGCGCGCGGCCACACCGTCTGGCCGACGAGCAGGTCGAGTTTGCCTAGGCTGACCGTCCGCCCGGCGAAGAAGGGGGTGCCGGCGGGGAGGCGCACCTCGGGCGGCGCGCCCTGCGCCGCCAGGCGCACCGGCTCGCGCGCCGCGATCCCGGCGCCCCCGGCCGGCTCGGGCCCGGCCTCGGCCGCCCGCTCGGCGTCGGCGGCCGGCCACTCGTCGCCCCACGGGCTCGCGGCGCGGCGCAGCCGCTCGATGTCGAGGACGGTCAGCGGGCGGGCCCGGCGGTCGAGGATCCCCCGCGCCCGCCAGAGCCGGAACCAGCGCACCAGCGTCTCGCGGGAGATCCCCGCCCAGTTCGCGAGCTCGGCCTGGCTGAGCTTCAGCGGGATCCGCGTCCCGGCTCCGGGCGCGGGCTCGCCGAACCGGTGCGCCAACTCCAGCAGGTGGTAGGCGAGCCGCTGCGGATGGTCGGCGGCCCGCACCGCGTGCCGGCGGCCGCCGAACGTGGCGCCCTCGGAGATCGCGTGCATCATCGCCTCGGCGACCTGCGGGCTCGCCGCGAGCAGGCTGCGGAACTTGCCGCGGTCCACGCGCAGCGCCGTGACGTGGTCCAGCGCGGCGACGGTGCCGCGCTGCGGGTGCCCCCACGGGCCGAGGACGCCGACCAGGTCCCCGGCCCCAAACAGCTCGATGATCGATTCGTCGCCGTCGCTGGAGTCCACGAACTCCTTGGCGACCGCGTTGCTCGCGCCCCGCGGCGACGCCTTGAACACCACGTACACGGCCGGCGCGACCGACCCCTGGTGGCACAGCATGCCGCCGGGCGGGATGTCGGTGCGCCGGCCCATGGCGCGCAGCGCCTGCCGGTCGGTGGGCGCCAGCCGCTCCCAGAAGCTGCCCGGCCGGACGTCCGGGGCGTCGCCGATCACCCGGTCACCCTCCCGCCATCGCCGCCGCCAGCGTCCAGAACAGGAACAGCACCCCGGTGGCCACCGACCAGGCGACGGCCTGCCAGGACAGCTCGCCGCAGCGGTGCGCCGCCGACAGCAGCCGGCGCAGCTCCACGTCGCGGACCCGGTCGTCCAGCGCGACCGCCGAGCCGAACGGCGTCCACGGCGCGCCCGGGTCGACGGGCGAGCCGGTGCGGCCCCGGACGTCGCCGAGCACCCGCACCAGCGTCCGGCGGGACCGGACCGCGTATCCGGCGGAGACCGCGAACGAGCCGGCCAGGACCGGCAGCAGTGCCAGCGCGGCGGGACCGGGCAGGCCGGCCGCGAGCCGCGTGACGGTTCCGACCAGCACCAGGGCGAGGAACATCACCGCGATCGCGGAGTCCCTGCCGCAGAGCCGGACCAGTGTGCAGGCGTGCTGGAGGAGGTCCTCCGGCTGCTCCCTGTCCGGTCCGGGACGGAATGCGGTCACCAACGCTTCACCGTCCTCACGGGGGTCGATCTGATCTTCCACTGACCATGATGCGGCGGCAACACGGGGATGTCCGTCCGCGGGCGCACGGTCCGGCTGAGTCTGGTGACTCAATCGCGCCACGCGCCGGGGTGCGGGGGATCCGGGCCGCCGATGATGGAAGATGGTCTCCGGACCAACGACGGGAGATCCCATGACCTACACCGGGAACGTCGAGGTGGGCGGACGTCCCGACGTCCGGGAGCTGCCCGGGCTGACGGTCACGAAGGTGGCGGTCGGCCCGTACGACAACAACGCCTACCTGCTGCGCTGCACCGCGACCGGCGAGCGGCTGCTGATCGACGCGGCGAACGAGGCGCCCCGGCTGCTGGAGCTGATCGGCGACGGGCCGCTGGCCCGGATCGTCACCACGCACCGCCACGAGGACCACTGGGGCGCGCTGAGCGAGGTAGTGCGCGCCACCGGCGCGCCCGTCGCCGCCCACCCGCACGACGCGGGCCCGCTGCCCGAACCGGTGGCCGAGCCCGTCGAGCACGGCGACACCGTCACCGTCGGGCAGGCGTCCTTCGACGTCATCCACCTGCGCGGCCACACGCCCGGCTCGATCGCGCTGCTGTACGACGCCGGCGGCGAGCTGGCCGGGCGCCCGCACCTGTTCACCGGCGACAGCCTGTTCCCGGGCGGGGTCGGCAACACGTGGGGCGACCCCACCCGCTTCAAGCAGCTGCTCTCGGACGTGGAGGAGCGCGTCTTCGACCGCCTCCCCGACGCCACCTGGTTCTACCCCGGCCACGGCAAGGACTCGACGCTCGGCCGGGAGCGCCCCTCGCTGCCGGAGTGGCGCGCCCGCGGCTGGTGACCGTCCCGGCTCGGGACGGAACAAGCGGTGCTGGGTGTTCGTTGGCCCCAACACACTTCCGGCCCCGAGCCCAGGAGACGACAATCCCCGAACCCATCGAGGTGGATCCGGGACCCGCACTGCGCTACCCGGCGGGTTCCCTGGTGCTGGTCGCCGGCCTCCCGGGGGCCGGCAAGAGCACGCTGCTCAACCGCCTGTACGGGCTGCGCGGCGACGAGACCGCCCCGGTCCGCGCCGGGGACGTCCGGGTGATCGACTCGCGGCAGTCCCGCAACTGGTGGGCGCGGTTCCTCGGGCCGCTGCCGGTCCGGCTGCGGACGCCGCTCGTCCACGCGACCCACGTCTGGCGCATCGGCCGCGCGATCCTCGCCGGGCACGGCGTCGTCGCCCACACCCGCGGCACCTGGCCGCACATCCTGCACTGCTTCGACTGGCTGGCCCGCCGCCGCGGCGGCCGGCTGCACCTGGTCCTCATCGACGTGGACCCCGAGACCGCCCGCGCCGGCCAGGTCGCCCGCGGCCGGGTCGTCACGTCCGTCACCTGGGCCCGGCACTGCCGCCGCTGGAGCCCGCTCATCGCCCGCGCCCGCGGCGGCGGGCCCCTCCCGCCCGCCGCCGGCGTCACGGTCCTCGACCGCGACGCCGCCGACAAGCTCCAGGCCATCCGCTTCACCTGAGCCGCTTCACCTGAGTTCGCTGAACCAGCGGACGATCCGGGCGGTGCCGGCGAGGTTGGAGCCGAGGTGGCGGGAGCCGCCGTAGAGCCTGTCCCCCGTGTCGATGACGGGGACGTCGACGCCGCGCTCCCGGAGCCGCGCGGCGCAATGGTCGGTGTTGGCGGTCGTGGCCTGCTCGTCGCCGGCCATCTTGTAGAGGCGGATGGGGACGCGCGGTGTCCAGGCCGTGCAGACCTCCGCGTCCACGCGCAGGGCCTCGGCGAACGTGCCGGACGGGTCGCGCAGCACCTCGAAGCCGCGCGGGGTGAGCAGCTCGCCGAGCGTGCCCGGCAGGCCCTTGAGCATGACGGGTCCGGGTGTGGTGCTGTCGAAGTACTTCTCGACGCGGCCCGCGTACGGGTCCTGGAACAGCTCGGAGGGCGAGGTGTAGATGCCGCCGTGGACGCGGTTCCAGGAGGTGAGGAGGTACGAGACGTACGCGACGGACATCTTCGCGTCGAGGTCGCCGTTCAGCAGTGCGGGGAGTTCCGCGCCCCGGAAGTCGTAGGCGCCGCTGATCGGGGCCACGGCGCGGAGGCGGAAGCGCGGGTCGGCGCCGTCCTGCAGTGCGCGTGCCAGGCCGAGTGCGGTCGAGGCGCCCTGCGAGAAGCCGGTGACGAACACCCGGCCGTCGAGGGTCCGGCCCGTGCGGGGCGCGAAGTGCCGGGCGGCGCGGAGCATGTCGAGGGACGCGATCGTCTCGGACGGCACGTCCTTCCAGGGGTGGGCGCCGGGGCTCTGGCCGAGGCCGAGGTAGTCGGGCGCGGTGGCCGCGAAGCCGGCGGCGGCGTAGGTGACGGCCGCGCCGGGTCCCCAGACGTCGTCCGCCATCGAGGGGGCGTCGGCCTTGTAGCTGGTCGTGCCGTGCGTGTAGGAGACGGTGGCGAGGCGGCGGTCGCGGTTGCGGGGCAGGACGAGGAGGCCGCTGGCCGTGGTCTCGCGGCCGCGGGTGTCGATCGTCCGGTAGACGAGGCGGTAGGTGTCCACGCCGTAGCGGACGGACGCGTCGTCGAAGTCCTCGGTCGCGAGCCACGCGCGGACCTCGCCGGCGGACATCGTGCCGAGGTGGGCGGCGGAGACCAGGTGCCCGCGGGCGGGCTGCCGGTGGGTGACGGAGGGGCGGTCCAGCGCGCCCGCGGAGGCCGGGGCGGCCCCGGCCGCGGTGATCGCGGCGGCGGCGATGAGGCCGGCGGTCAGCCGGGACGTGGTGCGGTTCATGGATCAAGCGTTCATTCCGGGCACCCGGACCCGCATCGCGCCCGAAGTCGATCTTCCACCCCCTACCTGAGAGGGGCCCGCGTCCGGCGGAACCGATGCGGGCAGGTCAGTACCGCGATATGTAGGGTCGGGGAAGATCGAGTCGAGGAGAGGCGGCAGCATGGCGCAGCAGGTACGCGGGGTCGTCGCACCGGGCAAGGGGCGGCCGGTGCGGATCGAGACGATCGTCGTGCCGGACCCCGGGCCCGGTGAGGCGGTCGTCAAGGTCCAGGCGTGCGGGGTCTGCCACACCGACCTGCACTACCGCGAGGGCGGGATCAACGACGAGTTCCCGTTCCTGCTCGGGCACGAGGCCGCCGGCGTGGTCGAGTCGGTCGGCGACGGGGTGACCGAGGTGGCGCCGGGCGACTTCGTGATCCTGAACTGGCGCGCGGTGTGCGGGCAGTGCCGCGCCTGCCTGCGTGGACGCCCCTGGTACTGCTTCAACACGCACAACGCGACGCAGAAGATGACGCTCGCGGACGGCACCGAGCTGTCGCCGGCGCTCGGCATCGGCGCGTTCGCCGACAAGACCCTGGTCGCGGCCGGGCAGTGCACGAAGGTCGACCCCGCGGCCAAGCCGGAGGTGGCGGGCCTGCTCGGGTGCGGCGTGATGGCGGGGCTCGGCGCGGCGATCAACACCGGCGGGGTCGGACGCGGCGACTCGGTCGCGGTGATCGGCTGCGGCGGCGTCGGCGCGGCCGCCGTCCTCGGCGCCCGGCTGGCCGGCGCGGGGACGATCATCGCGGTGGACCTGGACGAGCGGAAGCTGGCCACGGCGTCCTCGCTCGGCGCGACGCACACCGTCAGCGCCAAGGACGGGGACGTCGTCGAGACGGTGCGGGAGCTGACCGGCGGATTCGGCGCGGACGTCGTCGTCGAGGCGGTCGGCCGCCCGGAGACCTACGAGCAGGCCTTCTACGCCCGCGACCTCGCCGGCACCGTGGTGCTGGTCGGGGTGCCGACCCCGGAGATGAAGCTGGAGCTGCCGCTGCTGGACGTGTTCGGGCGCGGCGGCTCGCTGAAGTCGTCCTGGTACGGCGACTGCCTGCCCTCCCGCGACTTCCCGATGCTCATCGACCTCTACCTCCAGGGACGCCTGGACCTGGACGCGTTCGTGTCGGAGACGATCGAGCTGGACGGCGTCGAGGCCGCGTTCGAGAAGATGCACCACGGCGACGTGCTGCGCTCGGTGGTGGTCCTCTGATGCCGGCCCGCATCGGCCACGTGGTCACGTCCGGGACGTTCTCCCTGGACGGCGGGACGTGGGACGTCGACAACAACGTCTGGATCGTCGGCGACGACAGCGAGGCGATCGTCATCGACGCCGCGCACGACGCCGACGCGATCGCGGCGGCGGTGGGCGGCCGGCGGCTGGTCGCGATCGTGTCGACGCACGGGCACGACGACCACATCGACGCGGCGCCCGCCCTCAAGGCCCGCACCGGCGCGCCGATCCTGCTGCACCCGGACGACCTGATGCTCTGGAAGCAGCGGCACCCGGACCTCTCCCCCGACAGCGACCTGTCGGACGGCCAGGTCATCACCGTCGCCGGGACGGACCTCACCGTCCTGCACACGCCGGGCCACTCCCCCGGCGCGGTGTGCCTGCACGCGCCTGAGCTGGGCGCGGTCTTCTCCGGCGACACGCTGTTCAACGGGGGTCCGGGCGCGACGGGCCGGTCGTTCTCCGACTTCCCGACGATCATCACGTCGATCCGGGAGCGCCTGCTGACGCTCCCGGCGGAGACGACCGTCCGCACCGGCCACGGCGACTTCACCACGATCGGCGCGGAGGCCCCGCATCTGGACGAATGGATAGCCCGCGGCCATTGACCGGGATAGTGTCCGCGGTGGCGGACGGACGTCCACGGCCGGGAGGGTGCGATGCGGCGCAGGGCACCGCTGGCCGTCCTGCTGTGCGGGGCGGTCGCGGGCTGCGGCCAGAGCGCCCGCGGCGCGGACGTCCCCCCGCCGACCGCGCCCGCCGTCCCGGCCGTGACCGCCTCCGCGGAGCCTACGGAGCCCACTGGCTCCGTACCGCTCGGGCACCGCGGAGGATGGCGCATCACCACCTACTACACGGCGCTCGAAAGCCTGTACGACGGCGAGCCGAAGGCGGTGCGCGGCTGCGTGCGGTTCCACTGCTCGCATGGGAAGACCCCGCTCGGCGAGTATCCGAAGGACTTCCTCAAGGTCGTCCAGACCGAGGGCAGTGGCCGCATCACCGCCGGGCCGCAACAAGGCCGGTACCTGAACTGGTCGCACAGCGTCGGCTTCTGGCTGGACGCCACGACGCGCGACTCGCGGGGGCACCCGCTCCAGCCCTGGGCATCGGCGGCGGCCGACAAGTCGGTCCTCGCACGGGGCCAGCGGTTCGCGATCGTCGAGTGCGGCAAGGACGGGAACGGCCGCGCGACCGAGAAGAAGGTGTGCCAGGCGTTCCGGAAGGCTCGCTGGACGGTCACCGATCTCTTCCGTCCCGGCTACGGGGGCGAGAACCACGCCGACGTCTACATCGGTGAGGAGAAGGGCTCGCGGCTGTCCGAGTCGCCCTTCTACACCACGCTGAGCGGCGCCACGCTCGGGTCGTCCTAGGACGGGACCCGGTCGGCCGGGCGCGGTGAGGCGAGCCGCGTCGCCCGCGTCCGGCCCCGGAGGGTGACCTCGCCGCCGAGCGACCAGTGCGCGGCCTCCTCCGGCCCGGCCTCCGCGACGAGCGACCCCGACGCGAGCACCCGCTCCTCAGTGGTCTTGGCCATGTCGGTGAGGCGGGCGGCCTCGTTCACGGGGTCGCCGATCACGGTGTACTCGAAGCGCTCCTCGGCGCCGATGTGCCCGGCGACGGCCTCGCCGGCCGAGACGCCGATCGCGGCCTCCAGCACGGGGACGTCCGAGCGGAGCCGGCGGGCCAGTTCCCGGGACGCGGCGAGCGCCCGGCCGGGCCCGCCGTCCAGTGGCAGCGGCGCGCCGAAGATCGCCAGCGCGGCGTCGCCCTCGAACTTGTTGATCCAGCCGCCGTGCGCGCCGATCACCTCGACGACCACGGCGAAGAAGTCGTTCAGCAGCCGGACGACCTCGGCGGGCGGGCGGTCGGCGGCGAGCCGGGTGGAGCCGATGAGGTCCACGAAGACCACCGCGACCTCGCGCAGCTCGCCGCCGAGGTCGATGCCGCGCTCGACGGCGACGCGCGCGACGTCCGTGCCGACCTGGCGGCCGAACAGGTCGCGGAGCCGCTCGTGCTCGCGCAGCCCGGCGGCCATGTGGTTGAACCCGGCCTGCAGCATCCCGACCTCGCTGGCGTCGTAGACGGGGACCTCGACGTCCAGGTCGCCGCGTTCGACACGGGCGAGGCCGAGCCGCACCGACTCGACCGGATCGGCGATGGCGCGGGCGGCGCCGTAGGTGACGCCGAGGCCGACGACCAGCGCGATGCCGCCGAGCGCGAGGACGGCCACGGCGAAGTCCCGGACGGTGATCCGGGCGATGAGGAACGAGCCGATCGCCAGGGTGATCAGGCCGAGGATCGGGACGGCGGTGCCGAGGCTCCAGGCGAGCACGGAGCGGGCGACGACGCCGGGCAGCCCGGTCCGGCGCGGCAGCTCGCTGCGCAGGGCGGTGGTCACGGCGCGCCGCAGCAGCCGCTCGGTCAGCAGGTAGACGATCGTGCAGGTGGTGAGGCCGCCGAGCAGGCTGGTCAGGCCGAGTTTGACGGCGAGCAGGCCGGAGAACGGGGCGTTGATGACGACCCAGCCGACCGTCCCGATCCCCCAGAGGGTCAGGTGCAGGGCCATCAGGCGCAGCGGCCCGTACAGCAGCAGGGCGCGCTCGTGCCGGTCGGGTTCCTCGTGCCGCTCGACCAGGCGCCGGACGCGGCGGAAGAACCGTTCGCCGAGGACGAGGCCGACCGGCATCGCGGCGGCGACGTAGGCGGTGAAGACGACCAGGTTGACGAGCTGAAGCCGCGCGGAGACGTCGCCGACCGGGTCGGGGACGACGACCGCGAACGCGAGCACGACCAGCGCGCCGCCGAGGTTGGCGAGGCCGGTGGCGATCGTCACCAGGATCCGGGCGCGGCGCGCGATCCGGGCCCGCGAGTCGCCGGGCACGCCGTCGATCAGCCGCCACAGGAAGCCGAGCGCGGTGCGTCTGGCCCGGGGTGCGGGCTCCGCGGTTTCGGTCTCCATGAGCGTGCAGATTATCCGGTCGAAACCTGCTTCTCCCTATCGCGGCCGCGTGACCTGGGCGAGGGATTGCTCACTCAGGCGCGGATCGGGGCGAGGAGGCGGTGCGGCTCGCGCAGCACCTTGCTGACCGGGTCGCTGCGGCGGCTGCCGCTCGGGCCGGGGAGCATTTCGAGATCGTCCACCGGGACGGGGCGGTCGCAGGCGGGGCACCTGCCGTCCGGTCCCACGCGCGCACCGCAGCCGGCGTGGACGAAGACCCTGCACTGGCCGCCGTGCAGGTGGTCCTCGCCCCAGCGGGCGAGGGTGTGGACGACGGGCCACAGCTCCTTGCCCATGCCGGTCAGCACGTAGTCGCTGCCGTCCTTGATGAGGACGCCGGTGTCGACGAGCGCCTGGAGCCGCGCCGACAGCACCGCACGGGGGATGTCCAGGTGCGCGAGGAAGTCGCTGAACCGGCGGACGCCGTAGAAGGCGTCCCGGACGATGAGCAGCGTCCACCGCTCCCCCACGACCTCCAGCGCGCGGGCGAGCGAGCAGTCCTGCGCGGCGTAGTCCTTGCCGAGTGCCATGTGCACCACAGTACCCGCCCCGGGGTTCATTGATTGAACTAAAGCGTGCTACGGTCGGCGGGTTGGTTCGTTCAATGAACTTGGAGACCGCATGACGACGCTGACCACGTCCCGTCCGGCGCGCCGCATGTCCGGTCCGGGCGCCGCGCTGGCCGTGCCCGCCGCCGCGACGCTGCTCGCCCTGATGAACTACACGGCGCCCATGGCGGCGCTGACCGACACCGCGCGCGGGCTGCACGCCGGCGGGACGGCCCAGATCTGGCTGATGAGCTCGATCAGCCTCGGCCTCGCGGCGGCGCTGCTGGCCGTGGGCAGCCTGGCCGACGACCACGGGCGGCGCCGGGTGTTCCTGATCGGTGCCGCGACGCTCGCCGTGTCCAGCGTGGTCTGCGCCGTGGCGCAGGACACGGCGGTCTTCGTCGCCGGGCGGATCGTGCAGGGCGCGGCGAGCGCTGCCCTGCTCGCGACCGGTCTCGGCATCATCGCCGCCTCGTTCGAGCCGGGGCCGCGCCGGGCCCACGCGACCGGGGTCTGGGGCGCGATGCTCGGCCTCGGCATCGCGCTCGGCCCGATCGCCTCCGCCGGGCTGGCCGAGGCGGGCGGCTGGCGGCTCTGGTACTGGGCGGCGGCGCTGGCGTCGGTGCCGCTCGGCATCGCCGCGCTGTCCCTCCCGGAGTCGCGCGCCGCCCGCCCGCGCGGCCTGGACCTGCCCGGCCTGCTCACCATGAGCCTCGGCGTCGGCGCGCTGGTCGCGGCGATCACCTGGGGGCGGATCGGCTGGACGCGCCCGGCCGTCCTCGCGCTGTTCGCGGCGGCGGCCGTGCTGCTCGCCGCGTTCACCGCGATCGAGACGCGCCGGCGCGAGCCGATGCTCGACCTCGGCCTGTTCCGGCGGCCCGTGTTCCTGCTGTCGATCACCGGGGCGCTGGTCACCGGGCTCGCGGTGATCGGCATCATGAGCTTCCTGGCGACCGTGATGACGCTGGTCATGGGCCTGTCGCTGATCGCGTCCGCGCTGGTGCTGGCGATCTGGTCCGGGCTGTCGTTCGCCGCCGCGCTGCAGGCCCGCCGGATCCCGGCCCGGTTCCCGGCCGGCCGGCTGCTCGGCCTCGGGCTCGGGCTCAGCGCCGCCGGCGAGTTCGCGATGCTCGGGATGGCGCCGCACGAGCACTGGTGGCGGCTCGTCCCGGGCCTGGTCCTGTCGGGCATCGGCAGCGGCCTCGCCAACGCGATGCTCGCCCGCCTCGCCGTGGAGAGCGTCCCCGCCGACCGCGCCGGCATGGGGTCGGGCGCCAACAACACGGCCCGCTACGTCGGCGCGTCCGTGGGCGTGGCGATCGTCGGCGCCATCGCGACCGGCTCGGGCGCCGGGCCGTCCGCGCTGGCCCACGGGACGAACGTCGCCATGCTCGTCTCCGCCGTCGTCGCCCTGGCCGGCGCCGCCCTGGCAATGGCGATCACGCGAGCTCCTCGATGAACGCGGCGAGCTGGGTCAGGTTGCGGCACTCGAACATGGGGACCAGGTCGCCGTACCGGGACGCGGCGGAGTCGCCGGTGTCCCACTGGCCGCGCGGCTCGGGGTTCAGCCAGTACGCGTGCCGGGCGCGGTCGACCATCGACCGCAGGACCGGCAGCGACAGCTCGCCATAGTTGGAGCGGGCGTCGCCGAGGATGAGCAGGGACGTCTTGGACGTGACGGCGTCGCGGTACTTGTCGTCGAACACCTTGATGGCGTGACCGTAGTTGGAGCGGCCGGTGATCCAGACCAGGTCGGCTTCGGCGGCGAGGCGCGCCATCGCGTCCACGACGTCCGTGCCCGGCGCGAAGTACTTGGTGATCTCGTCGGTGGCGTCGATGAACGCGAACGCGCGGACCTTGCTGAACTGCTCCCGCAGCGCGAACGTCAGCAGCAGCGTGAAGTGCGCGAACGCCGACACCGAGTCGCTGGCGTCGCACAGCACGACCAGCTCCGGCTTGTGCGGGCGGCGCGGCCGGTGGTGCGTGGTCAGCGGCACTCCTCCGCTGGCCAGGGACGCGCGGACCGTCCGGCGGAAGTCGAGCCGGCCGCGCCTGCCGTGCCGCTGCTTCTGCACGAGCCGGGACGCGAGCTTACGGGCCAGCGGATACACCTCGCGGCGCAGCCCCTCCATCTCGGCGCGGTTCGCGGAGGCGAAGTCGAGCCGCTCCAGCGGCGGGCGGACGGCGATGCGCGCGGTCCGCTCGACACCGGTGTCCTCGGCGATGCGGCGCCGCACCTCGCCCGCGACGAGGTCCTGGAAGCGGGCGATGCGGTCGCGGAATGTCCGGCGCGCGACCCGCTCGGCCATGCCCTCGCGCTGCCCTCCGCCGAGGACGGCGTTGAGCAGCCGCGCCATCAGGGTCTCCGGCGACAGCGTGTTCAGGACGCCGGAGGAGAACCACGACTCCTGCCCGGGCGTCTGGCCGAACTCGGTGACGGCGAGGCGGGCGAACTGCCGCAGCCCGGCGTCGTCCCCGGACAGCAGCAGTTCCGCCAGCTCGTCGCGGCGCTCCTGCACGCGCGGGTCCAGCGCGGAGGGGACCGGGCGCCCGTCGTCGCGGGCCGTGCGGGCGGGACGGTCCGGATCGCGCACGGCCCCCGCGCCGTCCCCGACCGCCGCCGGGAACCACAGGTCGAAGAGCGTGTCGAACGTCGGGCGGTGCTGCGGGCGCTTGACGACCGTCGCGGCGTAGGCGGCGCGCAGCGACTCGCGGTCGAGCAGGTCGACGGCCTGCATGGCGCGCACCGCGTCCAGCCCTTCGGCGACCGACACCGGCAGCCCGGCCCGCCGCAGCTCCGCGACGAACCCGGTGTGCCGGTCGACGAGGGACGCCATGTCAGCCCCGCAGCCCGAGTTCCTTGGCGGCGCGTTCCTGGTCGGACACGTGCTTGAGGACGACGCCGAGGGTGCGGGCGACGGCGGCCTCGTCCAGGTCGTCCAGCCCCAGGGCGAGCAGCGTGCGCGCCCAGTCGACCGTCTCGGCGATCGACGGCGCCTTCTTGATCTCCAGGTCGCGCAGCGTGCCGACGGTGCGGACGAGCTGCTCGGCCAGCTCCGCCTCGATCCCCGGGACCTGCGCGAGCACGATGTCGCGTTCCCTTTCCGGCGCCGGGTAGTTCAGGTGCAGGTAGAGGCAGCGGCGCTTGAGCGCCTCCGACAGCTCCCGCGCCGCGTTCGAGGTGATCAGCACGAACGGGCGGCGGACGGCGGCGAGCGTCCCCAGCTCGGGGATCGTCACCTGGAAGTCCGACAGGACCTCCAGCAGCATGCCCTCCACCTCGACGTCGGCCTTGTCCGCCTCGTCGATCAGCAGGACGGTCGGGTCGGCGCGCCGGATCGCCGCCAGCAGCGGGCGCTCCAGCAGGAACTCCTCGGAGAAGATGTCCTCGTGGGTCTCCTGCCAGGCCCGGTCCGCCGGGGCGGCCTGGATCGCGAGCAGCTGCTTCTTGTAGTTGAACTCGTAGAGGGCGCGGGCCTCGTCCAGGCCCTCGTAGCACTGGAGCCGGATCAGCTCGGCGCCGGTGGCCGCCGCGACGGCCTTGGCCAGCTCGGTCTTCCCGACCCCGGCGGGGCCCTCGACCAGCAGCGGCTTGCCGAGCGCCTGGGCGAGGTACACGGTCGTGGCGATCGCCTCGTCCGCGAGGTAGCGCACGCCCGCGAGCCTGCCCTCCACGTCGGCCGGCGAGGCGAACATCCCGTCGGTCATCCCTTGCCCTTCTTCGTGGCCTTCTTCTCGGCGGCCTTCTTGTAGGTCTGGTTGGTCACAGCGAACACGAGCGACTTCTTGTCCTCGCTCAGGGAGATGCCCCAGTAGGACGCGGTCTTGGGGTCGCCGCCCTTCCAGGAGAACCGGTACTTGCCCGCGCCCTCGGGGATGACCGAGCCGCTCCACAGCTTGTGGCCGCCGCGCACCCACACGCCGCGGCCGTCCGCCGCGAACTGGAAGTAGTCCTTGGCCGCGCCGGCCCAGCGTCCGACGAGCGGCTTGACGTCGGCGGCCCGCACCGCCGGCAGCGGAGCCAGCGTGGTGGGCGGCGCCGAGGGCGCCGCCTCCTTCTTCTCGCCGCCGCACCCGGCGAGGACCAGCCCGGCCGCGACGGCGCAGCCGGCGAGCACGCTCGTACGGGTGAGCACGGTCGTACGGGCCCGCACTGTCACGGACACCTCCGGGTGATCTGGGGCGAAAGCGGAAGTTTACCCGCGGGTCCGATCACACCTGAGAGGTAGGAGACGGTTGGACCCACGGGGTGACGCCGATGGGGGACCCCGCCGCCTATAACGGATTTATGACGACCCCACGACTGCCGCGCGAGGACCTCACCGCGGCCATGGCGGCCCGGCGCGAGCTGGGGCCCGACTACGACGACGCCTTCATCGAGACGGTCGTGGACCGCATCCAGGAGAGCCTGGACGCCCGCACCGCCGCCGCGCCGCGGCCCTGGCCTCGCCGGGCACCGGAGCCGCGGAGCCGCGGCGAGGGCGACCACAGCCTGGCCATGGCCGTGCTGTCGCTGCTCGCCGCGATCCCGCTGAGCGCGATCGGCGTCGTCAACGCGGGCCTCCCGGGCCTGCTGTTCGTGATCGTCGGCATCGTGCTGGTGAACTTCACCTACACCTTCCGCCCGCGCCGTTAGCGCCTACTTGCCGGGTTCGGGGTCGCGCGGGAGGCCGAGGATGCGCTCACCGATGATGTTGAGCTGCACCTCGGTGGTGCCGCCGTAGATCGTCATCGCGCGGCTGAACAGCATGGCCCGCCCCACGATGCCGCTCTCGCCCATCGGCACCTCGGTGGTCGCGGCGGTGCCCTGCGCCGCGAAGCAGTAGTCGGCGACGTCCTGGTTGAACTGGACGCCGAGGAGCTTGCGGACGCTGGCCTCCGCGCCCGGCTCCACCCCGTTCAGCTGCTTGAGCGTGGTGCGCAGGCCGAGCAGGTCGATCGACTGGCCCTGCGCGACGAGCCTGCCGACCTCGGCGGCGGCGACCGCGTCCGGCTCCCGGTTCGCGAAGAACCTCAGCAGCTCGGGGACGCCCATGCCGAGCCCCCCGCCGGTCGACAGCGACACCCGCTCGTTCGACAGGGTGTTTCGGGCGACCTGCCAGCCCTTGTCGACCTCGCCGACCACGTGCTCGTCCGGGACGAACACGCCGTCCAGGAACACCTCGTTGAACAGGGCGTCACCGGTCAGCTCGCGCAGCGGGCGGACGTCCACTCCCGCGGACTTCATGTCCACCAGGAAGTAGGTGATGCCGTCGTGCTTGGGCGCGTCGGGGTTCGTCCGGGCGATGCAGAAGCCCCACTCGGCGTGGTGGGCGAGCGACGTCCAGATCTTCTGGCCGGTGAGCTTCCAGCCGCCCTCGACCCGCTCGGCCTTCATCGACAGGGACGCGAGGTCGGAGCCGGCGCCCGGCTCGGAGAACAGCTGGCACCACACGATCTTGCCGCGCAGCGTCGGGCGGAGGAACTTCTCCTTCTGCTCGTCCGTCGCGTACCGGACGAGGGAGGGCACCAGCCAGGCGCCGATCCCGAGGTTCGGGGCCTTGACCTTGGCGGCCCTCAGCTCCTGCTGGATGAGGATCTGCTCGACCGGCCCGGCCTCGCGCCCCCACGGCTTCGGGAAGTGCGGGACGGTCCAGCCCTCGTCGCCCATCCTCGCGTGCAGCGCGTCCTTGTCCTCGACCGCGGCCAGCTCGGCGATCTCGGCGCGGATCCGCTCGCGCAGCGGCTGGGCGTGCTCGTCCAGTTCCAGGACGACCTCGCGGCGGCCGCCGTCCAGCGCGAGCGCGGCGGCCTTCGCGGCCCAGTCCTTGGACGGGCCGAGCAGCGACCGCAGCGTGAGCGCGCGGCGCAGGTAGACGTGCGCGTCGTGCTCCCAGGTGAATCCGATGCCGCCGAGGATCTGGATGGCGTCGCGGGCCGTCTGCACGCCCGCGTCCAGCGCGATGACCGCGGAGACGGCGGCGGCGAACCCGGCTTCCCCGGTGCCCTCGTCGAGCGCGCGGGCGGCGTCCCACGCGGCGGCGCGGGCCTGCTCCAGCGCGATGAGGCTGCGGGCGGCCTTGTGCTTGACGCCCTGGAACTGCCCGATCGGGCGGCCGAACTGCTCGCGGACCTTGGCGTACTCGGCCGCGGTCGTCACCAGCCATCCGGCGAGGCCGGCGGCCTCGGCGCCGAACAGCGCCGCGGCCAGGTCCTGGACCCGGCCGGTGGTGAGGCCGTCCAGGACGCGGTCCGCGGCGACGGCCGCACCCTGGACCTCGACGGCGGCGACACGGCGGACCCTGTCCAGGCTCGCCACCGGCGTGACGGTGAGGTCGGCGGCGTCGACCGCGACCCACTGCTCGCCGTCGTCCCCGGAGCCGCTCACGGTGACCGGCAGGACCAGCACGTCGGCGAGCGCGGCGCCGAGCACCGTCGCCGACGTGCCGGACACGATGAGGGAGTCGCCATCGCGGCGGCCGGTCAGCTCGCCGTCCAGCGCGAGCGCGGCCGTCCTCGACCCGTCCGCCAGCGCGGGCAGCAGCTCCGCGCGGAGCTTGGCGTTGCTGGACGCGTCGATCACCGCGCTCGCCAGCACGGTCGGCAGGAAGGGGCCGGGCGCGGCGGCGCGGCCGAGCTCCTCCAGCACCACCGACAGCTCCAGCAGCCCGAAGCCCTGCCCGCCGTGCTCCTCGGCCAGGTGCAGCCCGAGCAGGCCCTGCTCCGCCAGGGCGGGCCAGAACTCGGGCCTGGTCTCCTCGTCCGCGTCCAGCGCGGCCCGGACGGCCGCCGCCGGGATGTTGCGGTCGGCGAAGCCGCGCACCGAATCGGCGAGCGCCTCGTGCTCCTCGGTCAGCCCGATGGCCATGCGTCAACCCTCTCTCAGGACCTTTTGACCGAGATTCTAGAACAGGATTCGGATGACTGGGGAAGGTGATCCCGCTCTCACCCCTCGCGTGCCGCCGCGGCGTCCTGCTCCGAGCCCTCCGCCGCCTTCGCGTCCTTGGAGCGCTTCGGGCCGACGGCGAGGCTGGCGACGGTGGTGGCGGCCAGCGTCCCGGCGATCACGGCGAGGGACAGCCAGATCGGGATCTCCGGCGCCCACCCGGCGCCGTACTCGTGCAGCGCGTGCAGGATCAGCTTGACGCCGATGAAGCCGAGGATGAAGGCCAGCCCGTGCGCGAGGTAGACGAGCCGGTCGGTGAGCCCGCCGAGCAGGAAGTACAGCTGGACCAGGCCCATCAGCGCGAACGCGTTGGCGGTGAAGACCAGGTACGGCTCGGTCGTCAGCCCGAAGATCGCGGGGATCGAGTCCAGCGCGAACAGCACGTCGGTGGAGCCGATCGCGATCATGACGATGGCCATCGGGGTCACGACCCGGCGGCCCGACTCGCGGGTGAGGAACCGGGCGCCGTCGTAGTCGTCGGACGTCGGGATGACCCGCTTGGCCCAGCGCAGCAGCCCGTTCTCCTTGAACTCGTCCTCGTCGCCGCCGCGGACCAGGCCGATCGCCGTCCAGATGAGGAACGCGCCGAAGATGAAGAACACCCAGGTGAAGGTCGCGATGGCCGCCGCGCCGACCGCGATGAACAGGCCGCGCAGCACCAGCGCGATCACGATGCCCGCCATCAGCACGGTGTGCTGGGCGTGCCTCGGCACCGCGAACCGGGTGAGGATCACCATGAACACGAAGAGGTTGTCGACGCTGAGGCTCTTCTCGGTGACGAAGCCGCCGAAGTACTCGCCGGCGTACCGGCCGCCGGCGAACGCCCAGACGCCGATGCCGAACAGCACCGCGAGGCCGATGTAGATCCCCGACCAGAACGCGGCGCGGCGGGTGGTGAACTCCCGCGTGTCGTTGCGGTGGATGAGGAACAGGTCGGCGGCGATGACCGCGAGGATCCCCGCGATCGTCAGGGACCAGATCAAGGGTGAGACTGACACCGTGAACACCTCCGGCGGACACGAAACGAGCGCCGGAGGTCTCTCCCGCCCGGACGAGCGAGGGCCGCGGAACCCGGGACGGTATGGACCGGCCGTACTGACGGGAACCGCGCGCGGGGATACTCCCCTCCGATTACCTACTTGAACGCTGAACGACCGGCCCCGGTTCCCCGCCCCCCGGAAAATTCTCGGTCCGGTTCCGAACCATGTCCCCGGTTACCGCGTCTAAGGCCCGGTGTTCAGCACGTCCCGGTAGAGGTCCGCGAGCTGGTCCGCCGCGTCGTCCTCGCCGGGCAGCCGCGCCGACCGGCGGGCGGCGGCCGACCCGAGCCGCGCCGCCAGGGACGGATCGTCCAGGACCCGGCTCACCGCGCGTCCCAGCGCCTCGGCGTCGTTCGGGGGCACCAGCAGCGCCGCCTCGCTCTCCGGCCCGTGCAGCAGCGGGCCTGCGCCACCCCGCTCCGCCGCGCCCACCATGCCGGGGACGCCTCCGACACGGGTCGCGACGAGCGGCCGCCCGGCCCGCAGGATCTCCTGGACGATCAGCGGCTGCCCCTCCCACACGCTCGGGACGACCGCCACGTCGCAGGCGGCGAGCAGGCCGGGGATGTCGGAGCGGCGGCCGAGCAGCCTGACCGGCAGGTCCTCGGCCTCGATGCGGGCGTTCAGCTCGTCCTCCAGCGGGCCGTCGCCGACGATCGCGACCAGCGGCTGCGGGGTGCGTCCCGCCCAGACCGCCGCCGCGTCCAGCAGCGTCGGCAGGCCCTTCTGCGCGGCGAGGCGCCCGACCGTGAGGACCAGCGGGCGCTCCCCCGCGCCCAGCGCCGCCCGCAGGTCGGCGCGGACGGCCGGGCCGGGCGGCGCCTGCGGCGCGGGGGCCGGGACGATCGCGTGCCCGGCCGAGCGGGCGCCGAGGGCCCGCATCCGCTCCTCCAGGTCGGGCGAGACGCCGAGGACGCGCGCGGCGCCCCGCGCGACGACGCGCTCCAGCGCCCCGTAGACCGCGGCGGTCCGCCCGCCCGTGATGACCGCGTTGTGGAGCGTGACGACCAGCGGCGGCCCGCCGCGCGAGAAGCGCAGCGGGCCCGGCGCGATCCGCGCGCACGCCGCCACCGCTAGGGCCCCCGCCCGCAGGCCGTGGGCGTGGACGACGTCGGCGTCGCGCAGCAGCGACCGAAGCCGCGCGACGGCCTTGGCGTCGCTGACCGGCCGGGGCCGGTCGGCGAGGTCGACCTCGGCGAACCGGGCGCCGCCCGCGGCGAAGCCGAACAGATCCTCCGTCGACGCGGGCCCGCAGACCAGCACGCGGGCACCGCGTCCCGCCAGGCGCTCGGCGACGGACCTGACATGCCGCCCGACACCGCCGGCGCTCGTGCCGAGGACGAGCGCGACGCGCATCCCGTCCAGATCCTTGCCGGGCCCTACTCGCTCTTCAGGCCCTTCTCGCTCGTCAGGCATTGCGGGTGACCTTCCGGCTGAGGACGGCCCGCAGGTCCCGGCCGTCGATCACGAATGCGATGATCAGGAAAACCGCGCCGGCGGCGAGCGCGGCGAGCGCCCCCGTCCCGGCGTTGCGCAGCTCCCCGGCGGGACCCGTCCCGCCGGGGCCGAGCAGGGCGGCCGTCGCGTACCCGGCGGCCCCTCCCGCGGCGCCGCCCAGCACTCCGGCGGCCAGCGCCCGCGGGATCCCGCGCACGGCCGCGGCGCCCCGCGCGCGCACGAGCGTCCCGAGCAGCAGCACACCGGCGACGGTCATCCCGGCCGCGTTCCCGGCGCCGAGGGCCGCGACGACCCACTGCCGGTCGACCGACAGCACCAGTGCGGCGTCGGCGGCCATGACGACGAGCCAGCCCGCGACCACGGCGATCGCGCCCATCCGGCCCTTGTGCGCGGCGAACAGGACGCGGCCGAGGTGCGCGACGAGCCCGTAGCCGAGCAGGCCGGGCGCGAACGCGAGCACCGCCCGCGACAGCACCTCCTGCTGATCGGGATGCCCGGGGTTGAACACCGCCCCGACGGGGGCGGAGACGGCGGCCAGCGCGGCGGCCCCCGCGCACGACACCAGGACCACCGCGCGGGTGGTGGACGCGGTGACCGCGTCGAACCGGTCCCGCTCCCCCGCGCTCATCCGCGCCGACAGCATCGGGAACGCGCTCGTCGCGATCGGCACCGCCAGGATCGCCCACGGGAGCAGGTAGATCGCCCACGCGTACTGGTAGTTGGCGAGCGCGCCGCCGGTGCCCTCGTAGCTGAGCCGGACGACGAGCAGCGCCGACAGCTGCTGCGCCGCGACCGTGGCGAGGCCCGCGGCGGCGAGCCGCCGGACCCGCCGCGCCACACCGTCCGGGAAGCGCAGCGTCGGGCGCAGCCGGAGCTTCAGCCGCCACGCCGCGATCCCCGCGGTGACCGCCATCGCGACGCCGCCGAGCGCCGTGCCGACCGACAGGGTCAGCAGCGCGTCCAGCGGCAGGCCGTCGAGGTCGTTCTCGAAGCCGCGGCCGAGCGGCGCGTAGGCGATGTAGGCGCCGATGACCACGAGGCTCGACATCAGCGGCGCCAGCGCGGGCGCGACGAACCGGCGGTGCGACTGCAGCAGCCCGTACAGGACGACCGCGGCACCGTACATCACCATCTGGACCGACTGGATGGCGAGCATGACGGCGCCGGTGTCGATGATCTCGCCGCGCGAGCAGCCCTGCAGGTCGCCGCCCGCCAGCAGCTCCATGACCGGGCGGGCGGCGAGCGCCATCAGCGCCGACAGCGGCACCATCAGCACGACGATCCAGGTCAGCAGCGCCGACCCGATCCGGCGGACCTCGTCGCGGTCGCCGCGCTCGGCGGGTCCGGCCAGCACCGGGACGACCATGCTGGCGAGCGCGCCGCCCGCGACGATCTCGTAGACGATGCTGGGGAACTGCGTCGAGGTGAAGTACGCCTGGCTGAGGCAGGACGTCGTGACCGTCTGCGAGAACGCGTAGGTGCGCCCGAACCCGGCGAGCCGCGACAGCACCGTGATCACCGCGATGACGACGGCGGCGCCGGCGAGCCCGCCGGTCAGCCGGCGCAGGGCCGCCTGCCGCCGGGGCGGCGGTGGCGGCTCGGAAGGGGGCACGTCGGAAGCAGGCCGTTCGGAAGAGGGCACGGTAGGTGAGGGCACGCTCGTGGAGGATCTGCGGGGGGCCGTCCGGCGCGGCTAGGACGGGTCGGCGGCGACGCCGTCGTCGGCCGAGTCGGCCTGCGCGGGCACGGCGGGGCGGAACTCGTCGCCGGTCTCCGGCTTCTCCGCCTCCACCGGGGCGGGGGCCGGGCGGCGGCCGAGCATGTCGATGCGGTTCAGCACCGGGTTGCCCGCGATGACCTTGGTGAAGCTGACGACCTCGCTGGCGGCGTTCAGCCCGGTGAGCCCGGCCAGCACGGCGAGCCGCGGCCCCCGGCCGAGCCGGGTCGCGGCGAGGCCGAGCAGCGCGCCGAGCGCGTTGGCGCCGGTGTCGCCGAGCATGGCGCGTTCGCCGAGGTCCTCGGGCAGGAGCGCGGCGGCGGCGCCGAGCGGCGCGGCGACGACCGCCGACCCGGACCGGGTCAGCGCCAGCGGCGCGCCGGCGAGGAGGCCGACCTTGACGGCCCGGCCGGGCCGCAGGTCGAACAGGTTCATCAGGTTCGCGGACCCGGCGATGATCGCGCCGTTGACGAGCGTGTCGAACGCGCGCCCCGGGCGGGACGGGGCGGGCGACCCGGCGACGGCGGCGGCGGCCAGCCCGGTCGCGCCGATGCCGAGGATCTTCACCGCGCCGCTGGTCACCTCGCCGCGCGCGAGCGCGGTCAGGTGCCCCTTGAAGCCGCGGGACGCGCCGGAGCCGGCGAGGTCGTCGTAGCCGCCGAGGACACCGGACCCGGCGCCCGCGAGCAGTGCGGCGGCGCGCATCCGCCCGGCGGTGCCGGGGGCGAGCAGCCCCGCGGCCGCGGCGCCCGCGACGAACGCGGGCCCCTCCAGCAGCGTCACCGGCTCGCCGCGGTGGTTGGTGCGGCCCCAGACCTCGTCGCCGGGCAGCCCGTTCAGGCCGGGGGGCCGCCGCGTCAGCGCGCTGTAGGCGGCACGCGCGGCCACCGCGCCGAGGCCCAGGCCGGCCGCCAGCCGCGCGCCCTTGCCGATGGCTCGTCTCATCAGGTCACCCGTTCTTCCCCGCCGTGGGCGCGGGCGAGGGCAGGTAGCCGCTCGCGCCGGCGCCCGTGCCGTACTGCCCGGACTTGCCGCCGATCTCGTTCTGCAGCGCCAGGATCGTCACGACCTGGCCGGACGCGGTGTCCACCGTGTCGATGGTGGAGACCGAGTCGGCGGCGTCGGAGTCGCGCAGCGCCGCGATCAGCCCGCCCTCCTGGGCGGAGGTCGGCGGGCCACCGACGACGGTACCGCGCCCGGCGCCGTCGAGTGCGGAGGCCAGCGAGATCAGCGCCTTGTTGTCGTCGCCGCCGCCGTCGTAGGCGTACGGGGCGGCGGGCGCGACCATGACGGCGATCGTGGCGTGCTGCCCGGGCTTGCCGCTGGTGGTGACGTACCCGGCCTGCTTGAAGCCGTTGAGGACGGCGCCTCCGGCGGCGTCCTCGCGGCCGGACTTGGCGGTGTCCTTGGTGACGAGCGCGTTGGCGAGGACGGCGCCCGCCTTGTCGTAGGCGCTCGCGTTGGAGGGGAAGTTCACGCCGTCGGCCTTGAGCTGCGTGGCCAGCTCGTCGACGGTGGTCTGCTGGTCGTCGTTCAGCAGCTTCTTCTGGACCGTGACACGGCCGGTGACGGCGGCGCCGGCGTTCTTGGCCAGCTCGCTGACCTGCTCGATGCTCTCGTTGCCCGCGCCCGGCGTCTCGATCACCACGACGGACTGGCCCTTGAGCCGGTCGGCGACGAGCTGCGGCGAGAGCACCTTGGTGAACTGCTCCTCCCCGTTCACCTGGTGCTGCAGGTCGCGCTGGGCCATCCGGGCCTGCTGGGCGGTCTTGGCCGCCGAGTTGGCCTGCTGGCGCAGCGTGTCGCTCACCGAGTCGGACAGGGTGGTGGAGCCCAGCACGATGCCGAGCGCCAGCGCGAGGAAGATCGCGACGATGGAGACGAGGTGATAGCGGAAATCGATCACGTGAAGAGTCCGGTCAGCCAGAAGACGAAGGCGTGCCAGCGGTCGGCGAGCAGGGGACTGATGACGTCCCCCGCCGGTGACATGGCGACGGCGGTGACGATGGCGACGAACGCGCCGATGACGAGGAAGAGCAGCGACCAGGTGGAGATCCGGCTGCGGTAGAGCCGGCTGACGCCCTTGGCGTCCACGAGCTTGCTGCCGACGCGGAGGCGGGTGAGGAACGTGCTGGCCATGCCGGCGCGTCCCTTGTCGAAGAACTCCTCCATGTTGGCGTGCGTGCCGACCGCGACGATGAGCGAGGCGCCCTTGTCGTCGGCGAGCAGCATCGCGATGTCCTCGCTGGTGGCGGCGGCCGGGAAGACCACGGCCTCCTGCCCGAGCTCGTGCACGCGCTTCAGGCCGGGCGCCCGGCCGTCCCGGTAGGCGTGCACGACGAGTTCGGCGCCGCTGGTGAGCGCGTCGTCGGACACCGAGTCCATGTCCCCGACGATCATGTCGGGGCGGTAGCCGGCCTCCATCAGAGCGTCGGCACCGCCGTCCACCCCGATCAGGACGGGGCGGTACTCGCGCAGGTAGGGCCGCAGGGTCGCGATGTCCTCGCGGTAGTGGTAGCCGCGGACGACGATCAGCGCGTGCCGGCCGGCGATCCGGGTCTCCACGTCGGGGACGCCGACGCCGTCGATGAGCAGGTCGCGCTCGCGCTTGACGTACTCCATCGTGTTGGCGACGAACGCCTCCAGCTGGGCGGAGAGCCCGGCCTTGGCCTCGGTCAGCGCCTCCTCGATGGACTCGGCCGTCTGCTCGGTGCCCTTGGCGACGACGTCCTCGCCGCGGTGCACGGCGCACCCCTCGACGCGGACCTGGTCGCCCTCCTGCAGCTTGCTGAAGATCTCGGGGCCGACGTCGTCGACCAGCGGGATGCCGGCCTCGATCAGGATCTGCGGGCCGAGGTTCGGGTACCGGCCGGAGATGCTCGGCGCGACGTTGACGACGGCGCCGACCTCCCGCGACACCAGCGCCTCGGCGCTCACCCGGTCCAGGTCGACGTGGTCGATCACCGCGATCTCGCCGGGCTGCAACCGCTTGGTCAGGTCCTTGGTGCGGCGGTCGAGCCGCGCCACGGCGCTGACCCCCGGCCGCCCGTCGTCGCGGCCCCGCCCCAGCGCGAGCATGCGCCGCGGCAGCTTCCGGCTCAGCCGGACGCGGCGCTCTGCGGTGGGTGACGGCTCGTTCATCACCAACCATCCTGCCAGAGCACGGGACCGGACGCCGGAAAGATCGACTGTCCTGGCGTGTCCGTTCGCGCACTCTCTGTAATTTTTGCCGGGACGGTGTGCGCGGTTACCGCTCTTCGGCGGCCATGGCGAGCAGCTCCTCAGCGTGGGCGCGGCCGAGCTCGGAGTCCTCCAGGCCGGCCAGCATCCGCGACAGCTCCCGGACCCGCCCCTCCTGGTCCAGGGCGGTGACGCCGCTGCTGGTCACGGTGCCGTCGTCGGACTTCTCCACCAGCAGGTGCTGGTCGGCGAACGCGGCGACCTGCGGCAGGTGCGTGACGACGATCACCTGGGCGTTGCGGGCGAGCCGCGCCAGCCGCCGCCCGATCTCCACCGCGGCCTTGCCGCCGACGCCCGCGTCCACCTCGTCGAACACGAACGTCGGAACGGGGTCGGCGCCGGCGAACACGACCTCGATCGCCAGCATCACCCGGGACAGCTCTCCGCCGGAGGCGCCCTTGTGCAGCGGCAGCGGCTGCGACCCCGGATGGGGCGCGAGCCGCACCTCGACCTCGTCGACGCCGTGCGGGCCGTAGTCCTCGGTGGGGGTGACGGTGACGACGATGCGGGCGTGCGGCATCGCGAGGGCGGTGAGCTCGTCGGTGACGGCGCCGGAGAACCGCTCCGCGGCGCGGGTGCGGACCGCGGTCAGCTCGCCCGCCTCGGCGGTGAGCCGCTCGGTCAGCTCGGCGTGCTCGGCGCGCAGCCCGTCGATGCGGTCGTCGTCGCCCTCCAGCTCCGCGAGCCGGGCGGCGGACGCGCGGGCCCACTCCAGGACCTCGGTGACCGTCCCCTCCGTCCCGCCGTACTTGCGGGTCAGCGCGGTCAGCTCGGCGCGCCGCTCCTGGACGACCGCGTGCCGCGCCGGGTCGGCGTCCACGGACTCGGCGTAGGACGCGAGGTCGGTGCCGACGTCGGAGACCAGGTAGCCGGCCTCGGTGAGCCGGTCGGCGAGCGCCGCCAGCTCCGGGTCGTGGTCGCGGACGGCGTCGAGGGCGTTGCGGGCCTGGCCGAGCAGGCTCGTCACGTTCGCGGCCTCGAACGCGGCCGAAGGGTCGCCGAGCAGCGCCTCGTGCGCGGTGTCGGCGGCGCCGTGCAGCGCGTCGGCGTGCCCGAGCCGCTCCTCCTCGGCGGCGAGGTCGGTGTCCTCGCCCTCCTTCGGGTCGACCTTCTCGATCTCCTCCAGGCCGAAGCGGAGCAGGTCGGCCTCCTGGGCCCGCTCGCGGGCCCGCGTGGTCAGCTCCTCCAGCAGCGCGGTGACCTGGCGGTGCCGCTGGTACGCCTTGGTGTAGGCGCGCATCGGCTTGGTCAGGGCGCCGCCCGCGTACCGGTCGAGCGCGCCGCGCTGCCGGGACGACTGCAGCAGCCGCTGCTGGTCGGACTGCCCGTGCACGGCGACCAGCTCGTCCGCCAGATTGATCAGCACGTTCACCGGGACGGACCGGCCGCCGAGGAACGCGCGGGACCGGCCCTCCGCCGACACCGACCGGGTCACGATCAGCGCGCCGTCGTCCAGCTCGCCGCCGGACTCCTCGACCCGCTCCACCACGCGCCCGCCCGGATCGACGACGATCCGGCCCTCGACCGTGGCGCGGTCCGCGCCCGGCCGGACCCGCTGCGGGTCGGCGCGGCCGCCGAACAGCAGCCCGAGGCTGGTGACCACCATGGTCTTGCCCGCCCCGGTCTCCCCGGTCACCACGTTGAAGCCCGGCGACAGATCGAGCACGGCCTCATCGATCACGCCGAGGCCCTGGATCCGCACCTCATCGACCATCGGACGCACCAGCGTCACAACCCTCCGCAAAACAGATCCACGATCAGCGCCTGTGGAGATTATCCCCTCCGCCCGCCGGGCGCCTCCCCCTCCGCCGCCGGGGGCGGCCCGTCCGGCGCGAACCCGGGGCCCGGGTACCCGGCGATGCCGCCGGCCGCGGGGGCGTCCCCGACCTGGGAGTCCCCGAGCGGCGGGGACGGGCGGGACGGCTGCCGGACCCGGCCGCGCCAGCCCGTCACGGGCAGCCCGAACTTGGTGACCAGCCGGTCGGTGAACGGGGTGAGGTGCAGCCGCGCGAGCCGCACCGGCTCGGCGCCGCGGCGGACCTCGACCCGCGCGCCCGGCGGCAGGTCGAGCGTGCGGCGCCCGTCGCACCACAGGACGGCGCGGGGCGTGCCCGGCAGGACCTCCACCGCCACCGACGAGCGCGGCGACACCATCAGCGGGCGGGCGAACAGCGAGTGCGCGCTGATCGGCACGACCAGCATCGCCTCGACCTCCGGCCACACGACGGGCCCGCCGGCGGAGAACGCGTACGCGGTGGAGCCGGTCGGTGTGGCGCACACCACCCCGTCGCAGCCCCAGTTGGACAGCGGGCGGCCGTCGATCTCGGCGACGACCTCCAGCATCCGCTCCCGCTCGGCCTTCTCGATGCTGGCCTCGTTCAGCGCCCACGTCGTGCCCAGCACCGTGCCGTTGCGGCGGGCGGTGACGTCGACGGTCATCCGCTCCTCGACCTCGTAGCGGCGCGTGCACACCCGGTCGACGGTGGCGGCGAGGTCCTCGCGCTCGGCCTCGGCGAGGAACCCGACGTGGCCGAGGTTGACGCCGAGCAGCGGGGTGCCGGACGAGCGGGTCAGGTCGGCGGCGCGCAGCAGCGTCCCGTCGCCGCCGAGGACCATGACGACCTCGGCGCCGTCGGCCGCCGCGGCGGTACCGGGCATGACGTCCACGCCGGTACGGCCGATCTCGGCGGCCTCGTCGTCCAGGACCCGCACGCAGATCCCGGCCTCGCTGAGCCGCTCGATGACCAGCTGCGCGCTGCGGACGGCCTCGGGCCGCCCGGTGTGCGCAACCACCAGCACCGACCTCTTGCTCATGCTCTCGCCCCACTCCCCGACGCGCTCCGGCGTACGGACGTCTGGACGAACGTCCCATGGAAGGACGTTCCCGGTTCGGACGCCCTCTGTACGTTCCGGGGACCGCCGCCGCTCACTGCGGGCCCTCTTCGATCGCCCTGGACAGGGCCGCCTCCGCCAGCGGCGGGGCGCCTGCCCGCAGCCACAGGAAGTACTCCACATTGCCGGACGGGCCCGGCAGCGGGCTCGCCACCACCCCGAGCACGCCCAGGCCGAGCGCCGCCGCGTGCTCCGCCACGCCGCGCACCGCGCCGGCGCGCAGCTCCGGGTCGCGGACGACGCCGCCCGCGCCGACCCGGTCCTTGCCGACCTCGAACTGCGGCTTCACCATGACCGCGTAGTCAGCCTCGGGCGCGGCGCACTTCTGGACCGGACCGAGGACGAGCTTCAGCGAGATGAACGACAGGTCGCCGACGACCAGGCCGGGCGGCGTGCCGCCGAGCGTGCCCGGCTCCAGGTCGCGGATGTTCACCCGCTCCAGGACGGTGACGCGGTCGTCGGTCCGCAGCGGCCAGGCGATCTGGCCGTAGCCGACGTCGACCGCGTACACCCGCGCCGCGCCCGCGCGCAGCAGGACGTCGGTGAACCCGCCGGTGGAGGCGCCCGCGTCCAGGCAGACGCGGCCCTTCACCTGCAGGCCCTCGAACGCCTTCAGCGCGCCCGCGAGCTTGTGCCCGCCGCGGGACACGTACTCGGGGCCGCCGGCGGCCTCCTCGACGAGGATCGCGGCCCCGGCCTCGACCTGCGTCGCGGCCTTGGCCGCCCGCTGCCCGCCGACCCGCACCCGGCCGTCGGTGATGAGCTGCCCGGCGTGCTCGCGCGACCGCGCCAGCTTCCGGCGGACGAGCTCGGCGTCCAGCCTCCGGCGAGTGCTCACGGGCGGGGGCGGAGCGCGTCGGGGAAGG
>NZ_SMKY01000029.1 GCF_004349235.1 Actinomadura darangshiensis | reverse complement strand
ACGTGGGGGAGAGCACCGCGGCGGCGGGGCCGCTGTCGGGCGTGCGGGTGCTGGCGGTGACGAAGGCGTGGTCGGGGCCGCTCGCCGCGTGCGTGCTGGCCGACCTCGGCGCCGACGTCGTCAACGTGGAGCTGCCCGGGTCGCGGGACGGCCAGGTGCCGCCGCTGATCCCGGGCAGCCGGCTGTCGTGGTTCCGCGAGTCGGTGCACCGCAACAAGCGCAGCGTGGCCGCCGACCTGCGCAGCGACGAGGGCCGCGAGACGTTCCTGCGACTCGTCGCCACCGCCGACATGGTGGTGCAGAACTACATGCCCGGGACGCTCGCGGGCTGGGGCGTCGGGTACGAGGCGTGCCGGGCCGTCCGGCCCGACCTGGTCTTCGTGTCGATCTCCGGATGGGGGCAGGACGGGCCGAAGGCGCACGCCCCCGCCTACGACCCCGTCGTGCAGGCCGCCGCGGGCTGGATGGCGCTGAACGGGCTGCCCGGTGGGCCGCCCGTCCGCTCCCCGACGTTCATCGCCGACGAGCTGGCGGGGCTGCACGCCGCGATCGGGGCGCTGGCCGCACTGGCGCACCGCGACCGGACGGGGGAGGGGCAGCACGTCGAGGTCTCCATGCTCGACAGCCTGCTGTTCAGCAGCAGCGGGCTGCCGACCCTCGCCGCCGCGGGGGCGCCCCCGTCCCGGCAGGGCAACGAGACCGACTTTGTGGCGCCGTCCAACGTGTACGCCTGCTCGAACGGCCACCTCTACCTAGCGGTGGCGCTGAACAAGCACTGGCGGCTGCTGGCCGAGGCGATCGGCAGGCCCGAGCTGGGCCGCGCCGCCGGATACCGCACGAACGACGAGCGGCTGGCCAACCGCGACGCGGTCAACGACCTGGTCGCGGAATGGTGCGCGCGCCGCACCGTGGCCGAGGCGCTGGCCGTCCTGGAGGGGGCGGGGCTGGTCGTGGCACCGGTCCGCGACCTCGCCGAGGCCGTCCGGGACCCGCAGGTCGTGGCGCGCGGGACGCTGCGCCCGACGCGGCTCAGCGACGGGACCGTCGCGCCGCTGCTCGCGCCGCCCGCCCGGTTCTCCGCCACCCCGACCTCGATCCGCCGCCCCGCGCCCCGGCCGGGTGCCGACACCGCCGAGGTGCTCGGCGAGCTCGCCCGCGCCCCGGAAAAGGGGCGCGGGAAGGCCGCACTTGTAAATAACGACGAAACGCCGCCGGCTCTTTAGTGTTCATGGTGTCGAAAGCGTCCGCAGGGAGGGGTGCGATGTCGGAAAGGCATGGTGTTCTGGTCACCGGCGCTTCGCGCGGCATCGGCCGCGCGATCGCCCTGCGGCTGGCCCGGGAGGGGTATGCGGTGGCGGGTTGCCATCGGACGGCCAGCGCCGAGGCCCGGCAGACGGAAAAGGACGTCCAGCAGTTCGGGAACGGCTGCTATCTCGCCGAATGCGACGTGGCCGACCCGGAGGCGGCAGAGGCGTTCATCAGCGCCGCCGAGGACCGGATCGGGCCCATCGACCTGCTGGTCAACAACGCCGGCATCACCCGGGACGCGCCGCTCGTGCTCTCCTCCGACCAGGACTGGGCCACCGTCCTCGCCACCAATCTGTCCGGCACCCGGAACATGTGCCGGGCGATGGCCTTCCGCTTCATGAAGAACCACGGTGGTGCCGTGGTGAACATGTCGTCGGTCGCCGGCGTCTACGGGAACGCGGCGCAGACCGCCTATTCCGCGACGAAGGCCGGAATCATCGGATTCAGTAAATCGCTAGCGAAAGAGGTCGCCGGATACGGGGTTCGGGTGAACGTCGTCGCCCCCGGATTCATCGAGACCGACATGACCGGGGAACTGCCCGAGAAACTGCGGGCGCAGGCCCTTTCCCAGATACCGGTGGGACGGTTCGGGCGTCCCGAGGACGTCGCCGAGCTGGTCGCGTTCCTGCTGTCGGACCGCGCGTCCTACATCACCGGCCAGGTCTTCCAGGTCGACGGGGGGATCCTGCTGTGACCACCGCCCCCGCACCGCACTGGCGGACCGCACCCGCCGCGCCGGCGGCCGCGGCGCCCGCCCGGGCCGTCGACGCCTGGTGGGCCGAGCCGATCGACGGCGGCTGGGCGATCGGCGCGCGGGTCCGGGTCCGCGGCGACGACCCGAACCTGCGCGGCCACTTCCCCGGCCTGGCCGTCTACCCGGGGATCTTCATGGTGGAGACGCTCTGCCAGGCCATGGCCCTCGCCGTTCCCGGCGACCCGGCCCTGCGGGTGCTCCGCTCGGTCCGCTTCCTGTCCCCGCTGCTGGACGGCGACGAGCTGCACCTGCAGATCACGGCGACCGAGCGGCCCGGCGGCGGGTGGGACGTCACCGGCACCGGCCGCCGCGTCCGCGACGGTGTCCCGGTGACGCGCCTCACCGCCCTGTTCGGCGCGCCGCCGCCCGTGCCCGACGTCCCGTTCACCAGCCTGGGCGCGGCTGTCCACGACCCCGCCGGGGTGCGCGAGCACACCGCCGTCCGTGCGGCCCTTCCGCAGCGGCATCCGCTGCTGCTCGTCGACCGCGTCCTGGAGTCCGACCCCGGCATCGGCCTCGTCGCGGTGAAGGCGGTCACCGCGAACGAACCGTGCTACGCGGGCGTCCGCGACGGCGCGGACGAGCGCGCGCACCACTACCCGCCGTCCCTCATCATCGAGTCCCTCGGCCAGGCCGCGGCCCTGCTGTGGCTGGACGGCGCGACGCTTCCCGGCGACGGCGCCGTCCTGATGTTCGCGGGCGCCCGGGACTTCTCGTTCGACGGCGCCGTCCTGCCCGGGGACGTGCTGCGCCACCGCGTCCGGCTGGACATCGTGGTCGCCGGCACGGCGTTCGCCACCGGCGAGACGTGGGTGGGGCACCGCCGCGTCGCCGCCGTCCGCAGCCTGATCGCCACCCGGCGCCCGGTGCGTCCCGCCGACCCGGTGCGCCCCCCTGATCCCGCGCCCGCCCTGGGCGCGGACCGCCACGACCGCGACGACGCACGGTCGTCCTAGGAAGGAACGCGATGACGCCGGAAGAGCAGCGGCTCGAGGAGCTGCGCGAGATGGTCGCCGAGGTGCTGGAGGTGGAGCCGGAGGAGCTCACCGACACCGGCGACTTCGTGGAGGACTACGAGGCCGACTCACTGCGTGCCATCGAGATCCTGGCCCGCATCGACAAGGCGTACAAGGTGCAGATCCCGCAGGCCGAGCTGCCGGAGCTGCGCAACCTCAAGGCCGTGCACGCCGCGCTCCTGCGGCACGCGGACCGGCGGGGCTGACCGATGGCGCGCGTCGCGGTGACCGGGCTCGGCCCGGTGTCCAGCATCGGCGTGGGGCGCCGGGCGTTCGCCGGGGCGCTGCGGGCGGGACGGTCCGGGATCTCGCGGATCACGAGCTTCGATCCGTCCGGGTTCCCGCACCAGAACGCCGGCGAGGTCCGCGGTTTCCGGCCGGACGGCCGGCTGCGCCGGCTGGACCCGCGACGCTGGGGGCGGTCCAGCCTGTTCGCCGCGAGCGCGGCGCGGCTGGCCGCCGCCGACGGCGGTCTGGACCCCGGGTCCCTCGACCCGGGCCGGGCGCACGCCGTCATCGGCACCACCAGCGGCGAGTCGGCGGTCGCCGAGGCGCTGACCGCGCAGATCGTCGAGCACGGCTTCGCCGTGCAGGACCCGGCGCTGCTGGCGCAGGTGCCGGCCGGGCGGCTGGCGAACGCGGTCAGCGAGGAGCTCGGCCTGCTCGGCGAGTCGCTCACGATCGCGACGGCGTGCTCGGCCAGCAACTACGCCCTCGGCTACGCCTACGACCTGCTGGTCACCGGCGAGGCCGACGTCGTGCTGGCCGGCGGCGCCGACTCCGTCTGCCGGTGGGCCCACGCCGGGTTCTACCGGCTCGGGGCGCTGGCGGAGCACGCCTGCGCCCCCTTCGACAGGGACCGTTCCGGCATCCTCACCGGGGAGGGCGGGGCTGTACTGCTCCTGGAGACCTTCGACCACGCGCGGGTGCGCGGCGCCCGCATCTACGCCGAGCTGCTCGGCCACGGGCTGAACTGCGATGCCAGGCATCCGGTCGCGCCCGACACGGCGAGCGTCGCCGAGTGCATGCGGCTCGCGCACCGCAACGCCGGGGTGGCGCCGGGCGACGTCGACTACATCTGCGCCCACGGGACGGGAACGCCCACCAACGACCTGGTGGAGAGCAAGGCCATCCTGGAGGTGTTCGGGGACGACCCGCCGCCGGTCAGCTCCATCAAGTCCATGATCGGGCACACGATGGGCGCGGCCTGCGGGTTCGGCGCGATCGCCGCCGTCCTGGCCGTCGACCAGGGGTTCCTGCCGCCCACCATCAACTGGACGACCCCCGACCCCGGCATGCCGGGCATCGACCCGGTGCCGAACACCGCCCGCCGGGCCCGGCCCCGGATCGCGCAGAACGACGGGTTCGCGTTCGGCGGCAACAACGCCATCGTGATGCTGGGAGCGGTCGCGTGACGGGCATCGGCATCGCGGGCTGGAGCGTGCTCACCGGCGTCCCGGCGAAGGTCACGGAGCTGTACGAGGAGCCGCTGCCCTCGCCCACTGGCCGGGCGGTCGCCGGCTTCGACGTGCGCGCCCGGCTCGGCCGCAAGGGTACCGGCTCCTACGACCGGGTCACCGGGCTCGCGGTCGTCTGCTGCCAGGACGCGCTGCGGGACGCCGGCACCGCCGTCGACGGCGCCGCGCGCACCCGGATCGGAGTCGCCCTCGGCACGACGATGGGCAGCTTCAAGTCCACCAGCGACTACAGCCGCGACACGCTCGTCCAGGAGCGGCCCTACCTCGTCAACCCGCTGCTGTTCCCGAACACGGTGATGAACTGCGCGGCAGGGCAGGTCGCGATCCGGTTCGGGCTGAAGGCCGTCAACGCCACGATCGCCGGCGGGCCGGTGGCGTTCCTGAACGCGGTCCGGTACGCGGGCAACGCGATCGAGCGGGGCTACGCCGACGTGATGCTCACCGGAGCGGCCGAGGAGTTCACCCCGCACCGCGCCTGGGCGTCGCACCTGACCGCCCCGCCCGGCGCGTTCGAGGCGGGGGAGGGCGCCGGGGTGTTCGTGCTGACCGGCCCGCGCGCCCCGTCCTGGGCGGGGGCACACCGCGCCGCCGAGATCCTCGCGGTCGCGACCGGGTACGGCCCCGGCGGCGATCCGGACGGCCGCGCCCTGGCCGGGTGCGCGGAGCGGGCCCTCGCCCGCGCGCGGATCGCCCCCGCCGACGTGGCCGCCGTGGTCACCGGGGAGGGCGCCGACGCCGACGGCGGCGAGTACGCGCCGGTCGCGTGGGTGCTCGGCCGGAGCCCGGACCGGGTCCCGGCCGGCCGGGACGCCGGGGACTGCGGCGCCGCGACGTCCGCGCTCGGCCTCGGCGCCCTGCTGGCGTCCGGCCGGCTGGACGGCGGCGGCGTCGTGCTGCTCACCGCCCGCGGCGCGGACGGGGCCGCGGGGGTCGCGGTCGTCCGCGGCGGGCCGGACCGGAGGGGGGCCGCCGGTGCCGGCGCTGATCACGGCTAGCGCGGTCCGGACCTGCTTCGGGACCGGCGCCGACACGTTCGCCGCGCTGCTCGCCGGGCGCACCGGGGCCGGGCCGCTGCGGGACGGCGGGCCCGGCGTGCCGGGCGTGACGACCGGCTACCACCTCGTCGACGGCGGCGGCTCGGCGTTCAAGGCGAGCCGGCTGCTCACCGACGTCGTCGCGGAGGCGGTCCGGAGCGCCGGGCTCGACCCCGCGCGCGAGCGGATCGCCGTCCTCGTGGGCTCCGGGCTCGGGGAGCTGTCGGCGGTCGAGCGGTGGGCGGTCGACGGGACGGACGTCCCGCCGCGCGCCCTGGACTTCGAGGCGGCCGTCCGGGCGGCGCTGCCCGGCGCCGCCGAGGTGACGACGCTGTCGGGCGCGTGCAGCGCGGGCGGCCACGCCCTCGCGCTCGCCCAGGACCTCGTGGAGCTCGGCGCCGCGGACGCCGTCGTCGCCGCGGCGGCCGACACCGCGACCCGGTCGATGCTCGCCATGATCGGCCGCGTGTCGCCCGTGCCCGCGTCGGCGGTCCGCCCGTTCGACGCCGGACGCGAGGGCGTCCTGCTGGGCGAGGGCGCCGCCGCGGTGGTCGTCGTCCCGGAGCGGCGCCCGTCCGGCCGGCGGCCCGCCCGGCCGCTCGCCCGGCTGCTCGCGACCGGGCTGTCGTGCGACGCGGCCCATCCGACCGCCCCGGACGTCGCCGGCATCGGCCGCGCGATGCGGGACGCGTTCGACCGCGCCGGACGCCGCTTCGCCGAGGTCGGCCTGGTGGTCGCGCACGGGACCGGGACGGCGCTGAACGACCCCGCCGAGTGCCGGGCCCTGCGCGACCTCGGCTGCGCGCCGCTGGTCACCGCCGTGAAGGGGGCGGTCGGGCACACCTCGGGCGCCGCCGCGCTGGTCAACCTGGACGTCGCGGTCCGCTGCCTGGAGGAGGGCGCCGTCCCGCCGGTCGTCGGCCTGCGGACCGTCCTGGACGAGGGCGCGGACGTGCGGTTCGTCCAGGACGGGCCGGCCGCATTGCCGTCCGGACTCGTCCAGTTGAACGCCTTCGGCTTCGGCGGCGTCAACGCCGTCACGCTCTTGGAGGCCCCCTCATGAACGTCGCGATAACCGGGTGGAGCCTGCACCTGCCGGGCGTGCGCCCGACCGATGCGCTGGCCGCCTGTCTCGGGACGCCGCCGGGCGCCTGGGCGCGTGCCGACGCGGTTCCGGCGGATCGCGCGGCGGACGTCCTCGGCCGGAAGGGGCTGCTGGGCATGGAGCCCGCGGCGCGGCTCGCGCTGTGCGCGGTGCACCGGGCGCTGGACCTGCCGCCGAAGCACCGTCCGGACGGCCCCGCCGATCCGAGCGCGGCCGTCGTCGCCTGCGGCGACCTCGGCAACGCCGAGGCCGTCGCCCGGGTCGCGCGCGCCGTCGCGACGGAGGGGGCGGCGGCCGTCAGCATCCTGGACGCGCCCAACGTGTCCGGGAACGTGGTCGCCGCCACGGTCGCGATCCGCTTCCGCCTCGGCGGTCCCAACCTGATGGTGTCGTCCGGCCCGGGCTCCGGCGCGCACGGGTTGCGGCTCGCGCTCACCCTGCTGCGCGCCCGCCGCGCCGACCGGGTCGTCCTCGTCGGCGCGGAACCCGGCGACGAGGTCGCAACCGCCCTGCACGCGGCGGGCGACCCCGCGTCGCCCCTCGCCGCCGGAGCCGCCTGCGTCGTCCTCGAAGCCGTGCCGGAGACGGCGCCGCCGGACGGCGCGCGCCTCGAACTGTGCGACCCCGGCGGCGGGGACGCGGTCGCGATCGGGCCCGGCGGGTTCGACACGGCGGCGGAATGGGGCGACCACCACGGAGCCGAGACGGTGGTCGGGCTGGCGCTCGCCGCCCACCTCGTCGCCGACGAGGGGGCCTGCGCGGCGGACGTGCACGGCGCGGCCCGGGTGCGGAGGGCGCGATGACCGCGCCGCTGCACGTCCTGTCGCCCGGCCGGCCCGGCGCCCCACTGATCGTCTTCGCGCACGGCCTGGAGGACGCCTGGACGAGCTGGGCGCCCCTGGCCCGCCGGCTCGACCGCGGCTGGCGGATGGTCGCGCTGGAGTTGCCGTGGCGCGCCGGCAACGACTACCGCTGGCGGCACCGGCGGCCCGGCGAGTGGCTCGGCGACGGCCTCGACCTCGTCGGCGCCGTCCCCGACGTCCTCGTCGCGCACTCCTTCGGCGCCAACGCGGCGCTGGAGCTGCTGTGCGCGGACGACCCCCGGGCCGGGCGCGCCTCGGCGCTGCTGTGCCCGCTGTACCGGCCGCCCCGGCACCGGTTGACCTGGCGGATGCTCGACCGGTCGCGCAGTACGTTCACGCAGCACATCCGCGACGGCGTGCGGGCCCGCCTCGGGCCTCGGGCCGCGACGCTGAACCGGGCGCTGCTCGACACGATGATGGACCTCGCCGTGGACCGGGTCGGCCCGGCCGGCTTCCTGACGGTGTTCGAGCAGTACGCGGCCACCGCCGACCTGCCGCTGGCGTCGGCGGCGCGGCCCGCCCTCGTCATCGCCGGCGACCAGGACCCCGCCACCTCGGGCGAGGCGGCCCGCGAGCTCGCCGCCGGCATGCCCGGCGCCGAGGCCGTCATCGGCCCCGGCTACGACCACTTCTGCCATCTGCGCCACGCCCCCGCCATCGCTGGCCGGATCGCCCGGCTGGCCCGCGCGGTCCACCCGCCCCCGACGAGAACGGCAGGCAACTTCCGATGACCGCAACCCCGGTAGCACCGACGACCGCCGCGCCGACGGTCGTGCGCGCCCGTCCCGGCTACGAGGGCGCCAACATCCGCACCTGGATCGGCTTCAAGCACTTCATCTACCTGGTCGAGCAGGCCGTCCTGCAGTGGCTGGCCGACCAGGGCGCGGGCGCCCGCACCCTGTTCATCGAGCACGGGCTCGGCGCGGAGATCGTCGAGTGCTCCGTGCAGCTGCCCGCCGTCCTGGAGATCGACGACGAGGTGACCGCCCGGGTCGCCGCCCGCCCCGACGGCCGCCTCGACGTGCGGCTCACCGTGGTCCGCGACGGCGCCGAGGTGACCGTGCTGCGCGGCAAGGTGACGGTGGCGCTGGTCCGCGAGCGCAAGGCCGACCGGCACCGCACCGCGCCGCCGGCGCTCGCCGCCCTGGAGACCGCCGAACTGGCGCGTCCGGGCGGCTCCGCCCCCATCCCGCTCCCGCCGGGACGCTCCGTCCGGAGCGCGGTCGGCGCCGACGCGTTCCTGTGGTCGTGGCGGGCGCCCTACTTCTACTGCCACTACACCGACCGCGTGCAGCACTCCGGGTTCGTCCGCGCGCTGGAGGAGGTCGTGGACCGCTTCCTCGCCGACCGCGGTATCTCCGTGGGACGGCTGCTGGACGAGAGGTCCTGGATCCCCGTCGTGTCGCGCGCCCGGATCGGCCTGCTCGCCCCGGCGCGCATGGAGGAGACCGTGCACAGCGTCTTCACGGTCGTGGACATCCTGCGCGGCGTGATGTTCGACGCCCGGATGGACTGCTACGTCCAGCGCGGCGACCGGCTCGTCCCCGTCGCCACGGCGAGCATCCTGCACGGCTACGCGATTGCCGCGGGCGAGGGCGCGGGCGGCCTCGCTGAGCTGGACGACGCCACCGTCGCGGCGCTGACCGGGGGCGGACGATGACGCGGCCGGCGGCGCGGACGGGGAAGCCGGCCCGGACCCGGCGGCCCCGGCTCTACTTCTCCTTCCGCAGCCCCTACAGCTGGCTGACGGTCCACCGCCTCCTGGAAGAGGCGCCCGACGCCTTCGAGACGTTCGACCTGTTCCCCTACTGGGACCCGGACGAGCGGACCTGCGAGCTGCTGCGCGAGCGCGGCGGCGAGTTCCACTACGTGCAGATGAGCCGCGCGAAGCACCTGTACATGCTGCTCGACACCAAGCGGACGGCCGAGCGCGCCGGGCTCGCCATGGCGTGGCCCGTCGACGTCGACCCGTGGTGGGAGCCGCCGCACCTGGCCTGGCTGCTGGCCCGCCGCCGCGGCCTGGCCCGCCCGTTCTACGAGGCGGTCGTCCGGGCCCGATGGGGACGCGGCGGCGACATCTGCGACCCGTCCGCCGTCCGCGCCGCCGCCGCCGAGGCGGGCCTCGACCCGGACGACGCCGTGGCCGCGCCCGACGACCCGTCCATCCGGGCCGAGGCCGCCGACTGCCTCTACCAGGCGTACCTCGACGACGTGTTCGGCATCCCCTACCTGAAGTGGGGCCGGCACCGGTTCTGGGGCTACGACCGCCTGGACGCCTTCCTGGAGACCTGGAGACCGGCGCTCGAAGGGAGCACCACATGACCGAGACGCCCGCGCACGTCCGGCCCCGGACCGGCACCGCGCCGCACGACACGCCGCACGACACGCCCCGGACCATGCCTGAGGCCGGGCCGGACGAGCCGGACCCGTGGGAGGGCATCCCCGCCGAACTGCTGAGCGGCGGCGCCTACGACGTCGACACCGCGGGGGGCTGCGGATGAGGACCGCCCCGCCCGCGGGGGAGCGGCGCGCCCCGCGCCGGCCCGAGCGGAGCCCGGACGAGGAGCGGCTGTACCGCAAGCAGCGGCTCGCCGCCGCACTGCGGCTGTTCGCCCGGTTCGGGTTCGCCGAGGGCGCGGGCGGCCACATCACCGTCCGCGACCCGGAGCACCCCGACCGGTTCTGGATCAACCCGTTCGGCGTCGACTTCGGTCACGTGCGGGTCAGCGACCTGCTGCTGGTCGACGCCGACGGGACGGTCCTGCACGGCGAGGGGAGCGTGAACCCGGCCGGGTACGCGATCCACTCGCGGGTGCACGCGGCCCGCCCGGATGTGGTGGCCGCCGCGCACTCCCACTCGGTGCACGGCCGGGCCTGGTCCGCGCTGGGCCGCCTCCTGGACCCGCTCACCCAGGACGCGTGCGCCTTCTTCGAGGACCACGCGGTGTACCGCGAGTTCGGCGGGGTCGTCCTGGACGCCGAGGAGGGCGACCGGGTCGCCGCGAGCCTCGGCACCGGGAAGGCCGTCATCCTGGCCAACCACGGGCTGCTGACCGTCGGCGGAACGGTCCAGGAGGCCGCCTGGTGGTTCGTGTCCATGGAGCGGTGCTGCCAGATCCAGCTGCTGGCCGAGGCGGCGGGCGCCCCCGTCCCGATCCCCGCCGAGACGGCCCGGGAGACCCGCGCGCACATGGGCTCTCCCGCAATGGGGCGGCTCAATTTCCGGCCGCTTTACACCGACATCGTTCGGGCCGAACCCGGCCTGCTGGAGTAGGAGACCTTCGCCCATGCCCACGCTGCTGAACCGACACATCGACCGGGACGGCTCCGGGATCGCGCTCGCCGGCGACGGCGGCGCGGCGCTCACCTGGAGCGGGCTCGGCGAGCGGGTCGACCGCTGGAGGGACGTGCTCGCCCGCGCCGGCCTCGGCGAGGGCGACCGGGTCGCCGCCGTAGTCGGCAACCGCCCCGAGGCGTTCGAGCTGCTGCTGGCGTGCCTGCACGGCGGCCTCGTGCTGGTGCCGGTGAACTGGCACCTGACCGCCTCGGAGATCCGCCACATCCTCGCCGACTCCGGCAGCCGCGCCCTGGTCGCCGAACCCGCCTACGCGGCGACGGCGGCCGAGGCGCGCACCGAGGGCTGCGCGCTGGGGATCGTCCTCGGCGACCGGGACCGGGACGGGTTCGCGGCCGCCGAGCCGCTGCTGGCCGCCGCCGATCCCGCCGGTCCCGGACGGCAGTCGTGCGGATCGACGATGCTCTACACCTCCGGTACCACCGGCAAGCCCAAAGGCGTCGTCAACAACCTCTTCACGGTCGGGGCCCCGTTCGAGAAGGTCGACCGGCTCACCCGCTACGCCCGGACGGTCCTCGGCGTCCCCGCGGGGGAGCGGGTGATGCTCGACGGCCCCTGGTACCACTCGGCGCAACTGTTCTTCTCGCTGCTCTCGCTGCTGCAGGGGTCCCGGCTGGTGGTCCGGCGCCGCTTCGACCCGGTCGCCACGCTGCGCACCATCGACCGGGAGCAGATCACCGCCGTTCACCTGGTGCCGACCCAGTTCATCCGGCTGCTGCGGCTGGACGAGGAGACGCGCCGCGCGTTCTCCGGCGCGAGCCTGCGGCGGGTGTGGCACGGCGGCGGGCCCTGCCCGGCCGAGGTGAAGCGCGCGATGATCGACTGGTGGGGGCCGGTTCTCGTGGAGTACTACGGCGCCACCGAGGGCGGCGCCGTCACCCTCATCGACTCCGACGAGTGGCTGCGCCGTCCCGGCAGCGTGGGCCGCGCCGTGCCCGCCTACGAACTGCTGGTCGTCGGCCCGGACGGCGCGCCGCTGCCGCCCGGCCGGGAGGGGCGCGTCTTCGTCCGCCGCAAGGTCGGCCGGAGCTTCAGCTACCACAACGACCCGGACAAGACCCGCAAGGCGCACCTCGCGCCCGACACCTTCACGTTCGGCGAACTCGGCCGCCTCGACGAGGACGGCCGCCTCTACCTCACCGGCCGGGAGCAGGACATGATCGTCAGCGGCGGGGTCAACGTCTATCCCGCCGAGGTGGAGGCGGCGCTGATCGCCCATCCGGGCGTCCGCGACGTCGCCGTGGTCGGGCTGCCCGACCCGGAGTTCGGCGAGCGGGTCGTCGCGGTGGTGGAGCCCGCCCCGGGCACCGGCTCCGACCTCGCACTCCGGCTGGACCGGCACTGCCGCACCCGGCTCGCCGGGTTCAAGGCCCCCCGCGCCTACCACTTCGTCGACACACTGCCGCGCGAGCCCACCGGGAAGCTCCGCCGGGACGCGCTGCGCCTCGGCGACCTGCCCGGGACGGCCGCATGAGCGCCCGGGACATCGCCCATCCCGCCACCTACGCCGCCGGCGTCCCGTACGCGGAGTTCGCGCGGCGGCGCCGGGAGGAGCCCGTCGGCTGGGTGGAGGAGCCGCTGCTCGTCCGGCACAGCAGCGCCGGGCGGATCGCCCAGCGCGGCACCGGGTACTGGGCCGTCACGTCCCACGCGGCGGTGCAGGAGGCGTCGCGGCGGCCCGAGGTGTTCTCCTCGGCCGCGAAGGGCGCCTTCCTCACCGACCCGCGCAGCCGCGCCGACCTCGTCCAGGCCCGGCAGCTGCTGGTGAACATGGACGCGCCGGAGCATCTGCGGCTGCGCCGGCTCATCACCGCGGTGTTCACGCCGCGGGCCGTGCGGGCGCTCGCCGGGTCGGTCCGCGCGCACGCCGCGGCGCTGGCCGAGCGGGCGGTGGCGGCGGAGCGGTTCGACGCGGTCGCCGACCTCGCCGCCGAGCTGCCGCTGCTGGTGCTCGCGGGCCTGCTCGGCGTGGACGAGGCCGACCGGCACCTGCTCTACCGGTGGAGCAACAACCTCGTCGGCTTCGACGACCCCGAGTACGGCGGCGGCGACATCGACGTCTACCGGGCGACGTTCGCGGAGGCGTTCGGGTACGCCCTGCGGCTCCGGGCGCGGCGGCGCGCGGAGCCGGCCGGCGACCTGATCGGCCGGCTCGCCGCCGCGGACCTGTCCGACCGCGAGTTCTGCAACCTCTGGCTGCTGCTGGTGGTCGCGGGGAACGAGACCACCCGGCACCTGATCTCGGGCTCGCTGCAGGCCCTGGCCGCCTTCCCCGAGCAGCGGGACGCCCTGGCGGCCGGGGAGGTGCCGATGGCGGACGCCGTGGAGGAGCTGATCCGGTTGGTGACGCCCATCATGCAGTTCCGGCGCACCGCCACCCGGGACACCGAGCTGGCCGGGGCGCGGATCCGCGGCGGCGACAAGGTCGTCCTGTACTACGCGTCCGCGAACCGGGACGAGGCGGTCTTCACCGCCCCGGACCGGCTCGACCTGTCCCGCCGGCCCAACCCGCACCTGGCGTTCGGCGTCGGGCCGCACTTCTGCCTGGGCGCCCATCTCGCCCGGCTGGAGCTGGCCGAGCTGCTCACCGCGCTGCGCCCGCACCTCCGCCGGTTCGAGCCGGTGGGGCCGGCGGTGCGGCTGGAGTCGAACTTCGTCAACGGCGTGAAGTCCCTCCCGGCGCGGTTCGCGCCCCGCTGACCGGCGGCGGCACCGCCCGGCCCGCGACCAGGCGGACGAAAGTACAGGCGGACGAAAGGGGAGCGAGGCCCTCGGCCTCGCTCCCCTTCCCCCGTCCGGTGACCCCGTCGTCACCCGGCGGGCGCCGGCTGCGGCGGGGTGCCGCTCTTCAGCACCCGGTAGATCATCTCCGGGCTCATCAGCGCGTCCGCCGGGTCCACCAGGCCCGCCACCCGCATGAACGCCCGGGTGACCTGCCTGTCCTTGGTCGCCGCCGACTGCAGCAGCGCCATGTAGGCGTTCGCCATCTGCAGCTCGGGCGGCCGCGGGCCCTCCACCTCGGGGAAGGCGAGGTCGCCGCCCGCCGAGATCTGCCACGGCGCCTCGATGACCCCGGCGATGTCCTTCAGGAAGGGCAGCGGCTCGGGGATACCGCGCTCCAGGTGCGAGCGGAGCGTCAGCGCCTCCAGCGCCGCGACCGTCATGCCCTGCCCGTAGACCGGGTTGAAGCTGCACGCCGCGTCCCCTAGGACGATGAACCGGTCCGGGAAGCTCTCCAACTCCTCGTAGCGGCGCCGCACGCTCACCGGGTAGTGGAAGGCGACGGGCTCGTCCAGCGGCTCGGCGTCCTTGACGGCGTCGTGGACGTCCGGGACGGGCAGCGACCGCAGCCACGCGTCGAAGCCCTCGTCGTCGGTCGGCGCGCTGTCGCCCAGCACCCCGGTGAGCGACACGATCGACCGGCCGTGCCCCACCCGGGAGAAGAACGCCCCCCGCGGCGTCGCGGGCGTGGAGACCGGGTTGATGGACAGGTCCCCGTTCAGGATCGACTCGTCCGGCAGCCGGTAGTGCCGGGTGGTGTAGCTCAGGTCGATCTTGATGCGCTCCTCGCGCGGCCGGGCGTGGCCCATCTCCTCGAGCCAGGCCGGCGTGCGGGAACCGCGCCCGGTGGCGTCCACCACCAGGTCGGCCTCGACGACCTCCGGCTCGGCGTCGCCGTGCTGGGCCCGCACCCCGGTGACCCGCCGGCCGTCCGCCGTCGCCGTCGGCCCGAGGATGTCGTACTCCTCCATGAACCGGACGTTCGGCCGCTCCTGCACGCCGTCCCGGACGTGGGCCTCCAGGACGGGCCGGTCGGTCGACACGCAGATGCACCCGGTCGCGGCCGGGCGGAGCCGCTTGCCGTTGAAGAACCAGCGCAGCTCGCCGAGGTCCCCGGTCGGGATGCCCGCCGCCACGGCCCGCTCGGTGAAACCGGGGAACAGCTCATCGAGGATCTGCTGCCCGCGGGCGAGCAGCCCGTGCACGTGCCGCCCCTGCGGGACGCCGCGCCGGGCCTCCGTCACCCCCGTGAGCCGGTCCCGGTCGACCACCACCACCTCGTCGAAGGCGTCCGCGAGTACCCGGGCCGCCAGCAGCCCCGCCATGCTCCCGCCGAGTACCACGGCCCGCCTGCCCACGGACCCGTCACTTGCGCTCACCGTCATCTCCCGGAAGGTAGGAAGCCGTCGCTCACCGCGCGTCGCGCGGGGTGTTCTGGTAGGCGGCGAGCCGCCACATCCCCTCCTGCTTCACCAGCAGCCAGGACGCCCGGATGGCGCGCTCGTCCGAGGGCTCGGTCTCGCCCGGCGCGAGGACGCCGCCGTGCGTGATGAGCAGCCCCACCGTGTCGCTGAGCAGCCGGACGTGCAGCGGCGTCCCGGTCACCTGGGTGCCCTTCAGGTCGTTCTCGAACGCGGCCGCCATGAACCCGGCGATCTCCGCGCGCCCCTCCCGGAACACGCCCGGGAGGATCATGGTGCCGTCCTCGGTGAACACCTCGGCGAACGCGCCGGCGTCGTGCGCCGCCCAGGCCTCGACGACGCGCGCCGGGACGGCCGCCAGGGCGGCCTGCTCGGTGGAACTGGATGACGTGCTCGTGGTCATGTGCGGTCCTTTTCTGCCGGTGCCCGGTCAATTCCCTGAGCACGGTCCTGTGCTCGCATTCCGACAATCCCACCGCGACCGTCCGGCGGCCATCTCCTGGCTTGCGCCATGGCTCTTTCTCCGCAATTCCTCGGAAGCATTCCAGAAGATGGCGGGCGGGCGTGCGCGATGTGAGGATCCGAAGGAATGCAATGCGGGAATCCGAGCGCTGGGAGGAAAGGGTGACAATCACCGAGGTGCCATCGCGCGCGGAGCTGGTGGCCGCCGCGCGGAACACGGTGCCGGCGCTGCGCGAGCACGCGCCGTGGAGCGAGCGGAACGGACGGCTGCACGACGACGCGGTCGCGGCGCTGGCGGAGGCGGGGATGTTCCGGCTCCGGCTCCCGGCGCGCTACGGCGGGTTCGAGAGCGACGCCCGCACCGTCGTGGACGCGGTCGCCGAGCTGGCCGCCGGCGACGCCTCCGCCGCCTGGGTCGTCGGGGTCAACGCCATCACCACCTGGATGGCCGCGCTGCTGCCCGACGAGGTCCAGGACGAGGTGTTCGCGACCCCGGACGTGCGGCTGTGCGGCACGCTCAGCCCGACCGGCATGGGCGTCCCCGCGGACGGCGGCCTCGTCCTGAACGGCAAGTGGGGGTTCATCAGCGGCGCCCCGCACAGCCACTGGCAGGTCGTCATCGCGGTCGCGCCCGCGCCTGGCGGCGACTTCTGGCCGGTGATGGCGGTCGTCCCGATGAGCGACCTCACGACGGTCGACGACTGGGACACCTCCGGGCTGCGCGGGACGGGCTCGGTGAGCACCGTCGCGGAGAACGTCTTCGTGCCCGAGCGGCGGATCCTGCCGCTGCCGCTGGTCCTCGCCGGCCAGTACGCGTCGCGGGCCAACGCCGCGTCGCCGGTGTGGCGGGCGCCGCTGCTGCCGACCGCGTCGGCCCTGTCGGTCGGCACGGCCGTCGGGCTCGCCGCGGCGGCGAAGGCCGAGTTCCTCGACCGGCTGCCCACCCGCAAGATCACCTACACGTCGTACGAGGAGCAGAGCGAGGCGCCGGTCACGCACCTGCAGCTCGCGGACGCGGCGATGCGGATCGACGAGGCGTTCTTCCACGCGCACCGGCTCGCCGACCTGGTCGACTCCAAGGGCGCTTCGGGGGCCCCATGGAGCGCCGAGGAGCGCGCGGTCGCCCGCGCCGACATGGGCCGCGCCGTCCGGCTCGCCAAGCAGGCCGTGGACCTGCTGGCGGGCGCGAGCGGCGGGTCTTCCATCTACAGCTCCGTGCCGATCCAGCGGATCCTGCGCGACGTCCAGGCGATCACGATGCACGCGCTGATGAACCCCGACACCAACGACGAGCTGTACGGCCGGGTGCTGTGCGGCCTGGAGCCCAACACCCTGTACTTCTGACCGCGCCCTCCTTCCTGGACCGTCGCCGGTGGCCTCCGCCGGCGGCGGTCCTCGTCGTCGTGGCGGGGCACGGGCCGGGACGGGGAACAGGCCCGAGCGGGGCACGGGCCGGAGCGGGGCACGGGCCGGAGCGGGGCACGGGAAAGCGCCGGCCGCTCCGGGTGGGGCGGCCGGCGCGCGGTGCGCGGCGGGACCCGCCGGTCAGCGCCGTCCCGAGCCGGCCGGGACGGTCAGCCGCACCGGGAGCGTCCGGTGCCCGTTCATGATGAACGTCGGCAGCGGGGTCAGCTCCTCGGAGGGCACCGCCAGCTCCAGGTCGGGGAAGCGGCGGAACAGCGTCGACAGGCCGACCTCGGCGACCATCCGGGCCACCCCGGCGCCCAGGCAGTAGTGCGGGCCGTGCCCGAACGACAGGTGCTCCTTGTCCGCCCGGGTGACGTCGAAGACGTCCGCGTCGCCGCCGTGCAGGGCCGGGTCGCGGCCCACCGCGCTGTAGTTGACCAGGATCGGGTCGCCCTTCGGGATCGTGACCCCGTCCAGCTCGATGTCCTCGGCCGCGTACCGCAGCGGCAGGTGCGCCAGCGGCGACTCCACCCGCAGCGTCTCGTCGATGACGTCCTCCCAGGACGCCCGGCCCGACGTCACCAGCGCGCGCTGCTCCGGATGGGTCAGCAGCGCGGTGATCGCGTTGTCGAAGAAGTTGATCGTGGTCTCCGAGCCGGCGCCGAGGATCGCGAAGATCGTGTCGGTCAGCTCCGCCTCGCTGAGCCGCGACCCGTCCTCGTCCCGGGCGGCGATGAGGTCGCTGGTGATGTCCCCGCCGGGCTCGCGGCGCTTCGCCTCGATCAGCTCGGCCATCGCGCCGCGCCATCCGGCCAGCACCGCCTGCGCCTGCTCGGGCGTGACGGTGGTGTCCACCATCATGTCGATGACCGTCGCGGTCTTCGCGCGGGCCTCCTCCGACATCCCGATCAGGTCCGCGACCAGCCGGGCCGGCAGCGGGTAGGCGAACCGCTCCCGCAGGTCGACGACCTCGCCGGGGCCCGCCTGGGCGAGCCCGTCGAGCAGCTGGCCGGTCAGCTCGACCACGCGCGGCCGGATCGCCTCGGTGCGGCGCGGCGTGAACGCCTTGCCGACCAGGCGCCGCAGCCGGACGTGGTCCTTGCCGTAGGCGGTCACCATGTTGTCCATGGCGATCCAGCTGATCATCTCCCAGTCCAGGGGGATCTCGCCGTTGATGAACGCGGGCCAGTGGTTGCGGGCGCTCTTGGTCACCCGCGGGTCGGCCAGCAGCCTCTTGATCACCGAGTGCCGGTTGACGGACCAGGCGAGCACCCCGCCGGGCAGCTCGATCTGCACCGCCTCCCCCTGCGCGCGCAGCAGGGCGGCCTCGCCGTGGATGTCCCAGCCTGTGGTGTCCAGCTTGAAGGGGCAGCCGTCGTGCATGGGATCTCTCCTCACTTGAGCGTGCGCAGGAAGGCGCGGACGTCCTCGACGAGCAGCCCCGGCTGCTCCAGCGCGGCGAAGTGCCCGCCGCGGTCGAACTCCGTCCAGTGCGTGATCGTCGGCAGGTCCCGCTCGGCGAGCCGGCGGACCGGGACGAAGATGTCGTGCGGGAACACCGCGACGCCGACCGGGACGGGGACCGGCGGCGGCTGCACTCCGGACGCCGCCTGGGCGACCGCCGCGGCGCCCTCGTAGTAGAAGTTCGCCGCCGAGTGCGCGGTGCGGGTGAACCAGTAGATCGCCACGTTGGTGAGGATCCGGTCGCGGCCGACGGCGTCCTCCGGGCGCCCGCCCGGGTCCGTCCACTCGGCGAACTTCTCCGCGATCCACGCCAGGTGCCCGACCGGGGAGTCGTCCAGCGCGTACGACAGGGTCCGCGGCCGCGTGGCCATCACCTTCATGTACGCCGACAGCTCCGCGTCGAACCGGGCCAGCCTGCCGAGGCGCGCCTGGTCGTCCGGGCCGAGGCCGGCCAGCTCCGCCGGGTCGCCGGACGGGAAGGCCATCAGCATGTTGACGTGCACGCCGATGACGTGGTCGGGGTCGCAGCGGCCGACCTGCAGGGAGATCGGCGAGCCGGCGTCCCCGCCCTGCGTGGCGTAGGAGGTGTAGCCGAGCCTGCGCATCAGCTCCGCCCACGCGGCGGCGATCCGCGGCACGTCCCAGCCGGTGTCGCGCAGCGGCGCCGAGAACCCGTAGCCGGGCAGCGACGGGATCACCAGGTGGAACGCGTCGGCGGGGTCCCCGCCGTGCGCCCGAGGATCGCTGAGCGGGCCGATGACGTCGAGGAACTCCGCGACGGACCCGGGCCAGCCGTGCGTCAGCAGCAGCGGACGGGCGTCCGGCTCCGGCGAGCGGACGTGCAGGAAGTGGACGGTCGCGCCGTCGATCTCGGTGGTGAACTGCGGGTACCGGTTCAGCTCCGCCTCGGCGGCGCGCCAGTCGAAGCCGGTCCGCCAGTACTCGGCCAGGTCGCGCAGGTAGCCGAGCGGCACGCCGCGGTCCCAGCCGGGGCCGCCGAGGTCGTCCGACCACCGGGTGGCGGCGATCCGGCGGTGCAGGTCGTCCAGCTCCGCCTGCGGGATGTCGATCCGGAAGGAACGCATGACTGTCCCATCTGCTGTGGTGGCTGCCGGTGCGTCGGGTGACGCCGGGGGTCAGGGGGCGGCCGGTCCGGCCGCGGCGCGGGGCCGCATGTCCGTCCAGTTCGCCGCGATGGATTCCAGGCACTCCGCTCGTGCGGCGGGGCCGTGGCGCACATTCCATCCGGCCGGTACGTCGAGCGTCCCGGGCCAGAGCGAGAATTGCCCGCCGGAATTGGTCAGGACGCGGAAAGAGAGGTTCTCGTCGTCGAATGGATTCACCGGTGGTGGTCCCTTTCCCGCTCGGATCCGTGAGCCGACCGTCCCATTTGGCGGGTGCGCGCGCATCTTCGGTATTGCCGGTTCGGCCGGTCCGGGGGCGGCGGTGCGGCGCATCTCCGGGGCTGCGCGTCGGCGCGGCATTCCGGAAGATGCGGGCCGGTAGGCCGGTCGGCGAGCCTGGGCACGGCGCCCACCACGGACGCACCCAGCCAGGCACGCTCCAGAGGGAGACCCGAATGACCCCGCCCAGCCCAGTGGCGCCCGCGCCGAGCCGGGACGCGCAGTCCGTGGCGCGGCTCACCGAGATGGCCGACTACATCGTGCCCTTCACGCTGCGCGCGGTCTGCGACCTCGGCGTCGCCGACCTGCTCGCGGACGGGCCGCGCCCGGTGGACGAGCTGGCGCGCGGCACGGGAACGGACCCCCAGGCGCTGCTGAAGGCGCTGCGGGCGCTCGCCGGACGGGGCGTGTTCACCGAGCCGGAGCCGGAGGTGTTCGGGCTGACGGAGCTGGGGCAGCCGCTGCGCAGCGACCACCCGCGGTCGCTGCGGGACGCCTACCGGTTCCTCGCCGCGGACGTCCGGGCTTGGGCGTCGCTGCCGCACAGCCTGCGGACCGGCGAGCCCGCCTTCGACCACGCGCACGGCACGGACTACTGGACGTACATGGCGGAGCACCCGGACGAGGGCGCCCGCTTCGACGCGACGCAGCGCGGCGTGACCCGGCGCGAGGTGCGGGCGCTGCTGCCCGCCTACCCGTGGTCGCGGTTCTCCACGATCGCCGACGTCGGCGGCGGCAACGGCGCGTTCCTCGCGGCGCTGCTGCAGGCCAACCCCGGCATGCGCGGCATCCTGTTCGACCAGCCGCGCGTCGTGGCGGCGGCCAGGCCCGTGCTGGCCGCCGCGGGCGTGGCCGACCGGTGCACGGTGGTGGGCGGCAGCTTCTTCGAGACGGTGCCGGCCGGCGCCGACGCGTACATCCTCAAGCGGGCCCTGTACGACGTCGGGGACGACGACCGCGCGGTGGACGTGCTGCGGTCGGTGCGCGCCGCGATGGGCCCGGACTCGCGGCTGCTGGTGATCGAGCCGCTGTCGGAGCCGGGCGACGCGTTCAGCTGGGGGAAGCTGTACGACCTGCTGCTGCTCGCGATGCGCGGCGGCGGCAGCCGCAGCGCGGCCCGGCTGGCGGAGCTGATGGAGGCGGCGGGCCTGCGGCTCGCCGAGGTGGTGCGCACCGGGGGCCTGCCGATCATCGAGGGCCGCCCGCTCTAGGGCCGGCGGGGAGGGGTTCCGATGCGTTTCCTGTTCGCATCCTACGCCGAGCGGACGCACTTCTTTCCGATGGTGCCGATCGCCTGGGCGCTCCGCGCCGCCGGGCACGAGGTGCGGGTGGCGACGCAGCGTCCGCTGGTCCCGGCCGTGCTGGAGAGCGGCCTGCCGACCGTCGCCGTGGCGGGCGACCACGACTGGCAGCGCCGGGTGGTGGCGGCCAGTTCGGCGAAGGGCGACTGGGAGGGCTGGGTGCAGCGGGTCACGGACGTGGCCCGCACCGGCCACCGGATGGGCTGGGACGACCTGCACGCCTACTTCGAGGAGCAGGTCGAGCACGCCTGGAAGCACTTCAACCACGGCCTGGTCGACGGGCTGGCCGGCTATGCGCGCGAATGGCGCCCCGACATGATCCTCTGGGAGCCGTTCACGTTCGCCGCGGCGGTCGCCGCCCGTGCTCTCGGCATCCCGCACGCCCGTGTGACCTGGGGCGCGGACGTGTGGGTGCGCGCCCGCCGCCGGTTCACCGAACTGCTGGCCGAGCGCTCGCCCGAGCTGCGCTCGGACCCGCTGCGCGACTGGCTCGGCGCCGAGGCGGCGCGGTTCGGCGCGGACTTCGACGAGGAGCTGTTCACCGGCCAGTGGACGATCGACCAGTCGCCGCCGAGCATGCGGCTGGAGTCCGGGGTGCGGACGATCCCGGCCCGGTACGTCCCGTACAACGGGCCCGCCGAGATCCCGGACTGGCTCCGCGAGCCGCCGCGGCGGCCGCGGGTGTGCGTCACCGGCGGGCTCACCGCGCGCGGCCTGTACGGCGCCGACCTGCTCGGCCCGGCCCTGCTGGACCGGCTCGCCGCCCTCGACGTCGAGGTGGTCGCGACCGTCGCGGCGGGCGACGGGGAGCGGCCCGCGGTGCCGGACAACGTGCGGCTCGTGGACTTCGTCCCCATGGACCCGCTCCTGGAGACCTGCTCGGCCGTGGTGCACATGGGCGGGTTCGGGGTGATGTCCACGGCCATGCGACACGGCGTTCCGCAGCTCACGCTGCCCAAGCTCGGCGATTCGACGGTGCGCGCCGATCTTCTGCGGGCGACCGGGGCCGGATTGGTAGTCTCCCACGACGAGGCCACCCCGGACACCGTGCGCGACGCGGTCGCCCGGCTGCTGGCGGAGCCCGGATTCGGTGAGGCGGCGGAGCGGCTGCGCCGCGAGACGCTGAGCGAGCCGGCCCCCGGCGCGGTGGCCGCCGCCCTGGAGGGGTCGGCGGCCGGACGGTCAGGGCTGCGCGCCCCCGCCATCGAGTCCGAAGGAGTCCCGCTGTGATCACGCTCGACGACATCCGCCGTTTCGCGCTCGCCCTGCCCGAGGTGGAGGAGGTCACGCACTTCCGGCTGCCGAGCTTCAAGGTCCGCAAGAAGCCCTTCGCCGGCGTGGAGAAGGGGGAGGCGACCGCGGTCTTCTCGGTGTCGGAGGAGGAGGCGGCGCGGGCCGTCGCCGCCGACTCCGAGGTCTACGAGGAGGTGTGGCGCACCGCCGCCACCAAGATCTTCGTCGGCCTGCGGGTCGACCTGGCGAAGGTCGACGAGGAGCGCGTCCGGGAACTGGTCGAGAACGCCTGGCGCAACAAGGCCCCCAAGAGGGTGGTCGCAGCTTACGACGCCCGGTGACGGGCGGCCGATGACGGGACGGGGGCGGCCAGGCGTCGCCGCCCCCGTGCCGGGGACGGAGGGACGGGCATGGACGGACTGCTGCGGGACAAGGCGGTCCTGGTCTCCGGCGTGGGACCGGGGCTCGGCCGCACGACGGCGCTGCGCTGCGCCCGCGCCGGCGCGGACGTCGTCCTCGCCGCCCGGGACGGCGAGCGGCTCGACGCGGTGGCCGCGGAGGTGGCGGCGCTCGGCCGCCGTGCGGTCGCGGTGCCGGCCGACATCACCGACGAAGAGTCGGCCGCGGCGCTCGCCGCCCGCGCCGTGGACGCGTTCGGGCGCCTGGACGCGCTGGTCAACAACGCCACCGCGGGCATCCCCCCGGCCGACCTGGCGACCGTCGACCTCGGCGCGTTCGCGGCGGGCATGGGCGTGGACGTCGTCGCGGCGCTTCGGCTGACCCGGCTGCTGGCACCCGCGCTCGCCGAGCGCGGCGGCGCCGTGGTGATGGTCGCCTCCAGCGTGATCCGCGAGTCGCCGCCCGGCCTGGGCGTCTACAAGACGGTGAAGAGCGCGCTGGTGGCGGTGGCGCAGACGCTGTCGGCCGAGCTCGGATCCGGCGGCGTCCGGGTGAACACGGTCGCGCCCGGGCCGCTGTGGGCGGACGCCGTGAAGGCGCACTTCGCCGCCGTCGCCGAGCAGCGCGGCGTCCCCCTCCGGCAGGTCTACGACGAGACCGCCGCCACCATCGACCGGCGCCGGCTCACCGAGCCGGACGAGGCCGCCGACGCGATCGTGTTCCTGGTCTCCGACCTCGCGCGCGCGGTCACCGGGCACTGCCTCGACGTCAACGGGGGCCAGTACCACAACTGAACCGGCGATCGGAGAGCGACATGACCGCAACGGACCCGGCGGCCCGCACGGCGGTGGTGACGCCGAGCGACCCGCGCTACGAGGATCTGCTCGACGCCTACAACCACCGGTTCTCCGCCCGCCCCCGCGAGATCCGGGTGGCGGTGTCGGCGGCGGACGTCGCCGCCGCGCTGCGCGACGCGGCCGGCTCGGGGGCCCGGATCGCCGCGCGCAGCGGCGGCCACTGCTTCGAGGGCTTCGCGTCCGCCGCCGACCTCGCGGTCCTGCTCGACGTCTCGCAGCTGGACGGCGTGGCCTACGACCCGGCCCGCCGCGCGTTCGCCGTCGGCGCGGGCGCCCGGCTCGGCCCGGTGTACCGGGCCCTGCACGCCCGGTGGGGGGTGACGATCCCGGCCGGGACCTGCTTCGACGTCGGGATGGGCGGCCACGTCGCCGCCGGCGGCTACGGCCACCTGTCGCGGCGGGACGGGCTGGTCGTCGACCACCTGTACGCCGTCGAGGCCGTCGTGGTGGACGCCGGCGGGGAGCCGCGCGTCGTCACCGCGACCCGCGAACCGGACGACCCGCACCGCGACCTGTGGTGGGCGCACACCGGCGGCGGCGGGGGCAACTTCGGCGTGGTGACCCGCTACTGGTTCCGCAGCCCGGACGCGGACCCGGCGCGGCTCCTGCCCGCCGCACCCGGACGTGTCCTGCGGCGCACGGTGGTGTGGCCGTGGGAACCGATGGACGACAAGGCCCTGACCCGCCTCGTCCGCAACTTCTGCGACTGGCATGAGGACAACTCCGCCCCCGGCTCGCCCGCCGCGCCGCTGTGGAGCAACCTCATCCTCAGCCACCGGTCGGCCGGCGCGATCACGCTGACCTCAGTCGTCGACGAGGCCGCGCCGGGCGCCGCGGAGCTGCTCGACGAGCAGTACGCGCGGCTCACCGGCGGGGTCGGCGTCGTCCCGGCCGTGGACGACCGGGCCGTCCAGCCGTGGATGAGCGGCTGGATGCCGTCCTTCACCTGGCCTCCCGAGCCGCTGGGCCGCTACAAGAACAAGGCCGCCTACCTGCGCCGGGGGTTCGACGACCGACAGCTGGAGGTCGTCTGCTCCTACCTCGGCGGGGACGGCGGCAACCCCTTCGCCTGCCTCGTGCTGTCGGGGTACGGCTGCCGGATCGCGGAGGTCCCGTCCGGCGACACGGCCGCGGCGCACCGGACGCCCGTGCTCAAGGCGATGTTCTGCGGCGGCCAGTGGACGTCCCCGGACGAGGATGGACCCCGCATCGACTGGATCCGCCGCTTCTACCGCGACGTCTACGCGCACACTGGGGGAGTGCCGGTCCCCGACGCCGTCAGCGACGGCTCCTACATCGGCTACCCGGACGTCGACCTGGCCGGCCCGGAGTGGAACACCTCGGGCGTGCCGTGGCACGACCTGTACTACGGCGGCAACTATCCGCGCCTGCAGCGGGTGAAGGAACGCTACGACCCGCTCGGGGTGTTCCGGCACGGCCTGTCGGTGCGGCCGCCCGCATGACCCGCTGGCTGATCACCGGCGCGGGCGGCGTGCTCGGCCGCGAGCTGCAGGACGTGCTCCGCGATCGCCGAGCCGAGACCGTCGCCCTGACGCGGCGCGACCTCGACCTCACCGACGGGCGGGCGGTGCGCGCCGCCGTCCGCCGGCACCAGCCGTCCGTGCTGGTGAACTGCGCGGCCTGGACGGACTTCCACAGCGCCGAGGAGCGCGAGGCGGAGGCGCTGCGGATCAACGGCGCCGCGGTCGGCGCGCTCGCCCGCGCGTGCGCGGACGCGTCGGTCCGGCTCGTGCACGTGTCCACCGACTACGTCTTCGACGGGACGGCCCGCCGCCCCTACGCCGAGGACGCGCCGGTGCGCCCGCTCAGCGCCTACGGCCGCACCAAGCTCGTGGGGGAGCGCGCCGCCGCCGGCCTGGTCGCCGCCGGGGGCGCGGCGATCGTCCGGACGGCGTGGCTCTACAGCCGGCACGGGACCGACTTCGTCCGCGCCATGGCCCGGGTCGAGCGGGCCGGCGGCCGCGCCGAGGCGGTGGACGACGAGTGGGGCCAGCCCACGTGGGCCGCCGACGCGGCCCGCCAGATCGTCGCGCTCGCCCGGACGGGCGCCGCCGGGGTGTTCCACGCGACCAGCGGCGGCGCGGCGTCCCGCCGGGACCTCGCCGGCGAGGTGTTCCGGCTGCTCGGCGCCGACCCCGGCCGGGTGGCGCCGATGCCCGCCGACCGCTTCCCGGGCGCGCACCTGCGTCCCCGGTACACCGTCCTCGGGCACGCGGCGTGGGCGCGCGCCGGGCTCGCCCCGATCCAGCACTGGCGCGCGGCACTGGAAGCCGCGTTCCCACACCTGGACCTGGACGCGTAGCCGAAACGCCGCCGGTCACACCTCGCCGGGCAGGACGGCGGTGTAGTGGTCCACGAGCGGCTGGAACCGCGGGTCGGCCGGCGGGATCTGCGCGCGCCGCACCGGCCGCCCGGCGAGCAGGTCGTCCAGATGGGCGAGCGAGAGATGGTAGCCGGCGGCGCTTTGCGGCGCGTGCGCGAGGTCCTGCAGCGTCACGTCGAGGACGAGGACGCTTCCGCCGGCGTCGGGCGAGACCGTCCAGCGCAGGTTCTCGTCGTACGGGCTGCCGGGGATGCCGGGCCAGTGGAACTCCAGCAGCCGGGGCTGCTCGGCCGCGGTGACCGTCCCCGCCTCCGGGGCGCCGCCCGCGAACGCGAGCCGGATCGCGCCGCCGGGGACGGGGTCGACGGCCACCTCCCAGGGCGTCCACCGGGACAGCTCGGCGCCGTCGGTCAGCGCGCGCCAGATCCGCTCGGCCGGACGGGGGTAGCGGTGGTCGAGCCGCAGCACGGGCCGCTCCGTCCCCGGGTCGCGGGACAGGGCGGCGCCGGGCCGAAAGGATGCGTCGGTCATGAAGGGCCTCTCGGGGGTCGGGCACGGGCGGCCGTGCGCCGTCGGGTCTCGTCTACCCGACGAACGCCGCGGCGGCGACAGGACATCCGCGGTGCCGCAGCGCTCGGGCCGGGAGGGGACGAGGCGGCGTCGCGGCGGCGTCAGGGCGCCGGGACGGCGGACGGCGCGGTCACGAACCGGGGCCGCGGGACCGGCACGATGAACCGGCCGCCCGCCTCCAGGTACGCGCCCTCGCGGGCGATGATCTCGTCGGCGTAGTTCCAGGCCAGCAGCAGGAAGTAGTCCGGCCGGCGGGCCAGCCCCTCCTCCGGCGAGACGATCGGGACCCGCGAGCCGGGCATCAGCCGGCCCTGCTTGAGTTGGGTGGTGTCGGTGCAGAACAGCACCTGCTCCCGCGTGAGCCCGCACGCGTTGAGCAGCGTGGCGCCCTTGGCGGGCGCGCCGTACCCGGCGACCGTGCGGCCCTCGGCGGCGAGCGAGCGGATGAGGTCGCCGATCTCCGCGCGGGCGGCCTCGGTGTGGCGCGCGAATTCCAGGTACGGGCCGTCGCCGGACAGGCCGAGCGCGTCCTCGCGGGCCAGCATCCGCGCGACCGCCGGACGCTCCGGGCGGCCCGCGCCGCGCGGCGCGGCGGACACGACGATGGAGCCGCCGTGCACGGGCGCCGTCCGCACGTCCACGAGGTCGAGCCCGTGCATGCCGAACAGGGTGCGCAGCGTGCCGAGCGAGAAGTACGACAGGTGCTCGTGGAAGATGGTGTCGAACTCGTCGTTGGCGAGCAGCTCCACCAGGTACGGGACCTCGATGGTGAGCACGCCGCCCGGGTCGAGGACGGCCGTCACCCCGTCCAGGACCTCGTGCACGCCGTCGATGTGGGCGAAGCACTGCCGGCCCAGCACCAGCCGGGCCCGGCCGTGCCGCTCGGTCAGCCGGGCGCCGACGCGTCCGGTGAACGGCTCCGGCACTGTCTCCACGCCGCGGGCGTTGGCGATCTCGGCGAGGTTGCGGGCCGGGTCGACGCCCGCCACCCGCATCCCCGCCCGCCGGAACAGGTCCAGGTGGACGCCGGTGTTGCTGCCGAACTCGACGACGAGGTCGCCCTCGGCCAGGTCCGCGTCGGCGACCAGCCGCCGCATGTGGCTCATGATCGTCTCGGACTCGGACGAGACGTACCGGTAGTGCCCGAACATCGCCTCCGGGTCGACGACGTGGCGCAGGCTCATCAGCCGGCAGCCGCGGCACACCACGACCTCCAGCGGTACCCGCCGCTCCGCGCCGATCGGGGCGTCCGGGTCGAGGAAGTCGCCGGCGAGCGGGGTCTCGCCGAACGACACGACGTCCAGCCAGTCGTCCCGCCCGCACACCCGGCAGCCGTCGGCCTTCCGCACGATCTCCTGCATCGCTCCTCCTGTCGGTGTGGGCCGCGCGGTCAGGCGGTGACGCGGCGGGGCAGGCCTCGGCCCGCGACGGCGGGCGCGGCGTTCTTCAGCGGCTCCCACCAGGCCCGGTTGTCGCGGTACCACGCGACGGTCTCCGCGAGCCCCCGCTCGAGCGGGACGCGCGGCGCGTACCCCAGCTCCTCGCGGATCTTGGTGATGTCGAGGGAGTACCGCAGGTCATGGTTCGGCCGGTCCGGGACGTGGTCGACCATGTCCCAGCCGGCGCCGCACGCCCGCAGCAGCCGGTCGGTCAGCTCCCGGTTGGTCAGCTCGGTGCCGCCGCCGACGTGGTACACCTCGCCGGCGCGGCCGCCGAGCAGCACGAGCTGGATGGCGCGGCAGTGGTCGGAGACGTGCAGCCAGTCCCGCACGTTGCGGCCGTCGCCGTACAGCGGGACGCGCAGCCCGTCGAGCAGGTTCGTCACGAAGAGCGGGATGACCTTCTCCGGGTACTGATGGGGGCCGTAGTTGTTGGTGCATCGGGTGACGACGACGTCGAGGTCGCGGGTGCGGTGCCAGGCGAGTGCCAGCAGGTCCGACCCGGCCTTGGCCGCCGCGTACGGGACGTTCGGCGCGACTGGGGACCGCTCCGTCCACGTCCCCTCGGGGATGGAGCCGTAGACCTCGTCGGTGGACACGTGCACGAACCGGCCGGCGCGGTGCCGGTCGGCGGCCTCCAGCAGCACCTGCGTGCCGAGCACGTTCGTCTGCACGAAGCGGGCCGCGCTGGCGATGGATCGGTCGACGTGGGTCTCGGCGGCGAAGTGCACGATGACGTCGTGGCCCGCGACGACCTCGTCCACCACGACCGGGTCGCTGGTGTCGCCCTGGACGAACCGGAACCGGGGGTGGTCGCGGACCTCCTCCAGGTTCGCCGGGTTGCCGGAGTAGGTGAGCAGGTCCAGCACGGTGACGTGGACGCCGGCGGACCCGGGCAGGTCGCCGCGCAGCGCCGACCGCACGTACTCGGAGCCGATGAACCCGGCGCCGCCGGTGACGAGGATCCTCATGGCCGCTGGTCTCCTTCCGGGGCGGGGGCCGCGGGGCCCTCCAGCCCGACGTCGGCGTGGTCGCTGAGCACGAACCGGTGCCCGGCACCGGCGCGGGGCGCGGGGCGGACGGTCGCGCCGCGGCCCAGCAGCGAGCCGCGCAGCGGGTGGGGCGCCCGCACCTCCGCCCCGTCCATCAGGATCGAGTCGGCGACCCGGGCGCCGAGCAGCGTGCAGCCGCGGCCGACGGAGACGTCCGGGCCGATCCGGCTGTCCTCGACCCGGCTGCCCGCGCCGACGACCACCGGGCCGTGCAGGGTGGAGCGCAGCACCCGGGCGCCGGGCTCGACGACCACCGGGCCGAGCAGCCGGCTGTGCTCGTCGACGTGCCCGGCGACGTCGCGGGACAGGCCCGCCAGGACGCGCCGGTTCGCGGCGAGGACGTCGTCGGGGCGGCCGGTGTCCTGCCAGTGCCCGTCGTACTGGTGCGCGGTGACCGGGCGCCCGTGCTCCACCAGCCAGCGCAGCGCGTCGGTGAGCTCCAGCTCGCCGCGCTCCCCGGGGGTGATCGCGGCGACGGCCTCGTGCACGGCGGCGGTGAAGAAGTAGACCCCGATGACGGCGAGGTCGCTGCGCGGCCGCCGCGGCTTCTCGGTGATCGCGCGGACGGCGCCGGCGCCGTCCAGGTCGACGACGCCGAACCGGCGCGGGTCGGCGACCTTGCCGACGACGATGTGCGCGGCCGGGCGGTGCTCGCGGAACGCCGCGGCGAGCCCGGCGACGCCGTCCAGCAGCATGTTGTCGCCGAGCCACACGACGAAGTCGTCGTCGCCGAGGAACGCGCGGGCGACGATCAGGCAGTGCGCCAGGCCGAGCGGCCTCTCCTGGGGCAGGTAGGTGATCCGCGCGCCGAACCGGGACCCGTCGCCGAGCGCGGCGGCGATCTGGTCGCCGCCCGCGCCGACGACGACGCCGATATCGGTGGCGCCGAGCTCCCGGATGCCCGCCACGACGTGTTCCAGCACCGGGCGGTTCGCCACCGGAACGAGCTGCTTCGGCATCGCGTGACTGAGCGGCCGGAGCCGCATTCCCATTCCGCCGGACAGTATCAGGGCTTTCATAGAAATCCGCCCGCGTCCCGCATCGGTGTCCTCCACATGGCCTTTTTCGGGCGCCGTTCGCCGTGCCGGACGCACGGCGTTCTTACCGGCAACGCTAGTGGTCAGAGCGGTCACTTGCTTCTCAAAGATTGCCAGGTGAGTTTCCCGTCCAGCCGTCGGACTCCAATTCCAGGAACATTTGCGAGGGCCGCCCGCGGAATCGCGCCCGGACGAAGTCGAAACCGGCGAACAGCGGGGTGAGAACGGGGTAGAGGGGATGGCGGACGACGGGCCGGCCGGCCGACAGCCGGACCAGTCCGCGCCCGGCGAGCCAGGCGAGGACGCTCGCCGTCCAGAACGGCGCGCCCTGGGTGTAGCGGAACCGGCGGACCCGCAGCCCGGCCGCCCCGGCCAGCCGGGTGAGGTTTCCGCGGTCGAACAGCCGCCAGTGCCGCGGGCAGTGCAGCCCGCCCCAGTTGCGGTGCCGGAACAGGCGGGCGTCGAGGCTGTCGGCGTTCGGCGTCTTCACCAGGATCACCCCGCCGGGCGCGAGGCAGCGGCGGAGCGCGGCGAGCACCGCGGCCGGGTCGGCGACGTGCTCGATCAGGTTGAGCAGCAGGATGAGGCCGAAGCGCTCGCCGGGTTCGAAGTCCTCGATCCGGCCCTGGTGGTAGCGGTGTCCGCGGGCGCGCGCCAGCCGGCCGGCCCGCTCGTCCAGGTCGACGACCTGGGTGAGCGCGGTCCGCGGCTCCAGCTCCCGGATCAGGGACAGGTGGGCGCCGTCGCCGCCGCCGACGTCCAGCACGTTCACCGCCTCGCCCGGCACCCCCGCCAGGACGCGGCGGAACAGGGCGGCGTCCAGGCGGAGCTTGACCCGCGCGGCGAACGACCGGTCCGGCGGCCCGTAGGAGTAGTAGGAGGGCGGGTAGATCTCGGCCAGCCGGTCGGCCGGGACGGGGTCGATGAACACCAGGCGGCAGTCGGGGCAGCGGCGGTAGGCGAACTCGTCGCCGCTGGTGAAGTACTCCAGGTCGCGGGCGCGGGCCCACGGGAGGGTCCGCGGGGCGCGGCAGAGGGGGCAGCCGGTCATACGCGGTTCAGCTCCCGCCATGCCTCGCGGTAGGTCGTCGTCCGCCGCAGCAGCAGCGGCGCGACGTCGGTGCGCAGCAGGAACCGCTCCACCTCGCGCAGCCGGGTGAACGAGACGCTCGGGTCCCAGTGGTGGAGCAGGTGCCGGTTGAAGCCCGCGCCGCCGAGCGTGGCCGCGAGCATGCCGTCGCCGAACAGCCGGTTGACGGCGCCGTGCGGCGTCCGCCGGTAGTCGGCGCGGTCGTCGGCGGAGTCGCCGCGATGCTCCAGCACCTGCCGGACGCTGTTGAACAGCGGCAGGAAGGTGAGCATGCCGAGCACCCACGCGGCCGCGAGCGCGGGCAGGCCGAGCAGCAGCGCGCCCACCACGACGGACGCGTTCACCGCCCCCGCGGCGAGGAAGACCGGGCCCAGGAAGGGCGGTCCGGCGGTTTCGGCGGACGGCGTGCGCGATGCCGCGCTCTCCGTGGCCCCGGCGGACGTCCGCTGGTAGCCGGCCAGGGACCGCACGAGCCGCACGCCGGTCAGGCTCTCGAGCAGGAACCGGCGGTCGAGCGGGTCGAAGTAGCTGGTCTCGGTGTCGGCGGTGGTGCCGAGGTTGCGGTGGTGCACGAAGTGGATCTGGCGGTAGGCGCGCACGTCCGACCCCAGGATCACCCCGAGGCAGGCGTTGGCGGCGAGGTCGTTCAGCCTCCGGCCCGGCGCCAGGTTGTAATGCGCCGCCTCGTGCTGGAACAGCAGCAGGTAGTGCAGCCAGAAGCCGAGCACGGCGCCGCCGGCGACGGCGAGCACCGCGCCGGCGGCCGCCCCCGGGAGGGTTCCGGGGACGGCCCGCTCCAGCAGCGCGATCGCCGCGCCGCAGCCGGCCAGCGCCAGGTGCCCGCCGAGCAGCTTGCCCCAGACGGACGGCCAGCGCGGGGCGAGGGTGCGGCGGAAGGCGGTGTAGCGGACGCCGGAGTCGTCCACGATCCACGAGTGCCGCACCGCGGACAACTCCTGCGTGGGCGGGGTCATCGCGAGCCGGCGCCCTGGCAGTCGAGCAGCAGCAGCCCGGTCGCCGTGGGCCGCACCATGCGACACGCCTTCAGCGCCCACATCGACACCGCGATCGACGGACCCGAGCCGAAGCCGGTGAAGCCGCGGCCGGGCGGGGCGGTCAGGATGAAGCGGATCTCGCCCTTGGCGACGAGCCTGCGGAACTGCGGCAGCGTCGGCGTCGGGTTCGACCCGTCGAAGCCGCCCATCGCCATGATCGGCGCGCCGCCGGCGGCGATGGCCATCGGCGCGGACTGCAGCCCGCTGGGGACGGCCACCAGCCAGCGCGCCGAGCCCCGGTTCGCCTGGAGGAACCCCAGCAGCGCGGGGTCGACGCGCTGCGAGCCGGAGATGACGCCTATGATCGCGTTGCCGATCTGCGGCGGGACCACGGCGAGGCCGTACCGCCCGCCCTGGTTGGCGAGCGGGTTGATGCCGAGCAGCCGCTGCTCGGTGGTCTTCGCCGACCAGACCGCCGGGGCGGCGAGGACGGCGACGGCGGTCAGCGCCGCGAGCGCCGGGCCCGCCCACGTCAGCGGCCGCGACAGCGGGACGGACAGCAGCGCCAGCGCGGCCGCGGCCAGCACCACCGGCAGCAGCCAGCCGGGACGGTGCGCCGTGGTGTCGTGCAGCACCCACGCCGACCAGCCGCCGGCCACGGCGATCTGCGCGATGAGGGCGACGGCGCCGAAGGCGCGTCCGCGCCGCCACGCCCGCCAGGCCGTCACCAGGCCGCCCGCGGCGAGGGCCGCCAGAGCCGGGGCCATGAGGCTCGTGTAGTACGGGTGCAGGACGCCCTGCATGAAGCTGAACACCGCCCAGCAGCACACGGCCCAGCCCGTCCAGAGCACGAGCCCGGCGGGGGAGCCGTCCCCACGGCGGCGCAGGTCGTAGGCCATGGTCACGGCGCCGACCAGGGCGAGCGGCAGCCACCAGGAGATCTGGTCGGCGAGCACCCCGGACAGCAGCCGGCCGGGCCCCGCCTCGCCCGCGTGGAATGCCTGCCCGGTCTGGAACGCGTGGATGATGACCGCTCCGGGCCCCTTGACCTGGGTGTCGGGCTCGGACAGGTGCTGGGAGAGGATCTGCCCGATCCGGTTCCCCACGGTCCCGTCGGTGCTGTTGCCGACCCACGGGCGGTCGGGCAGGAGCCGGAAGACGAGCGGCCAGACGGCGCTGACCGCGGCGAGGGCCGCCCCGGCGGCCGCCAGCCGGACGAGCCGCCGCCGCACCGGGCCCGCGGCGAACAGCAGCCAGGTCAGCGCCATCGCCGGGACGACGACGAACGCCTCCAGGTACTTGACGTCGAAGCCGAGCCCGATGACCGCGGCGGCGCCGAGCAGCGGCCGGACGCGGTCCCGGCGCAGCGCCCGCAGCAGCAGCCAGGCGCCGGTCAGCATCGTCAGCAGCAGCAGCGCGTCCGGGTTGTTGTCGCGCTCGATCGCGACGTTGACCGGGCTCAGCGCCAGGCCCAGCGCAGCCGGCAGCGCGGCGGCCCGCGCGGCGGGGGAGTCGCCGCCGGCCTCACGCACCGCGAGCCCCAGCATGAGCACGGACGCCACGCCCGCCAGCGCGGTGGGCAGGAAGACCGTAGCCCAGTGCACGCCGAAGATGCCGATGAGGATCGCCGACGGCCATAGCGCGGGCGCTGGCTTGTCCATGGTGATGAAGTGGCCGGTGTCCAGGCTGCCGGACAGGAACGACGTCCAGTCCCCGGACATGCTCAGCGCGGTCGCCGTGTAGTAGGCGTTGCCGGTCCCGGTGTCGGCGGCGTGGTGCCAGACGCGCAGGACGGTCGCGATCGCGAGGCAGGCGGTCATCCCTGCCCACCACCACGAGAAGGCGGCGCGGCCTGGGCGGCCCGGCGTCTGGTCGGAGGCCGCCGCCCGGACGGGCGCCCCGTGGTCTGCTGGCTCGGTTCTCATGCGACTCAGCATGAGCGCGGCCGCGGAACCGCTCATCTTCTCCCGTGCGCGAGGCGGAACCGCTCCGGAGCGCCTTGCGGACCGCCGAAACGCAGGAAGGGCGCGAACCGGAACGCAGCGCGGAGCGCCCGCGCCGGGACGCTCGGCGTGGGCGCTGCTCAGGCCGCTCAGACGGTGAAGAACTCCTCCAGCAGGGGGGCGACCAGCTCGGGGACGAGCCGGTGGTTCTGGCCCTCGAGGGACCGGTAGGTCACGTCCGGCAGCGTGGCGGCCAGCTCCCGCATCGCGGTGCGCTGGAACGGCGGGCTCTCCGTCCCGTCCATCACGAGGGTCGGGACGGCGACGGCCCTGACCCGCTCGGTGGGCAGGGAGTTGTCCCCGGCGATGGCGGCCTCGTACCGCAGCGACGGCGCCAGCGCCTCCAGCGCCGGCCACGCCGGGATGGTCCGGAAGTGCGCCACCGCCTCCGGCGGGAACCCGACCGCCTTCACCAGGAAGTGCGCGACGGCGTCGCCGTTCCGCCCCTCAGCGATCATCGCGTCCAGGTCCCGGACGTAGGCGTCGTCGAGCCGCGGATGGCTGTCGTCCACGATGTACGGCGGCTCGTACAGGGCGAGCCGGGTGATCGGCAGGCCGCGCGCCACCGCCTCCAGTGCCAGCATCCCGCCGGTGCAGTTGGCGAACAGGAACGCCTCGCCGGCCGCCTCGTCCACGATCCGGCTCAGGTCCTCGACCTCGCGGTCCAGGGAGTAGGGCGGGGTGTCGCCGCTGGCGCCCCGGCCACGCCGGTCGTAGTTGTAGGTGGTGAACCGCGGCGCGAGCAGTTCGGCGATCGGCGCGCAGGTGGCCCGGTCGTTCAGCGCGCCGCCCATGAGGACGACCGGCGGGCCGTCACCGAGCCGGTCGTAGGCGATCTCCGTGCCGTCCTTGGACGTCACCGTGCGCATGGCGCTCCTTCCGGTCGTGGTCATTGCGGTGGTCCCCTCCGCTCTCCGCGGGGGTCGGCGGCGCCGACCGGGGGGACGTGCCGGAGCGCGACGAGCACGAATCCGGCGAGGACGAGGAACAGGACGGCGCCCACCGCGGCGACGGAGTGCAGCCCCGCCGTGAACGCGTGCCGGGCGCTCTCGGACAGCCCGCCCGCCCACGCGGCGGACGAGTGCCGGGTCACCGCGACGGCGCCGGTGATGCCGTCGCGGGCGGCGTCCGCCGCCAGGGCGGGGGTGCCCGCGGGCACGCGCAGGTGGTCGCGGTAGGCGGCGGCGCCGACGCTGCCGAGGACGGCGATGCCGGTGGCGACGCCGAACTGGCCGCCCGCCTCCACGGTCGCCGAGCCCGCCCCGGCCTTCTCCGGCGGGACGGAGCCGAGCATCATGCCGTAGCCGAGCCCGATGCCCGGGCCGATGCCCGCCATCGCGACCGCGAACCCGGCGATCAGGAGGACGGGCACGCCGGTGCCGGTGCCGACCCCCGTCACCATCAGGTAGCCGGCGGCCGACAGCAGCAGCCCGGCCGCGGTTACGTGCGCGGGACGCAGCGCCCGCCCGGCGCCCGTGCCGGCCATGATGCCGGCCACCATCGCCAGCGTCGCCGGGATCATCCACAGGCCCGCCGACAGCGGCGACAGGCCCGCCACCGACTGCAGGTACAGGTTCGCCATGAGCAGCGCCCCGCCCTGGATCGCGCCGCCGGAGACCGACAGCACGAGCGCGGACCGGTAGGTGCGGTTCCGGAACAGCGCCGGGTCGAGGACCGGGTGGGACGAGCGGGACTGCCGGCGCCAGAAGACCACGCCGAGGACGAGCCCGGTGAGCCCGGCGAACACCGGGCCCGGGTCCCATCCGTCCCGGGCGCCCTCCGTGACCGAGTACATGACGGGCAGCAGCGCGGCGGGCGCGAGCGCCGCGCTCACCGGGTCGAGCCGGCCCTCGGTGGAGCCGCGCGACTCCGGCAGCAGCAGCGGCCCGGTGACGAGCAGCAGGCCGATGATGGGAACGGCGAGCAGGAAGATCGACCCCCACCAGAACGCCGCGAGCATCGTCCCGCCGACGATCGGGCCGACGATCGAGCCGCCCATGAAGCAGCTCATCCAGACCGCGACCGCGGCCGACCGCTGCTTCGGGTCGGGGAACATGCCGTTGATCAGCGCGAGCGACGACGGCGCGAGCGTCGCGGCGGCGACGCCCATCGCGGTGCGGGCCGCAATGAGGGCGCCGGGGCCGCCGGCCCACGCCGCCCACACCGACGCCGCGCCGAACACCGCGGCGCCGGCGAGCAGCAGCCGGCGCCGCCCGGTGCGGTCCCCGAGGACGCCCATCGGGATCAGGAAGGACGCGAGCATCAGCCCGTACACGTCCAGGATCCAGAGCTGGTCGGTGGCGCTCGGCCGCAGGTCCGCGCTCATCCGCGGCAAGGCGAGGAACAGCACGCTGAGGTCGACCGAGACCAGCAGCGTCGGCAGCGCGAGGACCACGACGCCGAGCCATTCGCGCCGCCCGGCCCGCGCGGGCGCGGGCGTGGCCGTACCGGTGGTCATGGGGTCTCCCGGGGTCGGCCCGCGGCCGGCGCCTGCCGCTCGCCGACCACGGCGGCGAGCTCGGCGACGGTGGGGGAGTCGAACAGGTCGGCCATCGACAGCTCCACGCCCAACCGGGCCTGGATGCGGGCGATGAGCCGCATGGCCAGCAGCGACTGGCCGCCGAGGTCGAAGAAGCTGGCGTGCACGCCGACCGTCCCGCAGCCGAGCACCTCGGCGAACACGGCGCACAGCACCGCCTGCAGCGGGTCGGGCGGGCCGTCGTCGGCGGCGACGCCCGCCTCGGGCGCGGGCAGCGCCCGGCGGTCGACCTTGCCGTTGGGCGTCAGCGGCAGCGCCTCCAGCGGGAGCAGCGCGTCCGGGACCATGTAGTCCGGCAGCGTGGCGCGGGCGTGCGCGCGCAGGTCCGCGGCGTCGAGCCGGCCGTGGACGGGGACGTAGTACGCGGCGAGCCGCAGCCCGCCATCGTCGTCGCGGTACCCGGCCGCGGCGACGTGCCGGACCTGCGGGTGCTCCGCCAGCACCGCCTCGACCTCGCCGAGCTCGACCCGGAACCCGCGGACCTTCACCTGGCCGTCCGCGCGCCCGACGAACTCCAGCAGGCCGTCGCCGGTCCAGCGGGCCAGGTCCCCGGTGCGGTACATCCGCGCGCCCGGCTCCCCGTACGGGTCGGCGACGAACCGCTCGGCGGTCAGGGCCGGGCGGCCGTGGTAGCCGCGGGCGAGCCGTCCCGAGAGGTAGACCTCGCCGGTCCCGCCCGCCGCCGCCGGGGCGAGCGCCTCGTCCAGGACGCGGACCGCCACCCCCTGCATGGGCCGCCCCACCGGGACGGCCGTGCCGGGGCGCGCCGTGCCCGACATCGGGTTGGACGTGCTGAACAGCGTGGCCTCGGTCGCGCCGTACATGGCGCGGACGGTGATGTCCGGGCAGGCGTCCAGGACCCGGCGGACGGCCGCGGGGGCGATGACGTCGCCGCCGGTCAGCACCTCGGACAGTCCCGCGAGCGCGCCGGGGTCCTCCTCCGCGATCACCCGGAACAGGCCCGCGGTGAGGTGCGCGGCGGTGACGCCCTCCGCGGCGACCAGCCGCCGCAGCATCGCCACGTCCGGGCGGCCGGGCGGGGCGAGCACGACCGTCCCGCCGCGGAGCAGCGGCACCCACAGCTCGTAGGTGGAGACGTTGAAGGCGTACGGGGCGACCATGAGGACCCGCTCGTGCCGCCCGGTCGCCCAGCACGGGTCGTCCACCAGCTCGGTGACGTGCCGGTGGGTGACGGCGACGCCCTTCGGCCGCCCGGTGGACCCGGAGGTGTGGATGACGTACGCGAGCGCGTCCGCCGGCACGTCCACGGCGGGCGCCGTCTCGGGCCGGCCGCGGGTCGCGCCGCCCCGGTCGACGATCAGGACGTGGTCGGTGTGCGGCAGCCCGCCGCGGCGGGAGGCGGTGTCGGCCAGCAGGATCGGCGCGGCGGTATCGTCGACGATGCCCTGCATCCGCTCGATCGGGTCGGCGCTGTGCAGCGGCAGGTAGCAGCCGCCCGCCTTGGCGACGGCGAGCAGCGCGACAACGAGGTCGGACGAGCGTTCCAGCAGGACCGCGACCGGCTGCTCGGGCCGGAGGCCGAGGCCGAGCAGCCGGTGCGCGAGCCGGTTCGCCCGGCGGTCGAGCTCGCCGTAGGTGACGGACGCGCCGGCGGCGCGCAGCGCGCACGCGTCCGGCCGCCGCGCGGCCTGCGCGGCGAAGCGCTCGGGAATGGTGTGGTTCATCGCGATGGCCTTCACTCCAGGGGCGCGTCGGGATCGGCGACGCCGGAGCGCAGCGCCTCGGTGAACCGCCGGACGGTCGCCGTGATGGTCGCCGCGTCGAAGACCCGGCTGTTGTACTTCAGCGAGCCGAGGACGGTGCCGTCCGGCTCGACCTCCAGGTCCCACAGGGCGCCGTCGGGGATGTGGGAGCTGATGTCCTGCCGCAGGGTCCGCCGGATCCGCTCGATCCGCACGCCCGCGTGCGCGGCGCCGTCCAGCGTCGGCGGGAACTGCGCGACCTGGAACCCGAACACGGCGCGGTCCGGGTCGGCGAACTGCCGCATCAGCTCGGGCGTGGCGATGTACTCGAACGGGACGTCGTTGGCGTAGGTGTCCAGGCAGGTCGCGCGGGTGCGGACGGTGACGTCGCGGAAGGTGGCGCAGTCGCCGAGGTCCGTGCGCAGCGGCACGAAGTTGAAGAACGATCCGACCGTCTCCTGGAAGCGCGGCTGCCGCCGGTTGGAGGTGATCGTCGGCACCACCAGGTCGGTGACGCCGGTCATGCGCAGCAGCGCGGTGTTGTAGGCGGCGAGCAGCACCATGAACGGCGAGCACCGCATCGCCTTGGCGTAGTCGAGTGCGGCGGCGGCCACGGGGCCGTCCAGGACGAACCGCTCGACGGCCGCCACCATCTCCTCGCCCTCCGGCCGCGGGCGGTCGGCGGGCAGCGCGAGGATCTCCGCGCCCGGCAGCGTCTTCTCCCAGTGCTCCCGGGAGGCGGCGACGGCGTCGCCGGTCAGGTTCTCCCGCTCCCATTCCGCGAACTCGACGTACGACGGCGCCTCCGGCAGCCGGGGCGGACGGCCCTCGCGGCGCGCCGCGTACAGCTCCGCCAGATCCCGGATGATCAGCTGCATCGACCAGCCGTCGGTGGCGGTGTGGTGCGTGTTGACCACCAGCGCGGCGTCGGCGCCGTCGAACCGGCCGAGCACGGCGCGCAGCAGCGGCAGGTCGCCGATTGCGTGGGTGCCGGCCTCGACGTCGTTGATCAGCTCCTGCGCGGCGCGGTCCCGGTCGGCGGCGCCGGCCAGGTCGCGGACCTCCAGTTCCGGCGGGGACGTCGGCTGCACGGCCTGGGAGCGGTCCCGGTCGCCGCGCACCAGCGAGGTGCGCAGGGCCTCGTGCCGGTCCACCAGGTCGGTCAGCGCCGCGCGGAGCGCGCCGATGTCGAGGTCGCCGCGCAGCCGCCAGCCGTCCGCCAGCGTGTACCGCGGCCCGAACGGCCCGGCGCCGTTCCCCTGGTCGAACATGCAGAGGAATTCCTGGTTGAAGGAGAGCGGACCCCGGCTCACCGGTGTCGGCGACGTTGCGGAAATGGCCATGCGGAGTCCTTCCCCTGGAGCGGTGGTGGCGGTGAGCGGCGGCGGGAGGGAGCGCCCGGACGCGTCACCCTCCGCAGAATCACCCGGTGCCGGAGGCGGGTGCATCTCCCGGATTGCCGCGGTACGGGCGGTGGGCGCGCAGAATCAGCGACACCCCGGGCAGCGACGCCACCGGCAGGAACCGCTCGCCGCCGACGACCGCGCCGAGCGCGGCGTTCAGCAGCGGATGCGGCGGGCGCAGGTCGTCGCCGCCCCGGCCGCGCCGCCACCGCACCACGGGACGCAGCAGCACGTTCCAGCTCCACAGCCGGTCGACGACCAGCCCGGCGCGGGTGACCACGGCGGCGAGGCCGGAGCGGTCGTAGCGGCGCACGTGCGACAGCGCCTCGTCGTGCGGCGACCAGAGCGCCATGTCGCACGGCACGGTGATCAGCGCGGTGCCGCCGGGCCGCAGCACCCGCGCGATCTCCCGGACGGCCCGCTCGTCGTCGTCTACGTGCTCGAGCACGTCCAGCGCGGTGACCACGCCGAACGCGCCGGACGGCAGCGGCAGGGCGCGCGCGTCGGCGCGCACCGCCGCCAGCCCCCGCGACCGCGCGATCGCGACGGCCTCGGGGGAGATGTCGGCGGCGAGCGCCCGCCAGCCGTGCGCCGCGAGGACCCTGGTGTTGCCGCCGCCGGCGGCGCCGACGTCCAGGGCCCGGTCCCCGTCGCGCGGGCGGGGCAGGCGCCGCAGCTCCCGCGCGAGCCGGGCGCGGCGCTCCCGGAACCACCAGTGCCGGTCCTCCTGCTCGGCGAGCCGGCGGATCTCCGTCGCGTCCATCGGGTTCAGTCCTTTCTGCGGAACACCCACCGGTCGAAGCCGATGTAGCGCAGGACGGTGATGCAGAGCTGTCCGAGGCCGAGCAGGACCACCTCGACGACCTTTCCGGCGTGCGGCGCGGTCAGGTGGAGGACCACGACCTCGGCCGTGGTGACGGCGAAGCTGGCGGCGAACAGCGTCGCGGCCTTCAGGTGAAGCACGACCAGCGGGCCGCCCGCGCGGTTGAACGTCCAGCGCCGGTTGGCCTCCGTGTTGAACAGCCCCGCCAGCACCAGGGCGCCGAAGTTGGCCGCCAGCGCCGGCCACACCGAGCGCAGCGCCACGTAGAGCGGCACGTAGAGGAGCGTGGAGATCGCGCCGATGACGCCGAACGCGGCGACCTTCGGCAGCCGGGCGGAGCGCGGCCGGGCGAGGATGGCGTCGGGGTGCGCGGTCCGCAGCTCCCGCGGGCGCGGCAGGCGCAGGTCGGCGCGGCCGGTCGCCATCGTCCCGGCGAGCCGGGCGAGCCCCGTGAGGTTCTCCCAGGACGCCCGCGCGATCCGCACCCGCGAGTCGACGTCCTCGACCCAGTCGACGGGGACCTCGTGGACGCGCAGCCCGTTGTACTCGGCGAGCAGCAGGAACTCGGTGTCGAAGAACCAGCCCTGGCTGCGGACCCGCTCCAGCAGCGGCCGGACGGCCTCGGTCCGGGCCGCCTTGAACCCGCACTGGGCGTCGGAGAAACTGACGCCGAACCCGTACCGCAGCAGCCCGTTGTAAGCCCGCGAGACCAGCTCGCGTTTCAGGCCGCGGCGAATCCGGGAATGCGGGTTGAGCCTGCTGCCGATCGCAATTTCCGACTGCCCGCTGATGAGCGGGGCGACCAGCGGGAGAAGCGCGTCCAGCCCGGTGGATAGATCTGCGTCCATATACGCGACGATTTCCGCCGTGCTGTCGCACCAGGCGGCCTTGAGCGCCGCGCCCTTGCCGCGGACGGGCAGCCGCACCGGCCGCACCTCCGGGAACTGTTCGGCGAGGTCGTGGGCGACGCGCCAGGTCCCGTCCGTGCTGTCGTTGTCCAGGATGGTGATGCGCCAGGAAAGCGGAAAGGAACCGTCCAGGAAGGAATGCAGGGTCCGGACGCAGCCTGGCAGCGACCGTTCCTCGTTGAGCACGGGAATGACGATGTTGAGGGTCGCCTTCCCCGTTCCCGTTTCCGTGCCGGTGGGGCGCGGAACAGATTTCTCCTCCACGGCGGGCTGTCCCTTCTCCGGCCGGGCGTCTCAGGTCATCGTCATCACCGGCGGCCGCCGCCCGCATCTCCGGAAATGCGTAGGCCGCCGCGCCCCGCCCGGCCCGTTCGGCATTCGTGAAGATGCGCGGTGAGCAGGGCTGGGATGTAGTTGCGGGGAGAATCGACGACCCGCGGAGGAGCCGATGCTGCTGCAGAACAAGAACGCCGTCGTCCACGGCGGCGGAGGCCGGATCGGGGGCGCCGTGGCGCGCGCGTTCGCCCGGGAGGGCGCCCGCGTGTTCCTCGCCGGCCGCACCCCGGGCCGGCTGGAGAAGACGGCCGCCGCCATCGCCGAGGCCGGCGGCGCCGTCGAGACCGCCGTGGTGGACGCGCTGGACGAGCGGGCCGTGGAGGAGCACGCCGCCGCGGTCGCCGCCGCGGCCGGGAGCCTCGACGTCTCCTTCAACGCGGTCGGGACCTGGGGAGACGTCCAGGCCACCCCGATGGTCGAACTGGGCCTGGCCGACTACCTGCGGCCCGTCGAGATCGCGACGACCGCCCACTTCCTCACCGCGCGGGCGGCGGCGCGGCGGATGGCCGCGCAGGGCTCCGGCGTGATCCTCACGCTCAGCGCGACCGGCACGCTGAGCAAGGTCGCCCTGCGCACCCCCATCCCCATGGGCGGCTTCGGCGTGGCGTGCGCCGCGATCGAGGGCCTGACCCGCGCGCTCGCCGGGGAGCTCGGCACGTCCGGGGTCCGCGTGGTGTGCCTGCGGCCCGAGGGGATCGCCGAACCGTTCGCCGACCCGGACCCCGACTCGCACCGCGCGACGATCACGAACGTGGTGGAGCAGGAGGCGCTGCTGCGGCGCCGCCCGTCCGTCCAGGAGGTCGCGGACGTCGCGGCGTTCCTGGCGTCCGACCGGGCCGGGGCCATGACGGGCACCGTGGTGAACGTCTCCTGCGGCACGGTCGTCGACTGATGGCCGGGTCCCGGCCGCTGACCGGCGACGAGTACGTGGAGAGCCTGCGCGACGGGCGGGAGGTCTACCTGTACGGCGAACGGGTCGAGGACCCGACCCGCCACCCGGCCTTCCGCAACCCGGTCGCGATGACCGCCCGGCTCTACGACGCGCTGCACGACCCCGCCCGGCGCGACGTCCTGACCCGCCCCACCGACACCGGGAGCGGCGGCTACACCCATCCGTTCTTCACCACGCCGCGGTCGGCGGACGACCTGGTCGCCGCGCAGGGCGCGATCGCGGAGTGGGCGCGGCTCAGCTACGGCTGGATGGGCCGCAGCCCCGACTACAAGGCGGCGTTCCTCAGCACGCTCGGCGCCAACGCCGACTTCTACCGCCCGTTCGAGGAGAACGCCCGCCGCTGGTACGCGGAGGCGCAGGAGAAGGTCCTCTACCTCAACCACGCGATCGTCCATCCGCCGGTGGACCGCACACGCCCGCCCGACGAGGTCGCGGACGTCTTCGTGCACGTGGTGCGGGAGACCGACGCCGGCGTGGTCATCAGCGGGGCGAAGGTCGTCGCGACCGGGTCGGTGCTCACCCACTTCAGCTTCATCGCCCACTACGGGCTCCCCATCAGGAAGAAGGAGTTCGCGCTGGTCGCCGCGGTGCCGATGGCCGCGCCGGGGGTGAAGCTGATCTGCCGGACGTCCTACACCGCGTCCTCCGCGGTCATGGGCGGCCCGTTCGACTACCCGCTCTCGTCGCGGCTGGACGAGAACGACACGATCCTGGTGTTCGACGAGGTGCTGGTTCCGTGGGAGAACGTGTTCGTCTACGGCGACGTCGGGCGCTCCCAGCTGTTCACCGGGCAGTCGGGCTTCCTGGAGCAAGGCACGTTCCACAGCTGCACGCGCCTCGCGGTGAAGCTGGAGTTCATCGCCGGGCTGCTGGTCAAGGCGCTGGAGATCAACGGCACCGACGGGTTCCGCGGTGTGCAGGCCCGGGTCGGCGAGGTGCTGGCGTGGCGGAACCTGTTCTGGGCGCTGTCGGACGCGGCGGCCCGCAACCCGGTGCCGTGGCGCAACGGTGCCGTCCTGCCGAACCCGCGCTACGGGCTCGCCTACCGGTGGTTCATGCAGCAGGCGTACCCGGCGGTCCGGCAGAACATCCTGAAGGACGTCGCCAGCGGGCTCATCTACGTCAATTCGTCCGCCGACGACTTCGCCAATCCCGACGTCCGCGGCTATCTCGACCGTTACCTGCGCGGCTCCGGCGGGGTGGAGGCGCAGGACCGCGTGAAACTGATGAAACTGCTGTGGGACGCCGTGGGAACGGAGTTCGGCAGCCGGCACGAACTGTACGAGCTCAACCATTTCGGCAACCACGAGACCACGCGGGTCGACCTGCTCACCGCGCAGCTTGCCAGCGGCGAGATCGACGGCTACAAGGCGTTCGCCGAGCGCTGCATGGCCGAGTACGACCTGGACGGCTGGACCGCGCCGGACCTCGACTCCTTCCGGGAACTGCGTAAATTCCGCGATTTCTGAGCGCAACCCGGGAGATGCCGGAGCGCGGCCGCGGAACCGACAATGGTAAAAGTGGAACTCCATGGGAAGGCAATGATGTCACCGGCACAACGGTCGCCGTTCTCCGATATGACGGTTGACCACCTGCGTTTCTACGTCACCGATCTCGACGAGCAGGTCCGGCGTTTCACCGGCGGATACGGATTCCGTCCGTACGCGGACGCCGAGTCCGCGGCGGAGGGGCGCTCGGCGGGGCTCGGCGCGGGCCGGATCCGGCTGGTGCTCACCGCGCCGCCGGAGGGCGACCACCCGGGCGCGGCCTACCTCTCCCGGCACGCGGACGGCGTCGCCGACATCGCGCTCGGCGTCGCCGACGCCCGCGCCGCCTACGCGGCGGCCGTCGCGGCCGGCGCGCGCCCGGTCGCCGAGCCGTCCGAGCGGGACGGGTTCGTGACCGCGACGATCGGCGGGTTCGGCGACACCGTCCACACGTTCGTGCAGCGGCCCGCGGGCGCGGACGAGCGCTCGCTGCCCGGCCTGCCGGCCCGGCCCGCGGCCGGGGCGGCGGACGGCGGCGACGGCACCGGGCTGTTCGCGGTCGACCACCTCGCGGTGTGCGTCGAGGCGGGCGAGCTGGAGGCGACGGAGCGGTTCTACCGGCGCGTCCTCGGCTTCGAGACGATCTTCACCGAGCGCATCGCGGTGGGCGCCCAGGCCATGATCACGACGGTGGTGCAGAGCATGTCCGGCGAGGTCACCCTCACCCTGATCGAACCGGACCCGTCGCGCACCGCCGGCCAGATCAACGACTTCCTCAAGACGCACGACGGGCCCGGCGTGCAGCACATCGCGTTCGCCACCCGCGACATCACCGGGACGGTGCGCGCCATGGCCGCCGGGGGCGTCGACTTCCTCACCACCCCCGACGGCTACTACCGGCTGCTGCCCGAGCGGCTGACCGTCGCCCGGCACACCGTTCCCGAGTTGCGGGAGCTGAACGTCCTGGTCGACGCGGACCACGACGGCCAGCTCTTCCAGATCTTCACCCGGTCGGCGCACCCGCGCGCCACCCTCTTCTTCGAAGTGATCGAACGGCTGGGGGCGCGCTCGTTCGGCTCCGGCAACATCCGGGCGCTCTACCGGGCCGTGGAGTCCACCCGCACCGGGGCGGAGGGATGACCTCCCGTCCCGCCGCGGCCCTCCGGAAAGGACGTCGCAGATGACCGAGGCCCAGTACCGCGACCCGCGGACCGTCCCGCACGAGGGTGAGCTGGAGCGCGAGTCGCGCGAGCGGCTCGCCAAGCTGCTGGCCGAGACCCCGATCCCGCCGCAGTACCTGATCGACAACCTGACGGTGTACCTGCGCCGGTTCGAGCTCAGCGACCTGCTGTCGATGGACGCGCTGTACCGCATGATCCCGGACCTGCCCGGCGTGATCATGGAGTTCGGGGTGCTGCACGGCCGGCACCTGGCCGCGCTGACCGCGCTGCGGCACGTGTACGAGCCGTACAACTCGCTGCGCCGGGTCGTCGGGTTCGACACCTTCGAGGGCCTCACCGGCATCGCCGACATCGACCGGGCCAGCCCGAGCGCGGTGGACGGCCGGTTCGCCGTCCCGCCCGACGAGGTGGAGCACCTGCGCGAGGTCCTCGCCGCGCACGAGGTGGGCGAGCCGTTCGGGCACACCCGCCGCAGCTTCGTGGTCAAGGGCGACGTCCGCGAGACCGTGCCGCAGTACCTGGCCGACCATCCCGAGACGGTCATCGCCCTCGCCTACTTCGACCTCGACCTGTACGAGCCCACCCGCGACACGCTGCGCGCGATCCTGCCGCACCTGACCCGCGGCAGCATCGTCGCGTTCGACGAGTTCGCGCACCCCAAGTGGCCGGGGGAGACGACTGCGCTGCAGGAGGTCATCGGGTTCGACCAGGTGTCCCTGCGGCAGATCTCGGTGCCCGGCCGCGAGCCGCCCGTCATCTACTTCCGCTGGGGCGAGTGACGCTCCGGACGTGTCCTCTCCGGGACGCCCCGTTCGTCGGTAGGGCGAAGGGGCAGGACACGAACTACCGGAAGGGGACTGCCATGGAGAAGGTGATCTCGGCCGACGGCACCCCGATCGCGTTCGAGCGATCGGGGGAGGGGCCGGCGGTGATCCTGGTGGGCGGCGCGTTCAACGACCGCGGCTCGGCGGCGCCGCTCGCCGAGCTGCTGGCGCCGGGCCTCACCGCCGTCCGCTACGACCGGCGAGGGCGCGGCGACAGCGGCGACACCCCGCCCTACGACGTCGCCCGCGAGATCGAGGACCTGGCCGCGCTGGTCGCCGAGATCGGCGGCCGGCCAGCGCTGTTCGGGCTCTCGTCGGGCGGGGCGCTGGCGCTGCGCGCGGCCGCTGCCGGCGTGCCGGTGTCGCGGGTCGCGGTGTACGAGGTGCCGTTCGTCCCGGACGACGAGGGTGCCCGCGAGCACGCCCGGCGGCGGGGCGACGCGGTGCGGGCGCTGCTGGACGAGGGACGCCGCGCCGACGCGGTGGTGGAGTTCATGACCGGCATCGGGATGCCGCCGGAGATGGCGCAGGGGATGCGGCACACCCCGATGTTCCCGGCGCTGGAGGCCATCGCGCACACCCTCGCCTACGACCACGAGGTGATCGCGGCGGACGCCGGCGGGTCCGTCCCGGCCGACCTCGCCGCGGGGGTCGCGGTGTCCGCGCTCGTCGCCTACGGCGGCGCGAGCCCCGACCCGATGAAGGAGGTCGCGCGGCGGCTCGCGGAACTGCTGCCGGCCGGCGAGCACGCCGAGCTGGCGGGGCAGTCCCACGACGCCGCGCCCGGCGCGCTGGCCCCGGCCCTCACCGCGTTCTTCGCGGGCTGACCGCCCGCACCGTCCCGGCGCCGCCCGGTCACCGGCATCCCGCCGGGACCGGGCGGGCGCCGTTCTCGGCTCGCACGCCGTTCTCGGCCCGCACGGCGTTCTCGGCGCGCGGCTCCCGGCCGGCGCGGTCTTCTCGGCTCGTGCGGTGTCCGTCCGGCGCCGGGTGTCCTTTCCGCCGCCGCGCGTTCGTCGGTAGGGCGACTGAACCGAACGAGCGGGAGGTTGCAGGTCCCATGTCCGCAGTGCACAGACTGTCCGGGCTCCCCGTCGGACGGCTGACCAAATGGCTGGTCGTGCTGTTCTGGATAGTCGTCTTCCTCGCCACCGGATCGCTGTCCGCCAAACTCGCCGACGCGCAGAAGAACGACGCGTCCCAGTGGCTTCCGGGCAACGCCGAGTCGGCGAGGGCCCTGCAGGTGGCGCAGCGGTTCCACTCGCGCGACACCTATCCGGCGCTGGTCGTCTACAAACGGGACGGGACGGCGGTCACCGCCGCCGACCGCGCCAAGGCCGCCGCCGACGCCCGCCGCTTCGCCACCCTCACCGAGGGGGCCGGCGGCGCGGTCGACAGCCGCGTGGTCGGCGTGGCGGGCCCGATGCCGTCCAAGGACGGCCAGGTGCTGGAGACGGTCGTCCAGATCAAGGTCGGCGCGAAGGGCTGGCCGGCCCTCGGTCCGATGGTCGACCGGCTGCGCGCCACCGCCCGCGCCGGAGGCGGCGGCCTCCAGGCGCACGTGGCGGGCCAGGCCGGGTTCCAGGCCGACTCCAGCAAGGCGTTCACCGGGCTCGACTCGACCCTGCTCGGCGTGACCGTGCTCGTCGTCATCGCGATCCTGGTGCTGACCTACCGCAGTCCGATCCTGTGGGTCCTGCCGCTGATCGGCGCGTTCCTGTCGCTGAACGTGGCACAGGCGATCATCTACGGGCTCGCCCGGCACGGCGGCCTCACCGTCAGCGGGGAGAGCTCGTTCGTCCTCATCGTCCTGGTCTTCGGCGTCGCCACCGACTACACCCTGCTGATCGTCTCCCGGTACCGGGAGGAGCTGCGCCGGCACGCCGACCGGCACGCGGCGATGGCGGCGGCGCTGCGCCGCGCCTCGCTGAGCCTCGCCGCGAGCGCCGGCATCGTCGTGCTGGCGATGCTGTGCCTGACGGCCGCGGACCTGAACTCCACCCGGAGCCTCGGGCCCGTCGCCGCGATCGGCGTCGCGGTCAGCCTCGCGGTGATGCTGACGTTCCTGCCCGCCCTTCTCGTCGTGTTCGGCCGCTGGATGTTCTGGCCGGCGCGTCCCCTCGCCGGGTCCGCGGAGCCGGACCGCGCGGGCCTGTGGGCGCGGGCGGGCGGCGTCATCGCCGCGCGGCCGCGGGCGATCTGGATCGGCACCGTCGTGGTGCTGGGCGCGCTGTCGTTCGGCGTCCTCGGCCTCAACGCCAACGGCTTCAGCGGTGCGAACTCCTTCCGCGGCAAGCCCGACTCGGTCGTCGGCCAGCAGGTCAGCGACCGGCACTTCCCCGCCGGGGCCGGGCAGCCGCTCCAGGTGGTCGGGCGGGCCGGGGCGGGCGACGCGCTCGCCGCCGCCGTGTCCCGCACCCCCGGGGTCGCGGGCGTCGGCGCGCCCCGCACCTCCGGTGACGCCGTGTATCTGGAGGCCACGCTGACGGCGCAGCCCGGGTCGTCCGCCGCGTACCGGACGGTCGACCGGGTCCGCTCCGCGGCGCACGCGGTGCCGGGCGCCCAGGCGAAGGTGGGCGGCGGCGACGCGGTCAACCTGGACGTGCTGCGCGCCTCCCGGCACGACCGCGCGGTGGTGATCCCCCTGGTGACGCTGGGCGTGCTCGTCCTGCTGCTGCTCGTGCTGCGGGCCGTCGTCGCGCCGCTCGTCCTCGTCGGCACGGTGCTGCTCGCCTTCGGCGCCGCGCTCGGCCTCAGCGCCCTGGTGTTCGACCACCTGGCCGGCCTGCCCGCCGCCGACCCGTCCTTCCCGCTGTGGGCGTTCGTCTTCATGGTCGCCCTCGGCGTTGACTACAACATCTTCCTCGCCACCCGGATGCGGGAGGAGGCGCTGCTGCACGGGCCCCGGCCGGGCGTGCTGCGCTCCCTCGCCGCGACCGGCGGCGTCATCACCTCGGCGGGCGTCGTGGTCGCCGGGACGTTCGGCGCCCTCGGCGTCCTGCCGCTGGCGTTCATGGCCGAGATCGGCATCGCGGTGGCGCTCGGCGTGCTGCTGGACACGTTCGTGGTCCGGTCCGTGCTGGTGTCGGCCGTGGCGCTCGACCTCGGCCGGTGGATGTGGTGGCCCGGCGAGATCTTCCGGCGCGGCGAGCGGGCGGACGAAGCCGCGCCCGCGGCGGAGTCCGCCTCGGTGGCCGACTGACGGACGTCCGGGCCCAGGTCCGCACGATCGAACGAGACGCCCGCGCGGCGGCGGGAGACGCTGGTCGTGCCCGCTGCCCGCGGGGTCTCCGCATCGGGAAAGGACCGGCTCGTGACGGATCTGAAAACCGTGATCGCCGACCTGGACGCCGAGAGCGCCCAGGTTGACCGGATGGTCGCCGGCCTGGACGGCGCGGGGTGGGCGCGGCCCACCCCCGCCGCCGGCTGGACGGTCGCCGACCAGGTCGCGCACCTGGCCTTCATCTTCCGGCTCGCCGGGACCGCGGCCTCCGACGCCGCGGCGTTCCAGGCGCTGACCGCGCGTGCGAAGGACGACTTCAACGGCGCGGTGAACGCCGCGCTGCGCGAATACCCCACCGGATCACCGGACAAACTGCTGGCCGTCTGGGAGCGCGAGCGCGCCGACGGCATCGCGGCGCTCGCCGCGTTCCCGGAGGATCAGACAGTGCCGTGGCTGGTGAACCCGCTGCCCCCGGCGATCCTCGCCTGCGCGGGAATCATGGAGGCGTTCGCGCACGGCCAGGACATCGCCGACGCGCTCGGGATCCGCCCGGAGCGCACCGACCGGCTGCTGCACCTGGTCGGGTTCGCGATCCTCACCCGCGACTTCGGCTACCAGACCCGCGGGCTCACCCCGCCCGCGCACGAGTTCCGGTACGAGATCACCGCCCCGTCCGGCGCCCGGTGGACGTTCGGCCCGGCCGACGCCCCGGACCGGATCAGCGGCCCGGCCGAGGACTTCTGCCTGCTGGTGACGCGGCGGCGGCACCGCGCCGACCTCGCCGTGACCGCGTCGGGGCCGGAGGCCGACCGGTGGCTGGACATCGCGCAGGCCTACCGCGGGCCCGCCGGGCCGGGACGCGCCCCCGGGCAGTTCGCCGCGGCGTCCTGACGCCCTGGGACCCCGCCGCCGCTCGGCGGGCGGGCCGCGGCCGGGCGCCGGCTCAGGGCTCCCAGACCGGCCGGACCTCGATCTGGCCGATCCGGGCCCACGGGTGCCCGGCCGCGGCCTCCAGCGCCGCGTCCATCGTCGGGCACTCCAGCAGGTTGAACCCGCCGATCTGGTCGCGGGTCTCGGCGAACGGGCCGTCCGACAGCAGCACCTGCTCGTCGCGGACCCGCAGCGTCCGCGCCTCCTCGCTCGGCCGCAGGCCCGCGCCGCCGCGCAGGTAGCCGCGGCGCTCCATGTCCCGCGTCCACTCGTCGCAGCCGTCCATCGCCACGGCGGCCTTTTCGACCTCGGCGGCGCTCATGCCGGTCGACACGTCGCTGCAGAAGATGAGCATGTACTTCACGCCCGCATGCTAGTCCACGGCCGTGCCGCGCCGGTGCCGGCGGCGGGCCGGTGGCGCGGCGGCCGTCGGCCGCGGGACCGGATCAGCGGACCGTCTGGCCGGGCGCCGCCCGCACCTCGGTGCCCTGCCGCTCGAGCGACGTGGCGACCGACCGCGACGCGGCCTCCCGCGTGTCGCCCACGCTCACCATCAGCGCGACGAGCTGCGCCTCGAAGCACACGTCCGCGTCGTACGGCGCGACCAGGTACGCGCCGAGCTCCAGGGTGACGAGCCCGTGGATGGCGGTCCACATCTGGTGCGCGACGAGCTCGGCGTCGTCGGCGGTGAACCGTCGCGCGCGCACGCACCGGTGCGCGCAGTGCACGACGTTCATGAGGGTGTAGCGGCCGTGCTGGCGGTCGGTCTCCGACAGCGAGAACCCGGCCAGCGAGGCCGCGCCGAACATCACCGCGTACAGGTGCGGGTTGGCGTGGGCGTTCAGCCGGTACGCCCGGCCGAGCAGCGCCATGTCGGCGACCGGGTCCTCGGTGATCGCCACCCGGTTGAAGTACGACTGCAGCCGCGCGAACCCCTCGTGGACGACCTCGCGTACCAGCCCGCTCATCCCGCCGAAGTAGGTGTAGACCACCATCGTCGAGCAGCCGGCCTCCGCGGCGAGCCGACGCGCCGTGAGCGCCTGGGGGCCCTCCTCGCGCAGCAGCCGCGCCGCGATGTCGACGAGCGCCGGCCGCATCCGCGGGTCGTGCCGGCGGGGGCTCATCGGCGTGGCCGCGCGGGCGTCGCGCCCGCGCCGGTCGGAATGGGGAGTGTCACGTTCGAGTCCCTCGTCGCATCGCACGTGGCCGGATCCCGCGGCCAAGCATCTTTCGATCATGCGCTTCCGAGACTAGCCAAGCCGGCCGGTCGGCGACTATTCCAACGTGCGGAGTGCGCGGGCCCCGCCGGGACGGCGCGCGGACCCGCCCTGTGACGATGCGTGACCGCGAGGCTGCCGACGGGAGCCGGAGGGCGGCTACGATGGGCGTGCCGCAGGACCGGCAGGGAGGGTTCGTGAGACACCCGTTCGAGACCCCGTGACGCCGCCGGGGGTGGAGTCGGCCGTCGACGGCGCGTTCCGCGACGAGTGGGGCCAGATCGTGGCCTACCTGATCGGGCTGACCGGCGACTGGGACCTCGCGGAGGAGTGCGCGCAGGACGCGTTCGCCCGCGCGCTGGAGAGCTGGCCGCGCGACGGCGTGCCGCGGCGGCCCGGAGCCTGGCTCACCACGGCCGCCCGCAACCGCGCGACGGACCGGCTGCGCCGGGAGGCGACCGGCAGCGCGAAGCTCCGCCAGCTCGCCGTGCTGGCCGACCGCGCGGCCGCCGGCGCGGAGACCGACGACGGGGCGGCGGTCAGCGGCGTCCGCGACGACCGGCTCCGGCTGATGTTCACCTGTTGCCATCCCGCGCTTCCGCTGGACGGGCGGGTCGCGCTGACGCTGCGGACCCTCGCCGGGTTGACCGTCCCGGAGATCGCCCGCGCCTTCCTCGTCCCGGAGGCGACGATGGCCAAGCGGCTGCAGCGCGCCAAGCGGAAGATCCGCGACGCCGGGATCCGGTACCGGGTGCCGGAGGCCGCCGAGCTGCCCGAGCGCACCACGGCCGTCCTCGGGGTCCTCTACCTGCTGTTCACCGAGGGCTACTCGGCGACGGCCGGCGCGGAGCTGATCCGTCGGGAGCTGTGCGCCGAGGCCATCCGGCTGGCCCGGGTCCTCGCCCGGCTCATGCCGGAGGAGGCGGAGGCGGGCGGGCTGCTCGCGCTGATGCTGCTGCACGACGCCCGCCGCGGCACCCGGGTGGACGCCGGCGGCGACCTGGTGCCCCTGGAGGAGCAGGACCGCGCCCGCTGGGACCGCGACGAGATCGCCGAGGGGGTGGCGGTGCTGGCAGCGGCGTCGCACGCCGGCGAGCCCGGCCCCTACCGGCTGCAGGCCGCGATCGCCACCTGCCATGCCACGGCCCGCGACGCCGCCGACACCGACTGGGCGCGCATCGCCGCGCTGTACGGGCGGCTCGTCGAGCTGGTCCCGTCGCCGGTGGTGGAGCTGAACCGGGCGGTGGCGGTGGGGATGGCCGAGGAGCCCGCGGCAGGGCTCGCGCTCGTCCGGCGGCTGGAGGACGACGGCGACCTCGCCGGCTACCACCTGCTGCCCGCCACCCGTGCCGACCTGCTGCGCCGCCTCGGCGACGGCGGCGCGGCGGCCGACGCCTACCGGGCGGCGCTCGCGCTCGCTCCGACGGACGCCGAGCGCCGCTACCTCACCCGCCGCCTGGCGGAGACGTCCCGGCAGCGGTGACCCGGCGGGACGGCGCGCCCCGGCGGGGTCAGGACTCCTCGGAGATCCGGCGGCGGACGTCCTCCCGCAGCGCCTTCTTGTCGACCTTGCCGACGGGCGTGAACGGCAGCGCGTCCACCAGGACGAGCCGCTCCGGCCGCTTGTAGCGCGCCGCGCCGGCCCGGTCCATCTCCGCGACGACGTCCGCCAGCCGCGGCGCGGCGCCCGGCCGGGGCACCGCGTAGAGGCAGACCCGCTCGCCCAGCACCGGGTCGGGCATGGCGACGGCGGCCGCCTGCGCGATCCCGGGCAGGCGGTGGGCGAGGTCCTCGACCTCCTCGGCGGAGATCTTCTCCCCGCCCCGGTTGATCATGTCCTTGTCGCGGCCCTCCACGACCAGGTTGCCGTCGGGGCGCAGCCGGACGATGTCGCCGGTCACGTACCAGCCGTCCGGCGTGAAGGCCCGCGCGTTGTGCTCGGGCGCGCGGTAGTAGCCGCGCAGCGTGTACGGGCCGCGGGTCTGCAGGACGCCCGGCTCGCCGGGCGGCACCGGGCGGCCGTCCGCGCCGACGACCCGCAGCTCGTCGGCGGGGCAGATCGGGCGGCCCTGCGTCCCGAGCACGACCTCGTCGGGGTCGCCGGGGCGGGTGAAGCAGATCAGCCCCTCGGCCATCCCGTACCCCTGCTGCGGGGCGCAGCCGAGGACCGGGCGGATCCGCCGGACGAGCGCGGCGGGCGGCCGGGCCCCGCCGATCTGCAGGGCGCGCAGGCTGGACAGGTCGCGCCGGTCGTCCGCGGCCCGGTGGTCCACCCAGCGCTGCGCGACCGCGGGGACCGCGCCGGTGTCGGTGACGCGCTCCCGCTCGATC